>CAZYKR010000007.1:10921-37353 GCA_964648005.1 uncultured Iamiaceae bacterium
CGGCAACACCCAGCTCACCCGGGCGTCCGCGGGGGCGGTCGGGTGGGTCAGCAGGATCGTGTACGACGCCGGGAGCAGGATCGGCTTGAGCCGCAGCGCGCCCGCGACCTCGAACCCGCACGAGCGCAGCGCCTCGACCGCCCAGCTCGGCGGGTCGGGCGCCTGTGCAGGATCGAGCCGATCGATCCGCGGCCGCCGGCCGAGGACACGCAGCACCCGGAACATGATCGTGCCCACGCCACCCTCCTCTCCGATGCCGTCCCCGTCCGACGTTGTCACACCCGGCGGGCAGAGTACGTGGCGATGCGGTGCCCCGCGCGCCGGTCGTCTAGGGTCGTCGGGCTCCCCGACAACCAAGGCCCTGCCCCGCGAGGGGCTCCGGGCAGCTCGACGACACGGCTTCGGGGAGCGCCGCCGTCGAGTGGTCCGGATCCACAGGGAGGTGAGCGCTCGCCATGCGAGCCTACGAACTGATGATCATCATCGATCGCGACGCCGCCGACACCGGCGTCGCCCCGGTCCTCGACCTCGTCGAGGCCGGCACCAAGTCCAGTGGGGGCGAGGTGCGTTCCACCGACAAGTGGGGCATGCGCCAATTCGCCTACGAGATCAACCACAAGACGGAGGGCTACTACGTGGTCCTCGAGATCGTCACCCCGGCCTCTGGCCTGGAGGACCTCGAGCGGCAGCTCCGCATCGCGGACGACGTCGTCCGCCACAAGTTGATCCGTCTGCCCGACACAGAGGCCGCGCGCCGCGGCCTGCTCGAGGCAGCAGCCGGCTGACGCCGGCGAGCGAAGGGACACCCCCATGGCAGTCAATGGCGCACAGATCACGATCGTCGGGAACGCCACGCGCGATCCCGAGCTCCGGTTCTCCAACAGCGGTATGGCGGTGGCGTCGTTCAGCGTCGCCGTGAACTTCCGCAAGATGAACCGGACGAGCAACGAGTGGGAGGAGGAAGAGCCCAGCTTCTTCCGGGTCTCCTGCTTCGGCGACATGGCCGAGAACGTCGCGGAGTCCATCACCAAGGGCAGCCGCGTCGTGGTGGTCGGTCGCATCCGCATCCGCGAGTACGACACCCAGGACGGCGAGCGCCGGACCTCGGTCGAGATCTCGGCGGACGAGGTGGCGCCCAGCCTGCGCTGGGCGACCGCAGAGGTGAGCCGCACCGAGCGTCGTGATGGCGGCGGTGGCGGCGGTCGCTCCAGTGGCGGCGGTGGCGGCGGCGGTCGCTCCGGCGGCGGTGGCGGCGGCGGAGGTTTCGACGACGACGAGGAGCCGTTCTGATGGCACGCAAGCGAGAGCGCACCCGCGCGAAGGATTCGGGCAAGCCCCGCAAGAAGAAGGTCAGCATCCTCACCCAGGACAAGATCGACTACGTCGACTGGAAGGACGCCGACCTGCTGCGCAAGTTCATGTCGGAGCGGGCCAAGATCCGTGCCCGCCGCGTGAACGGCAACGACACGCAGCAGCAGAAGGAGATCGCCAAGGCGATCAAGAACGCCCGTGAGATGGCGCTGATCCCGTACGCCAACCGCATCTGGACCCAGCGTGGCGGCCGCGGCCGTGACCGGGGCGAGCGTGGTGACCGGGGCGATCGCGGCGATCGCGGCGACCGTCCGCCGCGTCGCGACGACCGGGCCCCCGAGGGCGCCGAGACCGAAGCCGCCACGACCGAGACCGAGGTGGCCGAGACCGCAGGGGTGGAGAGCTGATGCGCGTGCTGCTGCGTACCGACGTTTCCGGCGTCGGCAAGAAGGGCGACATCGTCGAGGTGGCCGACGGCTTCGGCCGCAACTACCTCGTGCCGCGCGGCCTGGCGTTGAAGGCAACACCCGGTGTCGAGGCACAGGCCGAGTCGATGCGCCGCTCGCGGGACCAGAAGGACGCGCAGGACCGTTCGGCTGCCGAGGACATCGCCAAGGTGCTCGTGCCGCTGACCATCACCGTCCCGGCCAAGGCCGGCGCCGAGGGCAAGCTCTTCGGCTCGGTCACCACGGCCGAGATCGCCCAGGCGGTCGCCGACCAAGCCCGCGTCGACCTCGACCGCAAGACGATCGAGGTGCCCGAGGCCATCAAGACCACCGGCGAGCACATGGTGTCGGTGAAGCTGCACGCGGACGTGCAGTTCCAGTTCAAGCTGGACGTGGTCCCGGCCTAAGGCCTGCGCATCACGTCGTCAGCGTCGTCGGGGGCGGGCCATGCGGCCCGCCCCCGAGCGCGCACGGCCGCGGAACGGGCCAGGGGATCCGCGTACCTGTCACACCCCTTGGGCACACTCGACGCATGCGGGTGCGACCGGCGCGAGCGAGGGAGGGCCACAGGCCGTCCACAGGTCCGTCCACCGTCCGTCCACACCTTTTCCCACCGGAATCGGGCACATATCCCTTCTTACGTCCCACAGGGCGCGCGGGCGAGAGTTGAGTCTCCATGGCCTTCCCCGTCGACACCCGCCACGACGACGACCGCCCGGCCCGCTCCGCCCCCGGTCGTGTCCCGCCCCACAACCTGCAGGCCGAAGAGTCGCTCCTCGGCGCCATGCTCCTGTCCAAGGACGCCATCGCCGTGGCATCCGAGGTGCTCTCGCCGGACGACTTCTACAAGCCGGCGCACGGCCACATCTACGACGCCGTCACCTCGTTGCACGGCGCCGGTGAGCCGGCCGATCCGGTCACCGTCGCCGAGGAGCTCACGCGCGCCGGGCTGCTCGACGCCATCGGCGGCGCGGCCACGCTCGTCAGCCTGCAGACGCGCACGCCGGCCACATCGAACGCCGGGCACTACGCCAAGATCATCGAAGAGCACGCGCTCCTGCGCCGGCTCATCGGCGCCGCCAACGAGATCGCCGAGATGGGCTACGACATGCCCGAGGACGTCACCAAGACGGTCGACCGAGCCGAGTCGTTGGTCTTCGAGGTGGCGCAGCGTCGGGTCACCGACACGATGGCGCCGATCCACGACCTGCTCGACGCCAACCTCGACCGCCTCGAACATCTCTACGAACGGGGTGCGGCCATCACCGGCCTGCCGACGGGCTTCCACGACCTCGACGAGCTCACGTCGGGGCTGCAGCCCAACGCCCTGTACGTGCTCGGCGCCCGCCCGGCCTGCGGCAAGACGGCGCTGGCGCTCAACATCGCCAGCCAGGCAGCGCTCGACGGCAACCGGCCGGTGCTCGTCTTCTCGCTGGAGATGAGCCAGCTCGAGCTCACCCAGCGCATGCTGTGCTCCGAGGCCCGGGTCGACTCGAAGAAGCTGCGCAACGGCAACCTCGCCGAGGCCGACTGGCAGAAGATCGCCCACGCCACCGGCCGGCTCGCCGAGGCCCCGATCTGGATCGACGACAACCCCAACCTCACCATCATGGAGATCCGTTCCAAGGCACGCCGGCTCAAGAGCCGCGTGGGCGACCTGGGGCTCGTCGTCGTCGACTACCTCCAGCTGATGACCGGACGCAGCTCGGCCGAGAACCGCCAGGTCGAGGTGTCGGAGATCTCGCGCGGCATGAAGATCCTCGCCCGCGAGCTCGAGTGCCCGGTGCTGGCGCTGTCGCAGCTGTCGCGCTCGCTCGAGATGCGCGCCGACAAACGGCCGATGCTCGCCGACCTGCGCGAGTCGGGCTGCCTCACCGCCGACACCGAGATCGTGCGGGCCGACACGGGCCGCAGCGTCACCCTGGGGAGCCTGCTGGCCTCGGGTGAGCGCGACATCCCGATCTGGACGCTCGACGAGCGGTACCGACTCGTGCGCGGCCACATGACCCACGTGTTCCCGAGCGGTCGCAAGATGGTGTACGAGCTCCGCACGGCATCGGGCCGCACCGTCAAGGCGTCGGCCAACCACCCCTTCCTGACACTCGAGGGATGGTTCCCGCTCGACAAGCTCGACGTCGGCGACCGCCTCGCCGTCCCACGGGCCGGACGCTGGCCGGCGGCGATGGGGACCGACGTCCCCGAGGCCGCTGACACCGTGCCGCGCGAGGTGTGGACCTACGTCCGCAAGGTGCTGCCCAACTACGGGCTGAGCCTGCGCCAGCTCGAGCGACGCCTCGGCGTCGACGACTTCGTCGAGTCCTTCTACGCCAACGAGCTGCGACGCGACCAGGCTGCCGCGCTGGCGTCGGCCGTCGGCGACCGGTGGCTCGGCGACCTTGCCACCAGCGACGTGGTGTGGGACACGATCGTCTCGATCACCGAGCTGGGCGAGCAGGACGTCTACGACGCCACCGTGCCCGGTACGCACAACTTCGTCGCCGACGGCATCGTCGTGCACAACTCGATCGAGCAGGACGCGGACGTCGTCATGTTCATCTACCGCGACGAGGTCTACAACCCCGAGTCACCCGACCGGGGCACGGCGGAGATCCTCCTCGCGAAGCATCGCAACGGGCCCACCGGTATGGTGCGCCTGGCGTTCCTGGACCACTACACCAAGTTCGCCAACATGGCCCGGGGGGTATGAGGCCTGACACGGGGTTCTCCATGCCCGCGCGCGCCCGCCGCTACGTCCTCCGAGACGGGTCAGCCGCTGCAGTTCACCATCTCGACCGGCATCGGCGCGCAGCAGAGCGAGGCCGAGACGCTCCAACAGCAGTGGTCCGCCGTCGGCATCGACGCCGAGATCGAGGTGTTCGACCAGACGGCCTTCCTCGCCAAGGTCTTCGCCGGGGACTTCCAGGTGGCGATGTTCCGCAACTTCGCCTACGTCAACCCCGACAGCAACTACGTCTTCTGGCACTCGGGCTACGCCGCCGACGGTGGCGGCATCAACTTCGGCAAGCTCCGCAGCGACGACGTCGACGCCGCACTCGAGACGGCGCGCACGACGCGCGACGAGGCCACCCGCGAGGCGGAGTACCAGAAGCTGGTCCAGGCCATCAACGCCGAGCTGCCCTACATCTGGCTGTACCACGTCGACTGGGGGCTGGCGGCTGACGGGAAGGTCGGGGGCCTGGCGGAGGCGCAACGACTCGGCTTTGCCCGCCAGGACGCCAAGCCGTGGTGGACCGAGATCTGGGTCGACCAGGGCCAGTCCTGACCGAGCCACCTGCTCCAGGCGCGGCGATGCCGGCGCCCGAGGACGCCGGCATCGTCGGTTCGATCGTGGATGCGGATCAGGCTCGGTTGCGGCGAGCCCCATAGACCGCAGCGGCACCAACCACCAGCAGCGCAGCTCCGACACCGACCAGCGGGCCGGTCGTGCTCGAGCCGGTCACCGGCAGCTGGCCCGTGGTGGACGACGTCGTCGGCGAGGCCGTCGTGGGGACGTTGTCACCGAGCACGTCGATGGCGGCTTCGACCGTGGTCTGCACCTCGAGGCACCCGATGCCGGTGGCCTGCACCGTCGCCGGGCCCGTCGCGGCGTTCGCCGGCACCAGCCACACGATGGATCCGAGCGAGTCGCCGTCGATCGTCACCGGTCCGACCACGTGCGTCACGCCTGCGCTGTCGACCACGGCAACGTCCACCGTGCTCCCCGGCTCCCAGCCCGACAGCGAGATCGTGATCGAGGCACCCGGGGCCACCGACACCGGGTCGACGGTGATGGCCGGCCCGCCCAGCAGCACCAGGTACAGGTCGGTGTCGTACAGGTACGACCCGCAGTTGCCCTGCCCGGTGCCGGCACTGGCGGCGCCGCCAAACGCGGCGAGTCCGAAGACCGCTGCCACCCACACGGCGGCGACCGCAGTCGCCTTGCCGAGCATTGATCGACTCGAAGCCATCGAGCTCTCCCTACTCCCTCGAAAACCAAACGCGGAGCGAACGCTAGTCGCGCGCAGCGAACGCGTGCCGGATTGTTCACCCCGGTGTTCGGCACTGCTTACCCAACCATCACACTTCGATGATCGGATCTGCACGGGCACGTGCGACCGTCGTCGACACCGGCCCGACGACCACCGAGGCGCTCCATGCGCGACCACCACTCCCTCCAGCCGACCGATCGCCTCCGACCGAGCCGCCGGGCCGTGTTGGTCGCCCTGGCCGGCGGGGTGGCCCTCGCCGGTACCGCCGGGTTCGAACGGCTGCTGCGGCTCGAGGTCGGCGAGGTGTCGACGGCACCGGATCCGGCGATCCACCTGCTGCGGCGCGCCACGTTCGGCCCGACGCAGGCAGCGCGGCGTGACATCGAGCAGCTGGGCACCCTGGCGTGGTTGGAGGCGCAACTGGCGCCCGCGTCGCTCGACACCTCGGCAGTCGACGGACTCGTCGCGGCGCTGCCGCTCGTCCACGCACCGATCACCGAACTGCGCGGGGACGGCGACGACCAGAGCCGCACGGTCGCCGCCGCCCAGCAGCTGGTGGCCGCCACCGTGGCGCGGCGAGTGCACAGCCCGGCGCAGCTGCACGAGCGCATGGTGGAGCTGTGGTCGGACCACTTCAACATCGGGGTCGTCGACCCCATCCTGCGACCGCTCAAGGTGGTCGACGACCGGGAGGTGATCCGACCGCACGCGCTGGGGCGCTTCGCCGATCTGCTCGCAGCGTCGGCCACGAGTCCGGCCATGCTGGTCTCGCTCGACAACGCGCGGAGCTTCGCCGGCGCCATCAACGAGAACTACGGACGAGAGCTGCTCGAGCTGCACACCGTCGGCGTCGACGGGGGCTACACCGAGGAGGACGTCGTCGCCACAGCCCGGCTGTTCACCGGGTGGAGCGTGGAGCGCGGCGCCGGGACCTTCCGGTTCGTGTCCGACCGCCATGACCGCGCGCCGCTCACGATCATGGGGTGGGAGCGACCGACGACCGGTGACCCGTTCGAGCACGGTCTGGCCTTTCTGGACTGGCTGGCGCACCACCCGAGCACGGCGCGCACGGTGGCGACGAAGCTCGCCCGCAGGTTCGTCGCGGACGAGCCCGATGACGAGCTCGTGCGCCACCTGGCAACTGTGTACGCCGAACACGACACTGCCGTCGTCCCCCTGCTGCGCGCGCTGTTCACGCATCCGACGTTCGACGCATCGGCCGGCGCCAAGTTCCAGCGCCCGCTCGACTGGCTCGTCGCCGCCCTGCGCGCCGTCGACGCGCAGGTCGTCGTCGACCCTGATCGAGCCCGCGCCTGGACGGCGGCCACGACGCAGCTCGGTCAGGTGCCGTTCGGCTGGGCAGCACCCGACGGCTACCCCGACACCCAGGTTGCCTGGTGCAACGCCGGTGGCCTTCTGGCCCGCTGGAACGCCGCCGGCGACCTGCTCCGCGCCGGCGGTCCGGCGTCGGTCCCTCTCGAGGCCCTGGCGGCGCCGCTCACCGGCAGGCGTGCCGCCGACGCGGTCGATGCCCTGGCGCGCGCCGTGCGCCACGCGCCGGTCACCTCGGGGACGCGCACCATCCTGCTCGACCACGCCGGGCTGTCGGGCGACGCCGTGCTCGACGTTGCGGACGCGAGCGCGCTCGCCACGGACCTCACGCCCTTGCTGCTCAACACCGTGGAGGCGCAGTTCCGATGACCCACAGGCCCGCACGCTCGACCTCGAACGCGATCGGCGCCGATGCCGCGACCGGCGGTGCCCTCATCCTGGTGACCCTCCGAGGCGGGCTGGACGGGCTGAGCGCCGTGGTGCCGCTGGATGAGCAGGCCTACGCCGATGCGCGCCGGAGCATCGCCGTGCCGGCGAGCGACACCCGTGCGCTCGACGACCGGTTCGGCCTGCACCCCGCGCTCGCTCCGCTGCACGAGCTGTACGCCGACGGCCGCCTCGGCATCGTGCACGCCGTCGGTCAGCCGGCATCGGGACGGAGCCACTTCGACGCACAGGACCAACTCGACCGGGGCGCGCCACGACCCGGCGCGCGCGGCGCCGGGTGGATCGCTCGCGCGCTCGACGCGGGCGGTCCTTCAATACAGGCCGTCGCGCTCGGCCGTCACGTGCCCGCCAGCCTCCGGGGCGGCCCGGCGCTGGTGATGCGCGACCTGGCGTCGTTCGGCCTCGGCGGGCGCAGCGGGGCGATGGCCGACGCCGCCGACACCCTCGAGCGGCTGCACGCCGGTGACCGTGTGGTGGCCACCGCCGGCCGAGAGGCGCTCGATGCCGTCGCCGCCATCACGGCAGCCGTCGTGATCCCGGAAGGCGAGCCCGACCCCCTGGCCGACGCCGCTGCGCTCCTGGGGGCCGACCTCGGTGTGCGCGCCGTCTGTGTCGACCTCGGCGGTTGGGACACCCACGACGCCATGGGCACACCGACCGAGGGCCGCATGACCACCCTGCTGGAGGATCTCGGCAACCGCCTCGCCGCCATGCAGGCGGCGCTCGACCACGCCGGGCGCGGCGATGTGCTGACGCTGGTCGTCACCGAGTTCGGGCGGCGCCTCGCCGAGAACGGCAGCGGCGGTACCGATCACGGACGCGCCAGCGTCGCCCTGGCGCTCGGCGACCGAGTGCGCGGCGGCCGCGTGCTCGGTACGTGGCCGGGGCTCGCGGCCGACGACCTCGACGACGGCGACCTGCGCGTCACGACCGACGTGCGCGATCTGCTGTGGGAGGTGACGCAGCAGGTCCTCGCACATCCAGATCCGGCCACCGTCTTCCCGGACCTGGCGCATCAACCGGTCGGGCTCATCGCCTGATGTCGCCCGGATGCCTGCACGCCCGCGCCGTCGCTTGTTGACCCACTGATCAGTGTGCTGCACTGTCACCGGCCGCCGACCCTGCGGCGAGCCGGACAAGGGGGACCTCCAATGATGCGCACGCGCCTGACCGACCTGCTCGGCATCGAGCATCCGGTGATGCTCGCCGGGATGGGCGGCGTCTCGTACCACCAGCTCGTGGCCGCAGTCTCGGAGGCCGGCGGCATCGGGACGCTCGGCGCCGGCAGCATGAGCCCGCAGGTGATGCGCGACGAGATCGCCAAGGTGTCGTCGATGACCGACAAGCCGTTCGGCGTCGACCTGCTCACCGCCATGCCGATCGATCTCGTCGCCGAGGTGCAGGCGATCATCGACGGCGGCGCACGCATCTTCGTCGCCGCCCTCGGCGTGCCGACCGAGGTGGTGCAGCTCTGCCACGACCACGACGTGCTCGTCGTCAACATGTGCGGCAAGGTGCACCACGCCGTGCGCGCCGTGGAGGCCGGCTGCGATGTGGTCGTGGCCCAGGGCACCGAGGCCGGCGGGCACACCGGGCTCGTCGCCACGATGCCGCTCGTACCCCAGATCGTCGACGCTGTCGGCGATCGCGTCCCGGTGGTGGCCGCCGGCGGCATCTTCGACGGGCGAGGCATGGCCGCGGCGCTGGCGCTCGGTGCCGACGGTGTGTGGATCGGCACCCGGTTCATCGCCACCCCCGAGGCCCGCATCGCCATCGGGTACCACGAGGCGATGCTCGGCGCGGACGAAGCGGGCACGACGATCTCGCGCGCCTACAGCGGCAAGCCGATGCGCGTCGTCGCCAACGAGTACACCCGCTACTTCGACGAGCACCCCGACGAGCTGCAACCGTTCCCGGCGCAGATGGGTCGCTCCTACGGTGACGGCGTGCTCAACCTGCCGAGCGGGCCCGACAACCCGAACATCGACCCGAACCGCGAGTGCTACCCGGTCGGTCAGGGCGTCGGCGCCATCGACGAGATCATCCCCGCCACCGACCTGGTCGATCGGTTCGTCGACGAGTGCGAGGCCACCCTCCGGCGCACCCAGACCGTCATCGTCTGAGGCGGCCCCACCGCCGCCGAGATCAGCCCGACCGGTCGACCAGCGTCGCGGCCGAGTGGGGGTTCGGTGCCGGCGTCTGGTAGCCAAGGCCCCGTGACCGAGCAGGTGAGCTTCGCCGAGGCGACTGCGGTGGCGCCGGCAGGACCCGATCGCTGGTCGGCGTGCATCCCGCCGTCGTGGAACGTGCCGGTAGGCATCCACGGCGGCGTGCTGATGGCGACCACACTGCGTGCCGCCCGCGCCCGACTCGACGACCCGTCCCTGCCGATGCGCACCGCACACGGCTCGTTCTTCGCCCGGCCATCGACCAACGCGCTGACCATCGCCACCGAGGAGCTACGGCGCGGGCGCACGACGGCGCACGTCGCGGCGGACGCATCGGCCGAGGGCGCCGACGAGGTGGCGCTGTCGACCCGCTCGCTGTTCACGCGGATCCGCTCGGACGAGTCGCACCTCGACGTCGCCCAACCGGACGTCCCGGCGCCCGGCGCCTGTCCGAGCGACGGGATGGGTGACGACGAGGGCCCCCTGGCACGACCCCCGTTGTTCGCCCAGTTCGAGGTACGCCGCGCCGCCGGCACGTACCCGTGGGCCGACGACTGGGCCCCGGGGCTGCCGATGCGGTACGCCCGCTGGTCGCGCTTCACCACGGCCCCGACCCTGGACGACGGGACCATCGACCCGCTGGCCTTGCTGCCGCTGGCCGACCTGCCCGGCCCTGCGGTGTGGACCCACTACGGCCCCGACGAACCGTTCCGGCTGCTGGTCAGCCTGGAGCTCACGTTCCACGTGCTCGAGCCCGTCGCCGACGAATGGATCCTGGCCGACTTCAGCGCCCGCTGGCTCGGTCAGGGCTACACCCTCACCCAGTGCGACCTGTGGTCCGGCAGTCGTCTCGTGGCGCACAGCATCCAGTCGATGCTCCTGCGCACCGTCGACTGAGGCGCACCCCTCCGCCACCCCATCGCTCCACATCGGGCTCGAAACGCCGAAACTCCGGAGCATCCAACCCAAGTTGGGGTTGGGGAAGGCGGGTCAGTCGTCGTGCTTCGGTG
Source organism: uncultured Iamiaceae bacterium (assembly GCA_964648005.1). Classification (GTDB taxonomy): domain Bacteria; phylum Actinomycetota; class Acidimicrobiia; order Acidimicrobiales; family Acidimicrobilacustridaceae; genus JAGQTE01. Next base: position 21,625 of record CAZYKR010000007.1, read on the forward strand.
GCAGCACCGCGGCACGGAACCAGTATTGGTGCAAGATGCGCAGGGTCTCCACGTACTGATCGAAGTCGGCGGGCTTGGTCACGAACCCGTTGGCGTGCCAGCGGTACGACTCGCGCACGTCGTGATGGTCGATCGAGGTGGTGAGGATCACCACCGGGATGACCGCCAAGTCGTCGTCGTTCTTGATCGTCTTCAACAAGTCTCGCCCGTCGAGGCTCGGCAGGTTGAGGTCCAACAAGATGAGGTCCGGCCGCTCGACGTGGACCCACGGGTCTTCCCGCCGCAAGTAGCGCAACGCGTCCCTGCCGTCGTAGACGACGGACAGGTCGGCGTCCATGCCGGCGTCGAGCATGGCGATGCGGGTCAGCTCGACATCGTCGGGGTTGTCCTCGACGAGCAGGATCGAGGCGGGCTCGTACACGGCGGTCACCCTACCGGTAGCCCCAACACCGCGAGGGCGCCGGACTCGGCGCCGTCCGGGCGATCGTCGGACGCCACCGTGCACCAACCGCCGTGGCGCGCCGCCACCACCGAGCACAACGCCAGTCCCATCCCGACGCCCGGGAACGCGCCGCGCGGCTGCAGCATCCGGCCCGGAGCCATCGCCGCCTGCGGGTCGGCGACGCCCGGCCCGCCGTCGCGCACGGTCAGCTCGCACCACCCGGGCTCGGCGGCGCGCACACCGACGACAACGGGGCCGTCGCCCGGCCAGAACACGACGGCGTTGGCCAGCAGCTCGACCAGCCCCTCGGCCGCGACCGAGCGATCGACGACCACCGAGGTGGCGGCGAGGTCGGCGTGCTCGACCACGAGGCGCGTGGTCGCCGACGAATCCCCCACCCGCTCCCCCAGCCGGCTCGCCGCCTCGACGACCAGGTCGGACGCCGGCAGCGAGGCCACCGTCAGCGGGGCATCGCCGAGGCGGAGCCACCGCACGACCCCGAGCGCGTCGGCGTCGGCGGTGGCCAACGACCGTAGGGCGATGCCGAGGTGCCCTGCCGGCCCCTCGTCCGCGCCCGACCCACCGTCGCCGGCCGGAACGGCCCGACGGGCGACGGTGACGAAGCCCGTGGCCTGGCGCAGCGCCCCGCGCAGGTCGTGGCTGAGCACGTGGTCCACCCCGCGTGCCGCCGTCTCGGATGCCACGGCCGCGTCGCTGGCGGGCGTCGGTGGATCGGCGGCGTGTCGCACGGGGCCGCCGGCGCGACGCCCCACGAGCAGCGTCGCGGCGCCGGACGGGGCGCTCGCACCGACGCCGGTGGCGCCGGGCACCGGGTCGTCGACGGCGGCGAGGGAGACGGCGAAGGGCACCCCGTCGGCACGTCGACCTCGCAGCGTGATCGTGGCGCCCGGCTTCGCCAGGGCAGCCGCGAACGCCGCTCGGTCGGGTGGGGCGACGCGGGCCGCCAGCGGACCCGAGCCCGAACCGACCAGCGCCGACAGGGCAGGGGAGGCTGCGACGATCGCACCGTCGGCGTCGAGTGCGAGCCAGCCGGTCGGCCCCGCCGGGCGCAGCGCCTCGACGTGCGCCCCGGCCCCCATCAGTCCTCGGCCCCGTCCCGCATCGGCAGGCTGAACGAGAAGGTGGCGCCCTTGCCGATGGCGGACTGCACCCAGATCCTGCCGCCGTGCACGTCGACCACGCGCGCGCAGATGGCGAGGCCGAGGCCCGTGCCCGAGGCCCCGCCCCGTGGCTCGAGCCGTCGGAACAACTCGAAGATGCGCTCGTGGTTCGCCGGATCGATGCCCTTGCCGTTGTCCTGCACGGACACGATCCACTCGCGCTCGTCCGCCTCGGCGGTCACCACGATCTGTGGCGCATCACCGAGGCGGTACTTGATGGCGTTCGACAGCAGGTTCGTGAAGAGCTGGGCGAGCCCCTGCGGGTTGCCCCGGACGGTGGGGAGCTCACCTGCACGCACGACCGCGTTCGTCTCGAGGATCGCCGGCTCGAGGTTGGCCACCGCTTCGTTGAGACACGCCCGCAGGTCGACCGGCTCGAACCGGCGCTCCGCCTGACCGATGCGGGCGTAGACCAACAGGTCTTCGATCAGCGCCCGCATGCGTGCCGCGGCGCCGGCGACCCGCAGCAGGTAGTCACGCGCCTCGCCGTTGAGGGTGTCGCCGTACTTGCGATCGACGAGGTCGGTGAAGGTGAGGATGGTGCGCAGCGGCTCCTGCAGGTCGTGCGCGGCGATCGTGGCGAACCGCTCGATCTCACGATCGGCCTGCTCGAGCTGATGGTCGCGGTCGGCGAGCTGCCCGGTCATCTGCTGCGACAGGGCCGCCGCCGAGGCACGCGAGCGGTGCTGCATGACCACGGCGACGAGCACGATGCCGGTGGCCAGCAGCCCGGCGACGCCGACGGCGATCGGCAGGAGCACCTCCACCATGTCGGGCGGCGCGTCGCGCGCGACCACGACCAACGCCGCCGTGGCGACGATGCCGAGGCCGGCGACGATGGCGAGTCGCCGCCTCATCGGTCACTCCCCCATGACCTCACGGCGGCGCAGCGTAGCGGCGCGGCGCGTCAGCGCTCGACCGGCGGGCTGTCGGCGAAGCGCGCCGCCCGCGCCACCGGGTCGGTGATGCGGGTCGAGCGAGCCAGCCGGTCGAGCATCCGACGGTTGGCGCGGTCGAGCCACGGCCACGGCATCGGCCGGACCAGGTCCACGAAGAGCACGACGCGGGTCTCGTCGGTGTCGTTGCGCGCCCGGTGGATGAACGTGTCGTCGAAGATCAGCGTCTTGCCCTCTTCCCAGTGGTGGCGCTGGCCGCCGATCTCGATCCAGCAGTCGGGGCTGTCGGGCACGATCAGCCCCAGGTGGTAGCGCACGATCCCCTTCACCGCACCGGTGTGACGCGGCAGGCCCGTGTGCGGCTCGAAGATCGAGAAGAAGGCGGTGTGGACATCGGGCACCTGGTCGAGCGCCGCGGCCGTCCTGGGACAACGCTGGCGGTTGGCCTCGACGTCGAGACCGTAGAAGCGCAGCACGAACACCTGCCACCGGCGCGAGTCGGACAGCCGCCGTTGGCCCGGGTCGACCTCGTGGAAGCCGGGGATGGCGTCGCGCTCGGCGAGCAAGACGTCGAGCTCGGCGCGGATGTCGGCGGCGTGCTCCTCGAGCAGCGCCGATCCGGGCAGGTCGTCGGTCGTGAACGTCTTGCGCCACGGCAGCAGCACCCACAGCACACCGGTCCATGCCAGCACCCACCACAGCGGGACGTTGATGCGCACGGCATCCCACAGGCGACTCGCCCACCGGCGCAGATCCAGCCGACCGTCGGCCTGCGCACGGCTCATGACGGCGCACCGAAGGTGGCTTCGAGCACCACCGCCGTCTCGGGGGCGCCCGACGCCACGGCGGCGTTGGGCGACACTGCGTCGCCGTCGAAGGTCACGACGACGACCCGCTCGCCCGCGCGTTCGACAACGCGGAACGAGCCCCGTCCCGGCACCGACCAGCCGGCGTCTCCCAGCTCGAGTCGGGCGGTGATGACCTCATCTCCCTCCCCGGTCGCGAGCTCGTGCTGGTCCGTGACGACCAGGTGACCGGAGGTGTCGTCGGCGGTGGCACCCATCGCCGTCGCCGTCTCGGGCGACACCTCCACGGCGAACGTCCCACCGAGCACGCGGTCGTCGCTGATGGCGATGCCGCCGTCGATCACGTCCGCGTCCTGAGGTTCGCCGTCACCGGGTGCGAACGTCAACGAAGCCGACGGATCGGAGGCCAACAACCAGGCACCGGTGGGCACCGCGGTGGTCGTGGTGGTGGCGAACACCGGCGACGGGCGTTCGGGCGGATCGCTGTCGCGCAGCACCGCCACGGCGATCAGGACGATGCCCGCCGGCACGCACAGCAGCGCCAGGCCACCGAGGATCACCCTTACCTTGCTCACCCACACACCTCCCACACACCGGGGAGCATGACACCTCGAGCACTCATGCTGCCCGCTCCAGGCCTCGGGCGGTGAGCCAGGCGACGATTCGCTCGATGGCCTCGCGCCGGTGGCCGTGCAGGTAGTGCGATGCCCCCTCGAGGCGCTCGTACGTCACGTCAGCCGCACCCGACGCGTCGCGCAGGGCCTCGGCCTGGTGGACGCGGATCTCGGTGTCCCCCGTCGGGTGCAGGATCAGCGTCGGGATGCGCACGTCGGGCATCGACGACGCCATGGCCGCGTTGGAGGACAAGCCCGACCACGTGCTCAACCAGCCGCGTGCCGTCATCGTGCGAGCCAGACCGCCGTAGCCGTAGTTGGCGTCGAGGGGGTCGGGGAAGGCGAACACGCTGCCGAGCGCCCGGTCGTCGGGATCGATGGAGAGGTCGAGGTACGCCGGGTCGGCCAGCGTCCGGTAGATCGTGAGGTAGCGGGCGAACACGGCGTGCCGTCGAGCCTTGTTCCAGGCGGCACCGGAGCGGTCGAGGCGACGGGCCACGTCACGCCCGTCGCGACGCGCCTGCTCGGCAGCCCGTGCGATCTCGTCCAGGCGCGCCACCCGGGCGCGCTGCGCCTCCCGATAGCGCTCGACGAATGCCGGCTCGTACGAGCTCGGCTCGGGCCACGGGCGCCATCCGTTGTCCGGGTGGTACATGTCGAGCGTCGGGTCGACGCTGAACGGGTCGTCCTCGTCGACGACGGACGGGTCGATGACCTGCAACATGAACACGCCCTCGCCGGGGTGCGCCGCCAGGGCGACGAACGCGTCGCCCAGCGGGCGCCCCTCCCGGGTCGCGGTCGCTTCCGCCAACGCCAGCAACGAGCCGCCGCCGCTGTTGCCCAACAGCACGAGGTGCGCCGCGCCCCGCGCCCGTAGCCAGGCCACGGCGGCCTCGACGTCGACGAGGCACCGCTCGTGCACGCAGTCGGTGTCGTTGTTGACGTAGCGACCGGAGAAGCCGAGCACGGCGTACCCGGCGGCGGCGAGCAGCGGCGCGGCGTAGTGGGTGCTGAAGTCGCCACGCGGATGGGTGAGCACGACCGCCGTCGACCATCGGCCCGCCGGCGGCGTCCACAAGATCCCCCGCACGATGGCGCCGTCGGGGGTGACGATGGCGACCGGTTCCCGCCCCGGCTCGACGCCGGGATCGTCTGCCGGATCCGGCCAGTAGCCCAGCACTGGGCGGACCGTCCCCGCGCTCGCCGCCGGCACCACCGCATCGGTGCCCGACGCCTGCCTTCGTTGTCCCTCGCGCATCGACTCCCCCGTCACCCGGGACCACCCGCCGGCCGCAGCGGTGCCTGCAGTGGCGCAGCCACTGCCCGACCCGGCGAGGCTACCGTCGCCCCGGTGAGCGCGCCTCGTCCCGGACCGCCGATCGCCGGCATCGTCGTCGGCGCCGTCGTCGGGGTGCTCGTGGCCGCCGCGCTGGTCAGCACCGGCGTCCTGCGGTTGCCGCCGGCCGACGACGCCGAGGTCGCTGGACGGTTCCTGGTCTCGTGGCAGCGCTACCGGATGGCGACGTTCAGCGTGGCCGCCGACGTGACGCGTGTGCGGTCCGACGGCGGACGCCTCACCACACAGCGCCTCGAGATCCAGCAGCCGCCCGATCGCATCATCCAGGAGCACGGCAGCGTCACCGGGCGACTGGGTGGACGGCAGGTGAACTGCTCGCTCGACCCGTCGGGCAACCAGGTCTGCGGCGCGACCGGTGCCGTCGTGCCGGCGTGGGAGGACGAGGTGGCCGAGGAGCTGGCCGTGCTGCGGGGCTACGTCGCCGGCGAGCAGCGGATCTACGACGTCACCCAGGACGGCACCTGCTTCGACCTGACGATGGTGCGGGTCCTGCCGGACATCCCCTACGGCGATCGTGCCCGGTTCTGCTTCGATCGGGAGACGGGAGCGCTGGTCACCCTCGACCGCCAGCTCGACGGCGACATCCGCGAGGAGCTGCGAGCGGTGGCGGTGTCGCCCGTGGTCGACCCGACCGACCTGACCACCGCCGTCGACCCGTCCACCACGCCCCAGGTCGAGGAGCCCGAACCGGAGGGGCAGACGGCCGGGACCACACCCGACCAGGCAGTCGGCGGCACCACCGTGCCCGAGGAGGATCCGCTGGCGTCCGAGCTCGCCGCGCTGGACGACGAGGCGTTCTTCGGGCGCGTGCGAGACGTGATCGAGCCCGCCGAGTTCCGCGCCATCGTCAGCGAGAGCCGACGTCGGCTCGAGGCGGGCACGCTGTCGATCAACGATCCGCGCTGGCTCGATGCCCGAGGCCAACCCCTGCCGGCGGCGCCGCCGCTGATCCGGGCGCTGCTCGAGGCCGGCTACCACGCGCCGGTCCCCGCCTCGGGCTAGCCGGTCACGGCACGCGCCCAGCGCACTGGTCACAGGCGTTGCCGAATTCTGCTCAAGTCGGCTCAGGCGTCGGCCGATGCCTCCTGAGCCGTCGGGATTCGCCACCCGCCGGCCACGGGGCCGTTCCGGGCGGAGGTCGCACTCCCTCCAAACGCATCGCCACCAGCACGCCGGGTTCGGGGTGCTGGCGCTAACGTGGCTTCCGCCCGGCCCCGATCTGTGAGGTCTTCGTCATCGACATCCTCGGCGACAACCTCCTGGCCTGGTTGGTGCTCGCCTTCGGCGGTGCGCTCATCGTCGGCAACGTCTTGGCGCTGGTGCGGCCGCCGGCCACGAAGGAGGCGACCGAGCTCGAACGGGCGCCACTCGGTCGCACCCTGGTGATGATCGGTATCGGCGTGGTTGCGGCGCTGTGGGGTGGCGCCACGCTGATCGCCACCGCCTGAGGCGGGCCACGCATGCCTGAACACCGTTCACCGGACGCTGCTACCCTCAGCCCGGTGCCCGGGCCCGCCAACGCTCCTCTGCTCGAGGTCGTCGACCTCACCGTTCGCTTCGGCGGCGTGACCGCGGTCGACCAGCTGTCGTTCTCGCTGCCCCGCGGCACCCTCACCGGCCTCATCGGCCCCAACGGTGCCGGCAAGACCACCACGATCGACGCCGTGAGCGGGTTCGTGCCGAGCACCGGCCGCGTCCGGTTCGACGGCACCGAGCTCGGCGGCGCCGCACCGCACCGGCGCGCCCGCGCCGGGATGGCGCGCACCTGGCAGTCGCTCGAGCTCTTCGACGACCTCACCGTGCGCGAGAACGCCATCGTGGCTTCGCACGTCCCCCGTCCCGGCGAAGCGCTGATCGATGCCATCGCGCCGCATCGCCACGCCACCGATGCGGCCGTCGACGAGGCACTCGACCTCGTCGGGTTGCGAGCGTTGGCGGACCGTCTGCCGACCGAGTTGTCGAACGGCCAACGCAAGCTGGCCGCCGTGGCTCGCGCCCTCGCCGCCCGGCCGCAGCTGCTGCTGCTCGACGAGCCGGCCGCTGGTCTCGACAGCACCGAGAGCCTCCAGCTCGGGGAACGCCTCCGCGCCGTCGTCGACCACGGGGTGACCATGCTGCTCGTCGACCACGACATGGGGCTCGTGCTGTCGGTCTGCGAGGAGCTGGTCGTGCTCGACTTCGGGCGACGCATCGCGGGTGGCAGCCCGCAGCAGGTGCGCGAGGACCCGCGCGTGATCGAGGCCTACCTTGGTCAGCGCCACGACGCCACGCCCGAGGGCGCACGGTGAGCACCGAGCGGCTGCTCACCGCCACCGGGCTGTCGGCGGGCTACGACGGCATCGCCGTCGTCCGGGCGCTCGACCTGCATCTCGACGCCGGCGAGGTCGTCGCCCTGCTCGGCCCGAACGGCGCCGGCAAGACGACGACGCTGCTCACGATCTCCGGCCTGCTGACACCCCTCGGGGGCACCCTCGAAGTGCTGGGGAGCCCCCCGTCGACGGCCCGCCCGCACCGGGTGGCTCGCCGTGGCCTGGCGCACGTTCCCGAGGACCGTGCGCTGTTCGCCGGGCTCACGGTGCGCGAGAACCTCCGCCTCGGCACCAGCCGGGGTACCCAGGACCACCTCGAGCTCGTCCTCGGCTGGTTCCCGGAGCTCGACCGGCTCCTCGACCGCAAGGCCGGGCTGCTCTCCGGCGGTGAACAGCAGATGCTCGCCGTCGGCCGGGCGCTGGCCAGCGCGCCGAAGCTGCTGCTCGTCGACGAGATGAGCCTCGGTCTGGCGCCCGTCATCGTCGAACGCCTGCTCCCCGTCGTGCGGCGGGTCGCCGACGAGACCGGTGCTGGCGTCCTGCTGGTCGAGCAGCACGTCGAGTCGGCACTCGAGGTCGCCGATCGGGCCTATGTGCTCAACCACGGCGACCTCGTCCTCACCGGCACCGCCGCCGAGGTGCAGGCCGACGCGCATGTCCTGCAGTCGTCGTACCTCGGCACGGCGGCGCTGTAGCCCAGTCGCTGTAGCCCAGGCGCTGTAGCCCAGGCGCTCTCGCCCTTCCCCCGCGACGTCTCCAGCGGTACTGTCGATACACGGTCCCAGGCGGGGGCCGGCGCTGAGCTCCCGGGGGTGAGGATGACCAGCGGCACCGACGGTTGGGTGCGCGCGCCGCGCCAGGCGCGCAGCGCGGAGACCTTGACCCGCTTCGTCGACGCCACGCGTCGGCTCCTGGCGCAGCGGCCGTTCGAAGAGATCACGGTGGCCGACATCGTGCGTGAGGCAGATCGGACGGTGGGCTCGTTCTACGCCCGCTTCGAGGACAAGGAAGCGGTGCTCTTCGTCCTCGTCGACGAACTGCACCAGCGCCTGCGCGAGCTGACCCGGGCCTTCTGCGATCCCGTGCGTTGGGAGGAGGCATCGCTCGCCGACTTCGTGGCCGAGTCGGTGCGCCTCAACGTGGTCGCGTACCGGCGTGCCGGACCGCTGTTCCGTGCCGCGCTCACGGCGTGCGCCACCGACGCACGCTTCCGCGACCGGCGGGCCGAGACCATGCAGATCTGCGCCGAGCACCAGAAGGGCTTCATCGTCAGCCGGGCCGGCGAGCTCCGGGCGCCCGACCCGGCCCGCGCCTCCGACCTGATGTTCGAGACCGTGGTGGCCACCCTCGACCAGGAGCTCCTGTTCGGGCGGTTCACCACGACCGGACCGCAGTCCGACGTCGACCTCGAGCAAGAGCTGACCGAGCGGTGCCTGATGCTGCTCGGGGTGACGAACACCCCTCGAATCGACACCCCCACCTGAACCGAACGGCCGCGCTGCGCACAATGGATGCCGCTCTTCGCGGTGGATAATGTGGTCGAACCATCACTAATCGTCGGATTCTGACGATTAGTGCTTGGAGAGTCACTCCAGGTGCCGGCAGCCGCCGAGCGCAGCCGGTGCACCGACCGTTCGCACAGGGGGCCCGGACGTCACATGCCGTTGCGACAGCCAGCGCGCCGACGCGGCGGCGCCATCGTCTGCCTCGCAGCGTTGGTGGCCGCCGTTGCTCCGCTCGTTGTCGCTGATCCGCCGGCCGCCGGAGCGACCGAGCACATCGAGGTCTCCTACGACCCCGCGCTCGGTCTCGATCAGGAGCAGGTGCTGACCGTCACGGCCATCGCCGGATCGTTCAGCGTGTCGATCGGCGCCGACACCACCGGGCCGCTGGCGGCGACGGCCGACGCGGCGACGGTCGAGGCCGCCATCGAGGCGCTGCCCGGCGCCGACGTCGACGGCTCGGGCACGGCCGAGGTCACCGTCACCGGAGGGAGCGGTGGGGCCTTCGGTGGCTTCCACTACCGCATCCGCTTCGACGAGGCGTCACCGTCGGGCACCTATCCGCGGCTGACCGCCACCAACCTCTCGTTGAGCGGGTACCTCGCCCCGAGCGTGGTCGTGCAGTGCGTGCGCTGCGGCGACCTGCAGCTCCCGGCCGGAACGCCGCCGCCCGGTGGATGGCCGGTGGTCGTGTTGGCGCACAGCGGGGGGTTCAGCGCCGGCGCCAAGGACCCGACCGGCGATCCGGTCTCCGGGCCGCGGATGCAACGGTGGGCCGCCGAGCTCAACGCTCGCGGCTTCGCCACCTTCGCCGTCAACTACTACCTCGCCGACCCCCACGCCATCGTCCCGCTCTACAACCAGGACTGCGACCTCGATCTCGCGCCCGGTGCCGGCGGGTGCGACCCGGTCCTCATCGACACCATCGCCGCACAACGGTCCGACCTCCAGCTCGCCGTGCAGTGGCTCCGCACCGGGACGCGCACGCCGCGGCCGATCGACACGACCCGCCTGGCGATGCTGGGCGAGTCGGCCGGTGCCACGGGTGCGCTCGAGGTGCTCTACGCCGGCACGGCGGCCGCCACAGCCATGGGCGGCGGTGACTCCGGGTTGTCCGACCCGTCGATCGCCGCGGCCGTGTCCATCGCCGGGTTCGTCGACGACGCCCGCCAAGGCCCCGGCGAAGGTTCGGCGCTGCTCATCTCCCACACGAACGACATCATGGGCGAGTTGTTCGGGTTCGACATGTTCGACGAGACCCGGGAGGTCCTGGCGCGCGCCCAAGCGGTCGGCAACGACGGCACCTCGCTCGTCGGCTACTGCACCCAGCTCGATGCCGACGGCAACGGCAGCGTCGAACCCCAGCACCTGCCCCCGCTCGACAGCACCACGTTCGCCGACATGGTGGAGCGGGCAGCGGCGTTCCTCGATGCCGAGCTGCGTGGCCTACCCCGTCCCCTGCCGGCGAGCCGGTGGGGTCACTCGCCGGCGACGCCGTTCACGCCGGGAGCACCGCAGGTCCTCGTCGGCGATCACCGCCCGGTGACGGGCGACTTCGACGGTGACGGGCGTGAGGACACCTACCTCTACGGTCCCGGCACGACCTGCGACACGATGTGGTTCGGCGAACCGGATCGCACGCTGTCCGATCCCGACGAGCTGCTGGGCAGCACGATCGCGCAGGTACCGGATCATGCCGGCGACGTCGACGTGGTCGTCGGCGACCTGAACGGTGACGGACGCGACGACCTGGTGTTCGGTGACGGAGGTACGGGAACCACCGACCTCTGGTACGGGACGGCGGCTCGCAACGTCGAGCGTGCCACCACCTCCCTCGTGCCGAGCGGCGCCCGACTGACGGTCGCCGACGTCGACGGCGACGGGTTCGACGACCTCGTCGCCGACGCACCCTCGAGCGCCACCGCCACCGTGCTGCACGGCACCGCCACGCCGGGGGTGCTGACGATCGGCGCCACCGAGACCAAGCCCGTGGCCACCGCACGGCCCTTCGCCGGAGACGTCGACGGCGACGGACGCGACGACCTGCTGTGGTACGACCCGATCGACGGCGTGCAGCTCACCTTGTGGCACGCCGAGGCCGGGCGCACCTTCGACGTCGTTCCGTTGATCGACCTCATCGGCGGCCTGCAGGTGGCGATGCCCGACGTCAACGGCGACGGCACGGCGGATCCGACCCTCGCCTCGGGAGCGCTGGGGCTCGCCATCACCTTCGCCGGGATCCCCGGAGGCGGGTTCGTCGCCACGGGCGCCGGGCTGATCGGCGCCACCGATGCGCTCACCACCGGGGACGTCGACGGTGACGGCACGGACGATCTGCTCTGGTCGGGCCCGGACGGCACCACCGTGTGGTTCGGCGCACCGATCGGCCAACCCGTGTACGAGCTGCACAGCGTCGACCCTGGGGCCGCCGTGGGTCAGGTCGTGCAGCTCGACGCCGACGGCGACGGCCGGGTCGATCGCCTGCAGCCCCTGGCCGGCTGAGGCACCGTCACGCCAGGGCGATTTGCCGTCACGTCGGGCAATTGGCCTCGGCGAACTGCAGGAGGCGCACCCCGGCGGCGAACCCGGCGTTGGCCTCCGTTGGGAACTGCACCAGGAACTGCGCCGCCTCGAGGCCGGAGTCGAGAATCGCCTGCAACGTGGTGATCACCGAGGTGATGTCGGCTTGCAGCTCGGCGGGCGCCACCGCCTGGAGCTCCCGGAAGTCGGCGATGGCGGTGACGATGCCGGGCCGGTCGAGGTTGGCCAGGAAGTCCGTCGAGAGCAGGCCGCTGGCCTTGGCCGAGCTGCACAGCTCGGCGACCTGCCCGCCGGGGCTGGCGACCGCCGGCTCGGGCTTGGGAACGCTCGCCGACCAGACGACCAGCACCAGCACCATCGCCGAGGCGATGCCACCCAGCACCTGCAGCTCCCGCCGCTGCCGCGTCGACCGCTCGACCCGGGGCCCGAGGCGCTCCGCCACTCGCTCGACGTCACCGAGCTGGTCCTCGGTCGGCGAGGTCGCGGCGCGACGGCGCAGCAGATACTCGACTCCCACGGCAGCGGCGATGACGAGGGCGACATCGGCTGCCGTGCGATACCGGGTGATGCCGAAGGAGCTCGCGGCCGCGGCCGTCACCACCACCGCCATCGCCACCAGGGGCGCGACCGGGAGGCGGCGTCGCCACATCGACCACCCCCCGAACCCCGCCAAGGGGACCAGGCAGGCGTAGCCGATCAGCCCCAGCCAGGAGTCCACCAGGCCCCGCCCTTCGAGCACGGCGTTGAGCTCCACGTTCTGCACCGGCCGGTAGACGTCCCAGAGGCGGCCGATGCGCGCCGCCAACACCACCGGGATGCGGGCGCGATGCTCGCTCATGTAGTCGAAGGCCAGCTCGCGATACACGCGGTCGGCCGCCTGCTCAGCGTCGGCTGGTGCGGTCGCCGTGCGCGCCGCGCCGGCCGCAGCGATCGCTTCGGCGTCGAAGCACCCGAAGTCCAGGTAGCCGAGGTAGTCGCCGTAGTACGTGGAGTCACACGTGCCGTTGAGGGCCACGGTGCCGTTGCCGGTCTGCAGGAACTGCGCGCCGCCGTACTGCGAGACGAGGAAGATGCTCCACGGCAGCAACACGGCCGCCGTGGCCACCGTGCTCAAGACGCCGAGCTTGACCTTGCCCATCGTGGAACGGCGCGGCAGACGCCAGCACAGCGGGACGACCAGGACCACCACCAGGAGCAGCATCTCCACCCGGGCCATGAGCGCCAGTCCGATGGCGCCGCCCAGCACCACGGCGCTGGACGGCCGCGGTTTGACCCAGAAGTGGTACGCGGCCAGCAGGGTCAACGCCGTGAACAACGCCAGATACGTCTCGGGCATCATGCGCCAGTCGTTGATCCACAGCATCGGGTACGCGGCCGCGATGGCGGCGGCGATGAGCCCTGCGCGCCGGCCCACCATCCGCCACGCCACGAGCCCGATCACGAAGACCGTGGCCGCTCCGGCGACGGCCGAGACGAGACGGACGGCATCGGGGTCGCCGGCGCCGACCAGGTTCATGCCGGCGATGACCAAGGTCATGACCGGGGGCTTGCCGGCGAGGATGGTGCTCTCCTGACCCCAGATTTCCGAGAACGGGTTGCCGAACGCGTTGCCCTCAGAGGTCAGGATCCCCTGCAGGTAGATGGCCAGCGCATCACCTCGGAGGTAGAAGCACTCGTCGCCGTACTGTCCCGCGTCGACGATGTACTGCCGGGCACTGTCGAGGTTCGCCACGTCCGAGAGCTCGAAGGGGCACATCGGATGCATCACGAACGTGACGAAGATCCGCAGCGCCAGACCGGCGACGGTGATGGCCAGCAACGGCGCGTAGGGCTTGAGGCGGGTGGTGTCGGTCATGCGGGTTGCGGCTCTCCGCCGAGCATTGTTCCAGACCTGCCGACCTGTGAGCTGTCCCCGGAGCGGATGATCACTCGGGCCGGTCGCGCCGGGCGAGGATCTCGTCGAGGCGGACGATCTCGTCGATGCTGACGACGCCGATGTAGCGCCGGTCGTCGTCGACCACGGCGAGCACGTCGGTGTCGGCGCGCTCCATCGCCTCCACCGCCTCGCGAATCGTCCAGTCCGGGCGTGCCGTCGGGAGCTCGACGTCGGCGACCTCGCCCACGGCGTGGCGGTCCCACTCGTCACGCGGGATGGCGCCGAGCAGGTCGACCCGAGCCATCCCGACGTAACGGGTGCCGTCCTCGACGACCGGCACCACGGTCTGGCGGCTCAACAGCATGGAGTCCAGGAACTCGTCGAGCGTGCTGTCGGCGGGTACCGTCCACACCTCGGCGTCGATCACCGAGGCGATGGCCATCGAGAACCGACGCTCCAGGTGCCCCATGCGTCGCGTGTGCTGGTACAGCGACACCGAGGCGTCGCCCATGACGAGCTGGGAGGCCACGGCGGCGAGCAGGCCGGGCACGACGAAGCCCGGTTGCCCGGTGGCCTCGGCCACGAACATCACGCCTGCCAGCGGCGTCCGGTAGCCGGCGCCGAGGAACGCCGCCACGCCCACGACGGCGAACAGCGTCGTCGTCGTGTCCAGGCCGAGGCCGACGCCGATCAACCGCCCGACCAACGCGCCGCTCACGGCCAGCGGGATGAACAGACCGCCGACACCGCCTCCGGCCAACGTGGCGCCGGTGGCGAGCGTGCGCAACACCAACAGCACGGCGAGGAGGCCGACCGTCATGTCGGGATCGCCGAGCCGCTCGATGACCTGGTAGCCGGTGCCCAGCGCCAGCATGTCGCCGAAGAGCCACCACGAGATGCCGCCGAGCGCCGCGAGCGTGGCCCCGGCGAGGCCCACCCGCACGGCCGGGTGCTGGTCCTGCCCCAGGACCTTGGCCTGGCGCACCATCCACGAGAAGCCGCGGGCGCCCAACCCGCACAGCAGGCCGAGCAGCAGCGCACCACCGAGCTCGCGCAGATCGAAAGGCGGCGTGCCCGAGACCGGGAACAGCGGCGCCGTGCCGACCACGGCCACCTGCACCAGGTACCCGACCGCGGCACCGGTCAGCGCCGGCAGCAGGTGGCCGTGCGCCGTGTCGTCCTGGTACGGGACCTCGAGGGCGAACACGGCACCCGTGGCGGGCGTCTTGAAGATGGCGGCCACGCCGGCCGCCGCTCCCGCCACCATCAACGTCTTGGCGTCGGCGCGTCGGAAGAACCGGCCGAACCGGCCCTGGAAGGCGCTGCCGATGGCGGCGCCCAGGTAGAGCGAGGGGCCCTCGAAGCCGAGCGCCCCGCCCGAGCCCAGGGTGGCGATGCCGGCCAGCATGCGGCCGGGTACGGGCATCGGGTCCATCTGCTCGTCCCGACGGTGAAAGACCCGGATGTAGTCGTCGGCGGTGGCCGGCGAGGCGCCGCGGGCGATCGTGCGGAGCACCACCAGCGCCACGGCCAGCCCGAGCGCCGGGAGGACCGCCTGGAGCAGCGGGGGCAGCTCGAGCACCCGCTCGTAGAGCATCCGGTCGGTGACGAGCTCGTAGGCCGTGACGCCGGCGCCGGTGACCGCTCCGGTAATCGCCGCCAAGGTGAGCGTCGCCGCCCAGGACCCGGCTCGGCGAACCTCGCCGCCGGCAGCGTCGATCGACCCCGGAAGCGCGCCGGCCATCAGGCCGATGGGCGCGGGGGTCGTTCGTCGGGCACGACAAGCATCTTGGCACGCCACCATCCGCCGCCGGTGACCTGGGGGCTGCACCTGTGGGCCGCGGGCCGAGCGCGTCGGCGTCGTAAGGTCCGTTCCATGACGACCTGGCGAGCGTTGGTCTTCCTGGCGATGACCCAGTTCTTGATGGTGCTCGACCAGTCGGTCATGAACGTGTCGATCAGCCAGCTCGTCGCCGACTTCGACACGACCGTGTCGACCATCCAAGCCGTCATCACCCTCTACTCGCTCGTGATGGCGGCGCTGATGATCACCGGCGGCAAGGTCGGCGACATCATGGGGCGCCGGCGGGCGCTGGTCGTCGGGCTGGTGATCTACAGCAGCGGTTCGGCGTTGACGGCGGTGTCGTGGTCGGTGCCGTCCCTGGCGCTCGGCTGGTCGATCCTCGAGGGCGTCGGGGCAGCGCT
>CAZYKR010000008.1:0-35997 GCA_964648005.1 uncultured Iamiaceae bacterium
GCGTGTCGCTCAACGACGTCGACGACTAAAAAAACAACAAACTCCAACCCTACGGCCCGGCCCTGTTCGGCCTGGCGCTGCTCGGGATGCCCTGGGGCGTCGCGGCGCACCGTCGCGCCGGCTACGGCGAGACCGCCGAGAACGTCGCCATCGCGCGCGGCGTGCTCGAGCACCGCATCGACGTGCTGCCGGTCAGCCGCGTCCAGAGCGCGCAGACGCGCTCGAACCCGTTCCAGCGACGCGCCGGTGTCTCGACGCTGCACGTCGACATCGCCGGCGCCCGTCGGTCGGTGACGCTGTGGGATGTCGACGCCGACTTCGCCGCTGCGGAGCACCGCGAGCTGCCTCGCCGGTCCGCGCGTGTGGCGTGACCGCCGTCGGTCGTCGCCGGATCAGACCAACGGGCGCAGCAACTCGGCCACGGTGTGCGCCGCGGCGCTGACGTCCTCGTCGGCCACGGCCTCGTCGGACTCGAGCAGCTCCAGCAGCGACCCGGCGGTCGTGAGGATGCGGGCCCACGTCGCCGGCTCGTAGCCGAACGGCAGCGCGGCACGGCGCAGCACGGCGACGCCGTCGGCGAACTGGAGCACCGCCGAGGCGTCGGTGGGATGGTGCACGAGCCGATCGGCGCCGACGAAGACGTCGCCGAGGTTGGCGAGCAGGATGTCGCCGTCGATGTCCTCGTCGCCGAAGGCGACCTCGGCCGCATCGTCGGACGCCTCGTCGTCGTCGCCGTCCTCGCCGTCGCCGTCGAGCAGGTGCGAGGCGTTGGTGTACCCACCGATCGTGCGCGCCGAGGCCTCGATCTTGTCGAGGGCGGCGTCGACGGCCTCCTGATCGGCGGCGCCGATGACCAACGCCCCGTGCTCGTCGAGGGCGAAGGTGATCGCCAGCCGCTCGAGCTCGTCGTAGAGCGCCGAGTACTGCGCGTCGGTGAGGGCGTCGAGGTCGTACACGACCTGGTCCTCACCCAGGTCGACGCCGTCGACCATCGCCGCGGCCTCGTCGACGAGCGCGTCGACCCGCTCCTCGAACACCGCCGGCACGACGAGGGTGGCGCCCTCCCAGGCGTGCGGGATGCCGGGCGCGTCATCGGACTGGAGGGCGTCGGGCAGGGTCGTGCCGACGAGCAGCTGATCGACGAGCTTGCGCCCCTCGATCGACCAGTCGGCAAGGTCGTAGGCGACCTCGCCGGTGGCGTCGGTCTCGTCGACGTCGGGTGCGGTGTCGACGAGGGCGACCTCGCAGTCGGGGCAGGCGTCGACCGAATCGACGAACTCGCCGCCGCAGGAGGGGCAGTACAGGGTGGCCATGGCGGGCGATCTTGTCAGATGACGGGGGTCTCGGTGTAGGTGCCGAAGACGTCGGCGAGCGCCGCCATGACCTCGCCCTCGGTCGCCATGGTGCGCACGGCGTCGATGAGCGTCGGCATGACGTTGGCCTCGGCGTCGTCCGCCACCCGCCGCACCTCGTCGAGCGCCCGGGCCACGGCGTCGCTGTCACGGTCCGCCTTGACGGCGCCGAGCCGCTTGATCTGGGTCTGCTCCTGCTCGGCGGTGATGCGCAGGATCTCCATGGAGGCGTCGTCGTTGCCCTCCGTGAAGGCGTTGACGCCGACGACCACGCGCCGCCCCGACTGCACCGTGCGCTCGAGCTCGTAGGCGCTGTCGGCGATCTCGGCCTGGAACCACCCGTCATCGATGCCGGCGTGCACGCCCTCGAGGATCGACCCGCCGCCGATGCGGTCGAGGTGCTCGAAGATCTCGGTCGCCCGCCGCTCCATCTCGTCGGTCAGCTCCTCGACGAACCACGAGCCGCCGAGCGGGTCGGCCACGTTGGTCACGCCGGTCTCGTGGGCGATGACCTGCTGGGTCCGCAAGGCGATGCGCGCCGCCTTCTCGGTCGGTAGCGCCAGGGCCTCGTCCATGGAGTTCGTGTGGAGGCTCTGTGTCCCACCGAGCACCCCGGCGAGGGCCTCGATGGCGGTGCGGGCGACGTTCACCTCGGGCTGCTGCGCCGTGAGCGACACCCCGGCGGTCTGGGTGTGGAACCGCAGCGTCATCGACCGCTCGTCGGTGGCGCCGTAGCGGTCGCGCAGCCACCGAGCCCAGATGCGCCGGGCGGCGCGGTACTTGGCGATCTCCTCGAAGAAGTCGATGTGGGCGTTGAAGAAGAAACTCAGCCGCGGGGCGAAGGCGTCCACGGGCAGACCGGCCTGCTGGGCGAGCTCGACGTAGGCGAAGCCGTTGGCCAGCGTGAAGGCCAGCTCCTGGGCCGCCGTCGAGCCGGCCTCGCGGATGTGGTAGCCGGAGATCGAGATCGGATGCCACCGTGGCATCTCGGCGGCGCAGAAGGTCATGGTGTCGCGCACCAGGCGCATCGACGGCCGCGGCGGGAACACGAACTCCTTCTGGGCCTGGTACTCCTTGAGGATGTCGTTCTGCAGCGTGCCGCCCAGGCGGGCGCGCTCGACGCCGTGGTCCTCGGCGGTGGCGACGTACATGGCGAAGATCACCGCCGCTGGCGAGTTGATGGTCATCGACGTGGTCACCGCGCCGAGGTCGATGTCGGCGAAGAGGTCGTGCATGTCGGCGAGGGTGTCGACGGCGACACCGCACTTGCCGACCTCACCCTCGGCGAGCGGGTCGTCGGAGTCGCGTCCCATCAGGGTCGGCAGGTCGAACGCCGTGCTCAGGCCCGTGCCACCGGCCGCCAGCAGGTCCTTGAAACGGGCGTTGGTGTCGGACGGCGTGCCGAAGCCGGCGAACATCCGCATCGTCCACAGCTTCGACCGGTACATCGAGGCGTACGGACCGCGCGTGTAGGGGTACTGGCCCGGGAAGCCGATGCCGTCGGCGGGATCGTCGGGCCCGTAGAGGGGCTCGAGGGGCACGCCCGACATCGTCTCGAACGTCGCGTCCGCGGGCGCCGCCGCCTCGTAGGCCGCCCGCCAGGTGTCCTTGCTCGCCATGGCATCCAGTGTCACACACCGACCCACCCCGAGGTCCGGTCGCGCCGGCGTCCGGCCGCCACACGCGGGTGGGAGCCCGGTCCCGGGCCAGGGGTAGGGTCTTGCGCCATGGCTGCAGAACGACCTGATCGGAACCTGGCGCTCGAGCTCGTGCGCGTCACCGAGGCGGCGGCCCTCGCCGCCTCACGCTGGATGGGCCGCGGCGACAAGGAGGGCGCCGACGGTGCCGCCGTCGACGCCATGCGCGCCGTGCTGTCGACCGTCTCGATGGACGGGGTCGTCATCATCGGCGAGGGCGAGAAGGACGAGGCGCCGATGCTCTACAACGGCGAGGAGATCGGTGACGGCACGCCGCCCGCCGTCGACATCGCCGTCGACCCGATCGACGGCACGACGCTCACGTCCAAGGGCCGTGGCAACGCGCTGGCCGTCATCGCCCTGTCCGACCGGGGGTCGATGTACGACCCCGGCCCGTGCGTGTACATGGAGAAGATCGCCGTCGGCCCCGCCTGCAAGGGCCGCATCGACATCGACGCCTCGATCACCGACAACCTCGCCGCCGTCGCCGAGGCGCTGGCCAAGCCGGTCACCGACGTCACCGCCGTGATCCTCGAGCGTGACCGCCACGACGACATGGTCGCCGAGATCCGCGAGGCAGGCGCCCGCATCCGCCTCATCCCCGACGGCGACGTCGCCGGCGCCATCTCCACCGCCTGGCCCGACTCCGGCGCCGACATCCTCTTCGGCATCGGCGGCACCCCCGAAGGCGTGATCGCCGCCGCCGCCCTCAAGTGCATGGGCGGCGACATGCACGGCAAGCTCTGGCCGCGCAACGACGACGAGCGCGACGCCGCCGTCGCCGCCGGCTACGACCTGGCCAAGCCGCTGTCGATCGACGACCTGGTCGCCGGCGACAACTGCTTCTTCGCCGCCACCGGCATCACCGACGGCGAGCTGGTCAAGGGCGTGCACTACACCAGCAACGGCGCCTCGACGCAGTCGCTCGTCATGCGGTCCAAGTCCGGCACCGTGCGCCTGGTCAACGCCTGGCACCGGCTCGACAAGCTCACCGAGTTCGCCTCCGTCGACTTCTGATCGGGTCGGCGCCGGTCAGTCGTCGCGGCGGGCCAGGCGGGCGGGTGCGCCGACGAGGCGGCCGATCAGCCAGCGACGTGCCGTGCGCGGCAGCGGTGCCTCGAGCGCGTTGACCACCTTGTAGCCAGCGCCCGGGATGCACAGCACCTTGCCGGCCGCGGCGGCGTCGAGTGTCTCGGCCGCCACAGCGTCGGCCGTCAACCAGGCGAAGGCCGGGGCCATGGCCTCGATCGACGACGCCGCCTCGGGGTTCGGACCGTTGCCGCCCATGGCGGCGGCGAACTCGGTGCGGGTGTAGCCGGGCAGCACGGCCGTGGCCGTGACCCCTGTGCCCCGCAGGTCCTGCGCCAAGCCCTCGGTGAACATCGTGACGAACGCCTTGGTGGCGCCGTAGGTGGCCATGCCCGGTGTCGGCTGGTTCGACGCCAACGACGACACGTTGACCACCGCGCCGCGGCCGCGCGCCACCATCGGGCCCAGCGCGGCGTGGCTCAGGCGCAGCACGGCGACGGCGTTGAGCGCCACCTCCCGCGCCTCGCCGTCGAGCGGCAGCTCCCAGAAGGCCCCGGCGGTGCCGAAGCCGGCGTTGTTGACCAGCAGGTCGATCGGCTCGTCGGCGGAGGCGAGCCGCGCCTCGACGGCGGCGCAGCCGTCGGGGTGAGCCAGGTCGGCGACGAGCACCTCGACGGACGTGCCCGGATGGGCGGCGTGGACCTCGGACGCCAGCGTCTCGAGCGCCGCCGCCCGCCGCGCCACGACCACCACGCGCGCCACGCCTCGCTCGGCCAGCAGGCGCACGAGGCTGGCACCGATGCCCGCCGACGCCCCGGTCACCAGGGCACTGCGCCAGGGAGCACTCACACGGCCACCTGCAGCTCGCGCAGCCCCCGCAGCACGAAGTGCTCCCGGTACTCGGGGGTGGTCGTGCGCAGCTCCATGTTCGGGAACCGCCGCACCAGCGAGCCGATGGCGACCTGCCCCTCCGCACGCGCCAGCGACGCCCCGAGGCAGTGGTGGATGCCGTGCGAGAAGGCGAGGTGATGCGGGTCGCTGCGCCCGATGTCGAAGGTCTCGGGACGATCGAAGCGCTCCGGGTCGCGGTTGGCGGCGGCGAGCAACGTCACCACCTGATCGCCCGCAGCGAACGTCCGCCCGCCCACCTCGATCTCGGTGGTGGCGACCCGTCCGGTCAGGTGGGCGGCGCCGTCCCAGCGCAGGCACTCGTCGACGGTCGAGGCGATCAGGTCCGGCTCGGCGACGAGGCGGTCGAACTGGTCGCGGTGCTCGAGCAGCGCCTTCATCCCGTTGCCGATGAGGTTCGTCGTCGTCTCGTGCCCGGCGATGAACGTGAGCAGCGTCATCATCCGCAGCTCGGACTCGGTCAACCGGTCGCCCTCCTCCTCAGCGGCCAACAGCGCCGAGACCAGGTCGTCGCCGGGTGCCCGGCGACGCTCCTCGAACAGGTCGTTGAAGTAGTTGATGATCGCCATGACGCCGGCGAGACCGGCGGTGAGCTCGTCGTGGGAGATGTCGCCGTCGAGCAGTCGTGACGCCGCCGAGGACCACGGGGCGAAGAGGTCCCGGTCGGCGACGGGCACGCCCATCATCTCGCAGATGACCGTGATCGGCACCGTGTACCCGAGGTCGGCGACGATGTCGAGACCGCCTTCGTCGGCGGCGCGGTCGAGCACCTCGTCGACGATCTCACCGATGCGCGGGCGCAGGGCCTCGACCCGACGCGGCGTGAACGCCTTGGACACCAACCGCCGCAGCCGCGTGTGATCCGGCGGGTCCATGAACAACAGCACGTGCAGGTCGGTCTGGCTGGTGGCCGTGCGCACGTCGGTGGCCTGCTCGCGCTTGACTTGCGGTCGGTGCACCGGGTTGGAGCTCCAGCGCGTGTCGCGCAGCACGGCCTCGCAGTCGGCGAAGCGGGTGAGGATGAACACGTCCGGCTCGATCGGGCTCTGGTAGATCGGCGCCACCTCCCGCAGCCGCCGGTACACCGGGTACGGGTCGGCACGGAACGCCGGATCGAACGGATCGATCGCCGTGATGTCGAACGTGGTGCTGTCGAACGTGTCCGAGCTCATGAGCCGTCTCCCCCTGCCGCGGCCGCACGCGCACGCTAGGCCCCGCCGTGTCGCCTCAGGGTATGGCCCGGCGCCAGGACGCGCCCGGGCTCAGGACTCGCGCGCCAGGTCGCGCTGGCCGCGCCGCGACAGCTGCGCCAGCTCCTCGGCGGTCTCGAGCGTCGAGTAGACGAAGCCCTCGAGCGCCTCACGCCGCGCCTCGATACCGGCCTGCACCTCGGTGCGCCGGTCGTGGAGCGCCTCGCGCGTCTCGCCCAGCGCCTCGACGGCGTGGTCCTTGTGCTCGACCAGGGCGTGGGCGACGTTGGTGCCCGCCGCGTTCACGGCGAGGCGGGCCTTGTTCCAATGCACCCGGAACATGCCGATGTCGAAGTTGCCGTCGCGCACTCGGCTCGCCGCCTTCACGTGCGCCGGCGGCGCCTTCAGGTCCTTGACGATGCCGATCCAGCTCAAGCCCTTGAGCACGTAGAACGTCGGATCCCACTCCCACCAGAAGAAGCCCTGGCGCGCCGACGCCGGGTAGTAATGGTGGTTGTTGTGCCACCCCTCGCCCATCGTGAGCACGGCGAGCAGCGCCGAGTTCCGGCTGGTGTCCTCGGTGGCGTACCGACGCTTGCCGAAGATGTGCGCCAGCGAGTTGATGAAGAACGTCGAGTGCCACAGCAGCACGGTCGACAGGAAGAACCCGACGACCAAGCCCTCCCACGAGCCGATCAGCCAGCAGGCGATGGCCAGCGACCACGGCGCCACCCAGTCGTGCTTGTTGATCCACCGCAGCTCGGGGTACTTGGCGAAGTCCGAGATCTTGTCGAAGTCGGTGTGCGCGTGGCTGTCGACGAGGATCCAGCCGACGTGGCTCCACCAGAAGCCGCGCTGGGGCGAATGCACGTCGAGGTCCGTGTCGGAGTACCGGTGGTGGTCGCGATGGTGCTGCGCCCACCACAACGGCCCCTTCTGCGCCGACGACGTGGCCCCGTAGGCGAACACGAACTGCGGCACCCGCGCCAGCTTGAAGCTCTTGTGCGAGAAGTAGCGGTGGTAGCCGGCCGTGATGAAGAACATCCGCCCCCAGAACGTGACCATCAGCAGCGCCACGGACTGCCAGCTGATGCCCGTGAACACGATGAGGATCGGCGACAGGTTCACCAGGTAGAACGGCAGCGAGTCCTTGAAGTGGACACGCTCGTGACTGCGCTCGACCGGAGTACGGCGCAGGCGCGACGTCGGTGCCGACGGCGTCGACTCGGATGTGGTGGTCAACGGGTCCTCGGGATCGATCGAAGGTGCGGGTGAGGCGCCGCGAGGGGCCAGCGCCGACGGCGGCACGCTAGCCGACCTACCGGTAGGTAGGCGACCGCCCGAACCGGTCATCCGGCACAGCGATCGGGAACCTTCATCGGCCTCGCAGCGTTACGTTGCACGGGTCTGCAGCACCGCCGGCGCGGCGCATCGATGCTTCGGGCCGAGGAGGACGACCGACCATGACCGACGCCGACGATCAGGTCCCGGGTGCCGACGTCACACCCGTGGCATCCGCCCCCACCACGGAGGTCGTCGCACCCGCCGGCGCCGATCCGGTCGACGGTGCCGGGCGGCCGAGTCGGCCCCAGGCCGCCGTCGCCGGCGCACTCGCCGCTGCGGTCGCCCTCGCCGTCGCCACCTTCGTGGGGGCGCTCGCCGCGCCCGGCCCGTCGCTGGTCACCAGCGTCGGCACGTGGTTCATCGACAGCTTCGCCGGGCCCCTCAAGGAGCCGGCCGTCGCCCTGTTCGGCGACAAGGACAAGGCGGCGCTGCTCACCGGCATCGTGCTGATCAGCCTCGGCATCGGCGCCGGGCTCGGCATCGCCACCCGGCGGCGCCCGTGGATCGCCGTCGCCGGCTTCGTCGCCTTCGGCGCCGTCGGCATCGCCACCGGCCTCACCGATCCGCTGGCCACGCCAGGCGCCGTTGTCATCGCCGCGCTCTTCGCCGTCCCCGCCGGACTGGCGACGCTGTTCGGGCTCTTCTCCGTCGCCGCCACGGGCAGCGCCGTCGCCGCCGCCGGGCCAGCGGTGCGCGGCACCGCGGTGGTGACCGAGTGGCCGACGCAGCGCGCCGCCACCCGGCGGGCGTTCATCACGTGGAGCGGGGGCGCCGGCGTCTTCGCCCTCGCCGCCGCCGCCGGCGGGCGTTCGCTGGCGGCGCGATCGGTGGCCGAGTCCGAGCGCCAGCTGGTGGCGTTGCCCCAGGCCTCGGGCGGCACGGCGTCGACGGTCGCCGTCACGGCGGACAACCCGTTCGGCGTCGCCGGGCTCAGCCCGTACGTGACCCCGAACGACAGCTTCTACCGCATCGACACCGCGCTCGTCTCGCCGCAGGTCGACCCCAAGGACTGGTCGCTCACCATCGACGGGATGGTCGACAACCCGTTCACCTTGACCTTCGACGAGCTCCTGGCGCTCCCGATGATCGAAGAGACGGTCACGCTGTCGTGCGTGTCGAACGAGGTCGGCGGCAACCTCGTCGGCAACGCCGTGTGGCTCGGCTACCCGCTGGCCGACCTGCTCGAGCGCGCCGGCGTGCAGCCGGGCGCCACCCAGATCGTCGGGACGAGCGTCGACGGGTGGGAGGCCGGCTTCCCCACCGCCGACGCCCTCGACGGGCGCGTCGCCCTCGTCGCCGTCGGCATGAACGGTGAGCCGCTGCCCATCGCTCACGGCTTCCCGGCACGCCTCGTCGTCGAGGGCCTCTACGGCTACGTGTCGGCGACCAAGTGGCTGACGAAGATCACCCTCACGACGTGGGAGGCCTTCGACGGCTACTGGATCGACAAGGGCTGGTCAAAGGAAGGCCCGATCAAGACGCAGTCGCGCATCGACGTCCCGCGCAACCGGGCCGAGCTCGCCGCCGGTCAGGTCGCCGTCGCCGGCGTGGCCTGGGCGCCCGACCGCGGCATCGCCAAGGTCGAGGTGCAGGTCGACGACGGCCCGTGGCAGGAGGCCGAGCTCGGCGAGGTCACCTCGGATGCCACGTGGCGGCAGTGGTACCTGCCCTGGGACGCCACGCCCGGCGAGCACGTGCTGCGGGTGCGGGCGACCGACGGCGCCGGACAGACCCAGACGGAGGAGCTGGCGGAGCCGGCTCCCGACGGCGCCACCGGCTGGCACACCCGTCGGGTCACCGTTTCGTGAGTGCGCCGGCGCCGGGCCGACCGGCTATGCCCCGGCTGGACGGAACACGGCGATCGACACCTCGTCGGTGACCTCGCGGAAGGTCATCTCGAGCGGCATGCCGATCTCGAGGTCCTCGACGGCGCAGTCGATGATCTGGGTCATCATGCGCGGCCCTTCCTCGAGGTCGACCACCGCAGCCACGTACGGCACCTGCTCGTTGAACGGCGGGAGGTCGTTCACGAACACCGTGGAGTGCGTGTAGAGCGTCGCCTTGCCGCAGGCGGGCTGCCAGCTGACGTTCTCGCTCCAGCACTCGGGGCAGAACGGACGGGGGTAGTAGTGCAGCGCGCCGCAGTCACCGCAGCGGCGCAACAGGAGCTTGCCCTCGCGCATCCCCGCCCAGAACTCGGCGGACTCCGCCTCGATGGTGGGCAGGTCGAACCGTGGTGCGTCGGCCATGGCGGCACGTTACCTGACACGTTCGTCAGGTAGCCATCCGGTGCGTCAGCTGCGCCCGTCCGACGCCTGCTCGACCGTGTACTTGGCGCAGACCTGCTCGCCGACCAGCGGGCCTTCGAGACCGTTGAGGAACCCGTCGCGGAACGCCTCGATGCGCTGGAAGGCGTTGCCCTTCTCGGTGTTGCCCTGCTCGTCGGGCTGCTCGGAGAAGGCGAGGAAGGCGGCGAGGCCCTCGTCCAGGTCGCCGGGGCTCAGGCTGAGCCCTTCCTCCTCGGTGGTGCGGTCGCCACGCACCACGCTGGCCGTCCACGTGCCGGTGAAGCACGACTCCTGCAGCGCGGTGTACAGGTCTCCCGCCTCCTGACCGTTCTGGACCTGGAAGGCGACCGCCCACTGGTGGGCGAACAAGATGATCATGCCGAAGTCGCCGATGTCGCCGTGCACGTCGCGGGTGAAGTCGTCGTCGTAGAGCACCAGGTTGTCGTCGGAACAGAACACGACCGCGCCGACCGCCTGCGCCTTGGTCAGCTTGTCGGCGCCGCAGCTCGGGTACTTGCCTTCACTGCCGGCGTAACCGACGACATCGCCGATCGGTACCCACTCGTGCTCGACCGAGTCCGACAGGTCCTGCCAGTAGGCGTCGAGGTCGGCGACCGCCGCCGGCAGGATGTCGTCGTAGGGGGCGTTGCCCTCGTTGTCGAAGTCTTCTTGGTCGGTGAAGACCTCTTCGAACACGGCCGGGAACTTGTCCGGGTCCTCGTACTCGGCGCAGCGCTCCGGGCCCTGGTTGAAGCCCTCCTCCATGGCGCCCAGGCGGTCGAAGGCCGAACCGTGCGCCATGTCCGCCGTCGGGTCGTTGCCGACCGGGTCGGCGAGCTCCAGCGCGCCGGCGACCATCAACGGGATGTCGGACTGGCCGAACGACAGCTCGCCGCCCGAGTCCATTGCGTCGCGGGCCCAGGCGGCGGCGAAGCAGTCGGCCTGGAGCTCGAAGACGATGGTGGAGATCTCGTCGTTCTTGCGCCACATGCCCGAGCGGTTCTGGATGGCGTGACCCCACTCGTGGGCGAAGACGAACGCCACGGTGAACTGGCCGTAGGTGTCGTAGAGGTCCGAGATCAGCCCCACCTCGTCCCACATGATCTTGTCATCGGGCTGGCAGTAGAAGGCGTTGTCGGCGAACTCCTCATAGGTGAACTCGATGCCACCGCACGGCACCGGGGGGTTGTCGGGCGAGTAGGGATGGAAGCCCCCGGAGATGGGCTCGTACTCGGCGCCGTAGACGTCGGGGAAGGTCTCGGTCCAGTACTCCTCGATGCTCTCGAACGAGGTATCGATGAGCTTGTCGAGCGGGATGCGCTTCGGCGCCTCGCGCGGCGCCTCGGTGGACGGCGGTGCCGCCGTGGTCGAGGCGTCGCCCTGGGCCTGCTGCGTCCCCGTGTTCGAACAGGCCGCGCCCACCACGGTGAGCAGGGCGACGACGACCGCCGCGACGCTTCGGGACCGAACCATGACGCCTCCAACGGGGACCAACGCCGACGAACGCCTGATGCTAGCCCCGGGCAGGTGCGCCTTCGCAGGCAGGCACCGCGCATCTGACGACCCGTCAGGCCGGACCGTAGACTCGCCGCCCATGACCGACGAGACCCCGCTCACCGAGCAGCTCCAGCACCGCGTCGACGGCGGCGTGGCGTGGCTGACGCTGAACCGCCCCGAGGCATACAACGCCATCACGCCCGACCAGCGTGACCGGATGATCGACCTGCTCAAGGCGGCGTCGGACGACCTCGAGGTGCGGGCCGTGGTCATCACCGCCACCGGCAAGGGGTTCTGCACCGGTGCCGACCTGCGCGCCTCGCGCCCGCCCGCACCCAAGCCCGAAGGTGCGCCGGAGCGCGTCGCCGGTGATGTAGCGCGCATGATCCGCGACGGCGCCCAGCGCCTGGTGGTCTCGATCCTCGACTGCGAGAAGCCGGTCATCGCCGCCGTCAACGGAACCGCCGCCGGCATCGGCGCCCACATCGCCTTCGCCTGCGACCTGGTGCTGGCCGCCGAGTCGGCCAAGTTCGTCGAGGTGTTCGTGCGTCGCGGCCTCGTCCCCGACGGCGGCGGCGCCTACCTGCTGCCGCGCCTGATCGGCATCCAGAAAGCCAAGGAGCTGCTGTTCTTCGGCGACAGCGTGCCGGCTGCCGACGCTGCGGCGATGGGCCTCGTCAACCGGGTCGTGCCCGACGATCAGCTCGCCGCCACCGCCGCCGAGTGGGCCGGCCGCCTCGCCGCCGGGCCGACTCGGTCCATCGCCCTGAGCAAGTGGCTGGTCAACCGCTCGCTCGAGTCGGACCGCGCCGGCGCCTTCGGTGACGAGGCGCTCGCACAGGACCTCAACATGACGACGCACGACGCCAACGAGGGTGTCCGCTCCTTCGTCGAACGGCGGGACCCCGACTACCGCGGCTGGTGACGCTGCGGCGTTGCGGGCACGACCGTTCGCACATCGACTGCGCAGATGCCGTGCGCATTCGACGCGAGCTGCACACTCGATCGCGCCGGGGCGGCCGTCAGGCCCAGTCCGGCGGTTCGGGCCAGGCCAGGTACGGCTCGCCGTCGGCACGCTCGCGCACGACACGGGCGGGGTTGCCTACCACGAGCTGGTTCGGCGGGACGTGCTCGAGCACGACCGCACCGGCACCGACCACCACGTCGTCGCCGAGGAAGAGGCGGTGGATGACCGACGCGCCCAACCCCACGGCGACCCGTTGGCCGAGCGTGACGTTGCCGCCCGTCGCGGCGTTGGGCGCCAGGCTGGCGCAGTCGCCGACGACGTTGTCGTGGTCGACGGAGCAGCTCGTGTAGAGGACCACCTGCTCGCCGATGCGGCAGTCGTTGTTGACCACCACGCCCGCCATGACGACCGTCCCCTCGCCGATCGTCGTGCGCGCCCCGATGACGGCGCTCGGGTGCACGGCCGTGGCGAACCGCACCCCGGGCACCTGCTGCCGCAGCTGTGCCACCAGGCGGCAGCGGGCGGCGTTGTCGCCGATGCCCACGAACACGTCATCGGCGCGACCCGAGGCGATGACCTCCGCCAGATCGGCGAGCGGGCCGAGGACGGGCAGGCCCTGCACCTGCTCGCCGACGGGCACGGCGTCGTCGAGGTAGCCGACCGGCGCTCCGCCGGCGGCGCGCAGCACCTCGGCGACGTGCACGCCGTGCACCGAGGCCCCGAGCACCACCGTCCGATGCACCGCCGGCGCGGCGCCGTCAGCCACGTCCCAGCTCCACCGCGTCGCCTTCAGGTGCCGGTGACGCCGTCGCTGTCGGACCGGCCTGCACCGCCGTCAGGTCGATCGCCTCCAACGCCGATCCGCCGCACTGCGCCTCGAGGGCGGCACGCACGGCGGCGGCGTCGAGGGGCGGTGCGAAGTGGAACCCCTGCGCCAGGTCGCAGCCGAGCGCCGTCAGCCACTCGGCCTGCTCGGCGCGCTCGACACCTTCGGCCACCGTCTGCAGACCGAGTCGCTGCGCCACGTCGACGATCGCCGCCGTGATGGCGTCATCGCCGCCCGAGCCGCCGAGGCCCTCGACGAACGCCTTGTCGATCTTCAGCGCGTCGACGGGGAAGTGCTTGAGGTACGCCAGCGACGAGTAGCCGGTGCCGAAGTCGTCCAACGCCAGGCGCACCCCGACCCGGCGCAGCTCCAGCAGTGCCGCCTTGGTGGCGATGGCGTCCTCGAGCAGGGCGTTCTCCGTGATCTCGAGGTGCACTCCGGCCGGATCGATGCCGGCGGCGCCGATCGTGGCGGCGATCCGGTCGGCGAGGTGCGGGTCGCTCAGCTCACGCGCCGACAGGTTCACGTACACGGGGGTCGGCTCGCCGACGCTCGGATCGATCGGCCAGGTGGCGGCGGCCCGGCAGGCGCCGTCGAGCACGACGACCCCGATGTCGGCGATGAGTCCGGTCTCCTCGGCGACGGGCAGGAACTGGTCGGGCAGCAGGAGACCACGTTCGGGGTGCTGCCAACGCACCAGCACCTCTACGCCGGCGATGCGTCGCGTCGCCAACGACACGACGGGCTGGAACTGCAACACCAGCTCGGACTCCTCGAGCGCCCGGCGCAGCTCGCGCTCGATCTGCAGCCGCTCGACGAGGTGCAGGCGCATCGTGCCGTCGAAGAGCTGCACACGATCGCGCCCGCGCGCCTTGGCCTCGTACATGGCGGCGTCGGCGTCGCGCAGCAGGTCCGATGGTCGCTCGACGCCCGTGCCGAGCGCGGCACCGATCGAGACGGTCACGAACGCCTCGTCGCCGTCGAGGTCGACCGACCCGCGCACCGCGGTGCGGATCCGCTCGGCCAGGCGGGCGAGCTCGTCGGTGCCGCCGATGCCCGGGCAGATGGCGACGAACTCGTCGCCGCCGAAGCGGCCGGCACGATCGTGCGGCCGCAGGGCGCCGGCCAGCCGCTCCGCCAACACGCGCAACAACTCGTCGCCGGCATGGTGCCCGACGCTGTCGTTGACCACCTTGAAGTGGTCGAGGTCGACGAACAGCACGGCGACCGACCCGCCGAAGCGGTGGGCGTTGGCCAGCGCCGCCTCCAGGTAGGCGATGAGCGGCTTGCGGTTCGGCAGCCCCGTGAGCTCGTCATGGTCGGCTTGATGCTGGAGCTGGGCCTCGAGCGACTTCTGATCGGACATGTCACGGCTGATCGACGCCACGAAGTCGATCCCGCCCGCGGGGTCGTTGCTGGCGAGCATGACGTGGCTCACGGGCGTGACCGTGCCTTCGACCGGATGCACCAGCTCGAGCTCGCCGTTCCACACGCCGTCGGCGACGACCGACGGGTAGGCCTCCTCCAGCACCCGACGCCACGACATGGGGGTGAAGTACGAACTCGCATCGAGTGAGCGCACCTCGGTGTCGGCGCTGACGCCCATGGCCCGGCGGGCAGCGCCGTTGAGGTACAGGGGCACGCCGTCGCGGTCGGCGATGACGACGATGTCGCTCGTGGACTCGATGATCGACTGGAACCGCGAGGCGTTCTGCCGGGCGTCGACGAGGTCGGTCACGTCGAGCACGGTGCCGACGGCACCGATCAGCGCACCGGACTCGTCGGTCAACGGCGAGGTCTGGCCCACCACCTGGTGCACCACGCCCCCGGAGGCCACCAGACGGAAGCTGCCCCGGAACTCGGTGCCCGAGCGCAGCGCTTCGGCCCACTGCGGGATCAGCGCCGCCCGGTCGTCGGGATGGACGACCGCCAAGGCCTCGATCGGGTCGACACCGTCGTCGCCGACGCCGGTGATCTCGCGGAACCGGTCGTTGGCGAAGTCGATGCGACCCTCGAGGTCGAGGCGGAAGATGCCGATCGGCGCCGAGGTGGCCAACGACCGGAACAGCTGCTCGCTCGCCTCGAGCGCCAGCTCGGCGTTGCGGCGGGCCGAGATGTCACGGGCGTGCAGGACGATGCCGCCGACCGCCGGGTCATCGAGGAGGTTCTGAAGCCGCACCTCCATCCAGGCGTAGTCGCCGTCGCCGCGCAGCGCCCGCAGCTCGAGCTCGGCGGCCGCGCCCGGCGTCGACCGCACGTCCAGGAAGACCTGGTCGGCACGAGCGCGATCGAGCGGGTGGGTGAACTCGAGCAACCCGACGCCGAGGACGTCGTCGGGCAGCAGCCCGAGGTTGGAGGCGATGGTGGGGCTGGCGAACGAGGCGTGGCCGTGCACGTCGAGCAGCACCAGCACGTCCGTCGAGTTGGCCACCAGGGCGTGGAAGCGGTCGTTGGACGACCGCACGGCGCGCTCGGCGTCGACCCGGTCGGTGACGTCGCGCATCGTCGTGACGAGGCCCTGGACGGTCGGGTCGTCCAGGAGGTTCACGCCCGACAGCTCGATCCACCGCCAGGAGCCGTCGGCGTGGCGGAACCGGCAGGTCACGGTGTACGTACCGCCGGGTCGCTCCTGCGCCTCGGCGGCGGCGGCGGTCAGAGCGGCAGCGTCGCTGGCGTGGAGGCGATCGGGCAACGACACCTCGGTGACGGCCTGCGGCGTGATGCCGAGCACGCCCTCGACCGATGGGCTGGCATACAGGCACGCCCCGTCGGCAGACGTGACCACGACGGCCTCGTTGGTCACGTGCGCCACGGCGTCGAAGCGGTTGCGCAGTCCCAGGAAGGTGTGGATGCGCGTGGCCACGCCGCCGGCAGCAACCGATGCCGCCACCAGCAGCGCCACCTGCCACTCGGTGAACACGGCGATGAGCACCAACGCCGCCAACCCGATCAGCAACATGATCGCTGCGGCGGCGCGCGCACCGGCCTGGCGCTCCGCCAGGGTGCCCGCCGCTCGGGTTCGGGTCTCGTGGGGCATGCGGGCCAGAGGATAGGTGCTCAGGCCCCGGAGGCCGCCGCCCGGCGCAACCGATCGCCCACCGCGTCGCCGAGGCCGCCGTCCACCGCCGGCGGGACGGCAACGACCACGTCGGCGCCGGCGAGATCCACGGCCCGGAGCCGGGCGTAGAGCACGCGCGCGTAGGCCGCCGTGTCCGCCGGCGGGTCGAGCACGATCACGTCGGGCCACCCCGCGTCGTGTGCCGCCACCACCGGTGCCGGCGCCAGCAGCGCCACGGGTGCCGCGTCGGGACGTCGCTGCGCTCGCAGTTCCTCGAGTGCCGGCACCACGTCCGCCGCGGTGGCGACGACCACCCGCGCCCGGGGCGCGTAGTGCGCGGCGAGCATCCCGGGGGCGCGCGCCGGGCCGGCGCCGTCCCACCGCGCCGGTGCCGCACCGAGCACCTCGGCGATGCGGTCCACCGAGACGCCACCGGACCGCAGGACCTCGGGTCGCGGTCCCGTGCAGTCGACGATGGTGGACTCCACGCCCACCGCGCAGGGCCCGCCATCGAGGATCAGGTCGACGTCGCCCCCCAGGTCGGCCGCCACGTGCGCCGCGGACGTCGGGCTCACCCGGCCGAAGCGGTTGGCCGACGGCGCCGCCACCCCGTCTCCGAAGGCCGCCAGCAGCGCCAGCGCCAAGGGATGCGACGGGACGCGCAGACCGACCGTCGAACGGCCTCCGGTGACGGCGTCGGGCACGTCGTCGGCGCGCGGGACCACCAGCGTCAACGGACCGGGCCAGCACGCCTCGGCCAGCTGCCACGCCGTGTCGGGCACCTCGGTCGCCCAGCGGGCCATCCACGCCGGGTCGGCGAGGTGGACGATCAACGGATGATCGCTCGGCCGACCCTTCACGGCGAAGATCCGCTGCACGGCGTCGGGCTGCCGGGCGTCGGCACCGAGGCCGTACACGGTCTCGGTGGCGAACGCCACGAGCCCGCCACGGGCCAACGTCCTGGCAGCGAGATCGACGTCGGTGCTGACCACCGGCTCGGCGGATCCGCCGCCACCCGGGTGCGACGCGGTCACGACGGTCGGCTCACGACAGGTGCACCGGCGCCGACGTGACCCCGGCGATGACCGTCGACGCCAGGCGCTCGACCGGCCCGGCCGATGCGATGGTGTCGTAGCGGTCGAGCAGCTCCTCCAACACGATGCGGCCTTCGAGCCGGGCGAGGGCGGCGCCGATGCAGAAGTGCTCGCCGAACCCGAACGCCAGCTGGGCGTTGGCGTCGCGGGTGATGTCGAGCTCGCCGGCAGTGGGGCCGAACACGCGCTCGTCCCGGTTCGCCGAGGCGTACAGCAGCAGCGCCGCCTCCCCGGCGGCGACCTGCTGCCCGCCCAGCTCGGTGTCGACGGTGGCGGTGCGCAGGAACGAGATGACCGGCGTGGTCCAGCGCAGGAGCTCCTCGACGGCGCGCGGGATCAGGCTGCGATCGGCCCGCAGGGCGGACCACTGTGCGGGATGCGCTGCCAGCGCCCCCAGACCGGCCGAGATCAGGTTGCGGGTCGTCTCGTTGCCCGCCACCAGCAGCTGGCCGCAGAACATCATCAGCTCACCCTCGTCCAGCCGCTCGCCGTCGACCGTCACGGTCACGAGCGTGGAGACCAGGTCGTCGGCGGGCGCCGCCGTCCGCTCGGCGATCAGCTCCGAGAAGTACACGGCCATCTCGGTGGCGGTGGCCAGATGGGCTTCATCGACGTCGGTCGCCAGGGCGATCAGCGCATCGGTCCAGCGCGCGACGTCGTCGTGGCGTGACTCGGGCACGCCCAGCATGTCGGCGATGACCAGGATCGGCAGCGGTACGCTCAGCGCCGGAACGAGATCGACCGCACCCGCCGCCGGCAGCTCATCGAGCAGCGCCCGCGTGCGGTCGCGGATGGCAACCTCCATCGCCCGGATGCGCGAGGGGGCGAAGGCGGGTTGGACCAGCTTGCGGTACCGACCGTGGTCGGGCGGGTCGACGTAGAGCAACGCGCCGGGCACCTCGGCCGGCGGGATGGTCAGGTCGCGCAGCAAGATGCCCTTGCCCGAGCACCAGGTGTGCGGATCCTTCGACGCCGCCAACACCTCGGCGTGGCGGCTGACCGCCCAGAACCCAAGCTCGTCGTTCCAGCACAACGGGGCCTCGTCACGCAGCGACGCGAACAGCTCGAACGGATCGCCGGCGTAGAAGGCGGGGTCGGTCAGGGGGCCGGTGAGGTGGCGGCCAGGGCGGTCATCGTGCGCCGACATACGACGCCCGAGGGTACTCGGGTGACGCCCGACCGTCGTCGGGGCCGGTCTCGGCTCAGGCCGGGAACGAGCGGATCTCCCCCGGCGCGCCCTCGGCACCGGCGCCGCTGATCAGCACGGTCGTACCCGCCCGGGCGGCGGCGAGGGTGCACCCTTCGGCCACGACGTCGCCGGGCTGCGCCGCATAGCCGTCGACGATGCCGACCGAGCGCACCGCGCCGCTGGCGACGTCGCAGAGACCCAGGGCGTCGGGGCCGAGCGACACCAGCGCCGCCGGCACGATCGCACCGTCCTCGATCGGTGTCGGCTCCAGTGCTCCGCCGGGGCGGACGCGCACGAGCCGGGCCGGCACGTCGCCATCTGCCGCCGTCGAGCCGGCGCGGTCGGCGACCCACCAATCGTCGAAGGGGCCCACGACCACGCCGACGGGATCGACGAAGCCCGCGCCGAGCACGGTCGGGCGTTGCGTCGCCGGGCCGTCGGGAAGCACCGACAGCAGCTTGCCGTTCGGTGCGGCGGCGTCGGCGACGGCGGCGGGGTCACCGAGATCGCCCAGGGCGAACACGATCCGCCCGTTGCGCAGCAGCAGGCCGCCGCCCAGGTCGGCACCCGTCACCTCGGGCCCTTCCCACACGACGCGCTCTCCGTCCGGGGCCACCTGGAGGACCGCCACGCGGGCATCGGGACGGGTCGCCAGGGCGAAGACCCGTCCGGCGTCGTCGACCGCCACGCCCAGGAGCCCGCCCGACGCCTGACCGGCCGACACCGCGACTGTGGCGACCGGGGTCGGGTCGACCTGACCGTCGCCGCCCACGGCGATGACGCGGCCGGTCAGCCGCTCGCCGTAGACGAACGAGCCGTCGCTGCGGGGACCGATCGAGGCGGCGTCCGCTGCCTCGGGCACGACGACGGTGGTCTCCTTCGGCGGGGGCGGCCGGTCGAGCAGGCTGCAACCGGCCAACAGGGTGGCGGCGGTGAGCGCGATCAGAAGGCGGGGCAGAGGCACAGGGTCCCTTGATTAGCACGCGCCGGCCGCGCCGCCGCGCCTCAGGTCCGATGCTCCACCGCACACGGAAGCCCGGACGCGCCGAGGCCCGGCTGCGAGCGACATGCTCGACAGCCGGGCCTCGGTCAAACCGCGGATGGCAGTGGTACTAGCCCGCCATCGCCAGGTCGGTGTTCACGACCACCGTGCCGCCGCTGGGGACGGTGACCGGGTTGGCCTTCGCCCACCCGGGCTGGTTCGTGGCCCACTCCGACACGTAGCCGGGAGCCTCGAAGAGCAGCTTGTAGTCGCCGGGCACCAGCGACTTGGTGTACGAGCCGCCAGCCTGCGTCTTGAACGCCGTCACGAAGGTGTTCGTGGCCGAGTTGCGCACCCGGACCGTCACACCGCCCAGCGGGTTGGTCGTCGACGCATCGGTGGTGTTGACCGTGAGGCCGCCACCCGGAGCGAGCGAGGCGTTGGCCGTCGTCTTCGCCGAGCCAGCGACGGTGACCGCCGGTGCGCCACCGAAGGTGGAGCCGCCGCCGTTGTACTCGTCGTTGTGCGAGCCGTCGGGGTCCTGGTACCAGACGACGTAGTCGCCGGGCGGCAGGCCCGTGGCCTCGAACTCACCGTTCGAGTCGGTGAGCACCTTGGTCACGAACGTGTTCGTGTTCTTGTCACGCACACGAGCCCACACGCCTGCGAGCGGGTCGCCGGTGCCGTCCTCGACGACGGTGCCACCAATGGCGCCGTTACCGAGCGGGGTGAAGCTGGACTGCAGGATGAACGAGGCGTCGTTGCCCGACGTGTTCGGCAGGTTCAGGAAGTCGATCATCGACGGCTCCATGAGCCCGCAGTCGAACCCGGGCTCGTCGACCGGCAGCACGTTCATGCCGAAGTCGCCGCGCACGATCGTGGCGATGTTGCCACCCGGTGCCGCCGGCGAGCCGGTGAGGTCGCCGCTGGTGCCGGTGGTCAGGTTGTCGATCACGATCGGGTTCGAGCCGTCGGGAGCGCCGATGCGGCACTGGCCGATGCCCTGCACGACGATCTTGATCGTCACCTTGGCCGAGTCCATCGACACCTCACCCGAGCCGTAGTCGGGGTTGACCGACCCGGTCCAGGGGAAGCCCTCCGGGATGATGCTGACGACGGCCTTCACGACCTGACCCGGGCCGAGGATGGCCGAGGCGTCGAACGACACCGTCTGGTTCTGGAAGGTGGCGGTGGTCACCGAGACCGAGCCGTCGCCCGCGACCGTGCCGTTGAACTTGGGCGTTGTGTAGAACTGGTTGCCTGAGGCGTCCTCGTCGTTGTCGTTGGCGTACGAGCAGCCCTGGCCGGTGCCGGTGTCGGGCGTGGTCGGGTTCAGCGACGAGTGGTCGTACAGGCCGTCGAGGTCCTGGTCGATGCCGTCGTTGCACTCCCAGACGCCCTGGTACCCGTCCATGGCCTCATTGGTGTCGGCCTGGTTGGTGGCGTTCTCGACGAACGCACCCACCGGGAAGTTCGTGCCGGCGATCGGATCGCACTGGGCGTCGGCGCCGTCGGTGAAGCCGTCACCGTCGTTGTCGAGGCCGTCGTTGCACGCCCACGGACCGACGAGGTTCGGGAACTTGAACGACAGCGGTGCATCGCCGTCGGGATCGGCCTTGTTCATGATGAAGGTGCCGCCCTTCACCGTGAAGGTCACGGCGCCCGGGTTGTTCACCACCGCCTGCGTGGGCGAGGCGGAGAACAGCACCAGGCCGCCCAACATCGCAGAGAGCGCACCAACCAGCGCCACCCTGCTCCTCAATCGTCTCGTCATGGTTCCCCCGTGTCGGTCGCCAACCACCGAACGGCTGGCTGCTTGGACGACCCTGACACACGCACGCGGAAGGGAGCGCTCGCCGCCAAGAGTCGGGCACGAGTATGGCAGGCGTCACCCCACCCGTCCACGTCGCGCGGGGAGATTTCCTGCTCAGCGGTCGAGTGCGGCGCGCTGGAGCTGACGGAAGGTCAGGCCCTTGTCGGCGCGAGGTTCGCTCGGCAGACCGAGCACCCGCTCGCCGATCACCGTCCGCTGCACCTGGTCCGTGCCCCCGCCGATGCGTGACGCCCACTGGTACAAGAAGTGCCCCTGCCACGACCCACCCCCGTAGGCGTCGGCGTGATCGAGGGTGGCGTCGGCGCCGAGGAGTCCCATGATCAGGTCCCCGGTCGCCGCCTGGTGGTTGGACATCGCCAACTTCAGCAACGAGCTCTCCGGGCCCGGCTCGCGTCCGGCGCTCAGCGCGCTGCGCTGCCGCCAGGCCAGGTAATTGATGAGCTGCACCCTGACGTGGAAGGCCACGAGCGCCTGGCGCGTGGCGGCGTCGGCGCGCAGGCCCCGGCGCTCGGCCAACCCCACGAGGTCGTCGAGCGAGAGCACGGCGGTGTTGCCGCCGATGCTCACGCGCTCCGAGGTCAGCGTCGTCATCGCCACGCGCCAGCCTTCGTCGACCGGGCCGAGGCGCGCTACGTCGGACAGGCGCAGGCCGTCGAGGAAGACCTCGTTGAACTCCGCCGATCCCGTCGCCTGGCGCAGCGGGCGGACCTCGATGCCGGGTGAGCGCATGTCGACCAGGAAGCACGTGATCCCCCGGTGCTTGGGGACGTCGGCGTTCGAGCGGGCCAGCAGGATCCCCCAGTCGGCGGCGTGGGCGTGGCTCGTCCAGACCTTCTGCCCGTGCACGACCCACTCGTCACCGTCGCGCTCGGCGCGCGTCTCGAGTGCGGCGAGGTCGCTGCCGGCGTTGGGTTCGCTGAACAGCTGGCACCAGACCTGCTCGCCGCGCAGGAGGGGGCTCAAGAACGCGTCCTTCTGCTCGTGGGTGCCGTGGGCGATGATCGTCGGTCCCACCATGCCGATGCCGACCGAGAACAGGCCCGACAGCAGCATGGCCATGCCCTCTTCCTCGGCGAAGACCGCCTCGAAGACGGGGCCGAGCCCACGGCCGCCGTAAGCCTCCGGCCACCCGATGCCGGCGAAGCCGTGCTCGGCGCGGCATCGCTGCCACGCCCGGCTGGCCTCGATGAAGCGGACGTCGCGCTCGTGGTCGATCACGCGCGGCGGCCACACGCCGACGAGCGGGGTCACGTCGGGTGCATGGGCGGCCAGGAACGAGCGCACTTCGGCGCGAAAGGCGGCCTCGGCCGGGGTGTCGTCGACGTCCATGGCGCACTCCTCCGTCCGGTCCGGCGTGGTCGACCCACGACGCCGGTACCGGCAGCGAAAACGAGAACCCGTTCTAGTCTGCGGCCGCCGGCGCCGCACGTCGGCCGGGCGGCGGGCCGGTCGTCGCCCGGCGCACGTCTCAGCCGCCCCCGTTGCGCAGCACACGGCCGGGGCGCTCGCCCGGACCACCGTCCACGACGGATCCGTGACGCGCCACGAGGGTGCCGCCCACCAGCACGGCATCGATCCCGACGGCGTCGGCCACGAGGCGATCCTGCCCGGCGGGCAGGTCGTGGACCCGACGCAACGGTCCGGCCGCCACGGTGGCCGGGTCGAAGACGACGACGTCGGCCGGCGCGCGCTCGACCAGGCGGCCGCGCCCGACCAGACCGAAGGCATCTGCCGCCTGGGAGGTCAGCTTGTGCACGGCCTCTTCGAGGGTGAGCGTGCCGCGTTCTCGCACCCAGTGCCCGAGCAGGTGGGTCGAGAAGCAGGCGTCGCAGAGCTGGCTGGCATGCGCGCCGGCATCCGAGAGGCCGAGCACCGTGCGGTCGCTGGCGAGCAGCGGCGCCACCTCGTCGTCGTCGTAGTTGTAGGCCGCCAACCGGAACCGGGCCCGCAGGTCCGATGCCACGGCCAGGTCGAGCGCCAGCTCCGTGGCGTCGACACCGAGCGACCGCGCCGCCTCGGCCACCGTGCGCTCCTCGAGCGACGGATCGCCCGGGACGGTGGCGATCACCGTCCGGTCCCAGCTCGCCTGCAACGCTCCGGTGCGGCCGTCGGCGAACCGGCGTCGCAGCTCCGCCCGCCAGGCCGGATCCCCGTAGACGGCGAGCTTGGCCCGGTCGTCGGCGGCGGCGCTCACCGGCGCGAACTCGGGCATGGACTCGAACGGGAACGGCTCGGCGAAGGTGAACTCGAACTGCAGCGGCCGGCAGCTCACCTGCGGCAGCACGCGTCGGCCACGGTCCTGCAGCGCGACCGACTCGGCGAGCATCCACTCGGGCACCCCCTCGCCCGTGTTCGCCAGCAGCGCCGTCCAGGACACGGTGCCGCCCGTGCGCTCGGCG
This sequence comes from uncultured Iamiaceae bacterium, assembly GCA_964648005.1. Lineage (GTDB taxonomy): Bacteria > Actinomycetota > Acidimicrobiia > Acidimicrobiales > Acidimicrobilacustridaceae > JAGQTE01. The sequence continues at coordinate 23,656 of CAZYKR010000008.1, forward strand.
ATGGCGCCGAACTCCTCGAAGAACAGGCCGGGCCCGACCGTCGCCTGGACGACGCCGCCGCCGATGTCGCGCAGCGGTGTGCACAGGGCCAGCAGTTCGGCGAGCTCGGCGGCGCGGCTGGGCACCGGCCGACCCCCGGCACCCAGATGTGTCGTCGACTTGGACGTGGCGAACCCGAGCGCACCGGCCGCCAACGCCTCGACGACGGCGTCGCGCATCGTCGCCACCTCGTCGTCGGTGGCAGCTCGGCTCGTTGCCGCCTCGCCGAGGGCCCACAACCGCAGCGGGGTGTGGCCGAGCAGCGCCGCCACGTTGATCAGGGGCCGCTGCGCCTCGACGGCGTCGAGGTACTCGGGGAACGAGGTGAAGGCCCACTCGTCGCCGAGTCCGGCGTCGAGCGCCGCCGCACTCATCCCCTCGACCTTCTCCAACGTGCGGATGATCTCGTGCCGATCGGTCGGCCGGGTCGGCGCCACGCCGAAGCCGCAGTTGCCGATCACGACGGAGGTGACGCCGTGCATCGGCGACACGCTCAAGGTCGGGTCCCACAGCACTTGCGCGTCGTAGTGCGTGTGGATGTCGACGAAACCGGGGCACACGATCCGGCCCGTGGCGTCGATCACCTCGCGTGCCTCGAGCGACGCGGCATCGAGCTGCCCGATCGCCTCCACCACACCGCTGCGGATGGCGACATCGGCCCGGCGTCGCGGCGCACCTGTGCCGTCGATGACCTCGCCACCGGTGATCACCACGTCGAACATCGGTCTCGCCCCCCGCATCACGGGCGACGACCCGACGCCGTCACCCCATGAACAACATCAACAACATAAACAACATCTGCCGCAGCACCCGCACTTGCATCAGGGCACACTTCTCATGCACAATGCGCACCCGCAACAGCTCGACCTCCGTCGTCGAGCCACCGCACCCGTCGATGCGCCGCCACCCTCCGAGGTGCGGATCCGACCCTCCGGCACCCGGACCTACTGGACGGGATGCAGCGACCGGGCTATGTTGCGGCCTCGTTGCGAATGTTGCGAAGCTGTGACGAACAGCCCGCCGCACCGAGCGTCGAATCTCATGCCAGCGAACCGCCTGCACACCAGCCGCCCGATCAGCGGCCCCGTCCGCCCCCGACTGCGCCGCCACGCAGCGGCGACCGCCATGGTCGCCGCGCTCGTCGCCGTCGCCAACGTCGCCCCGGCCGTGTCCGCCGCGCCGACGCAGGATCCGACCCCGGCCGAGGCGCGGGCCCGCCAGGATGAGATCCGTTCCGAGAAGGCCCGGCTCGCCGAGGAGCTCGAGCCGCTCAAGGCCACGCAGGCCGAGATGGAGCAGGCGCTCGCCGTCCTCGACGAGCAGGTCCGGGCCCAGCAGGCGCGCGCCGACGACGCCCGGCGCGCCGCCGACGACGCCCGCCAGCGAGCCGAGGACCTGCTGCGCCAACAGCTGGCCACCGAGCACCAGATCGACGAGCTCCAGGGCCGCCTGCAGGAGCGGGCGGTCGCCGCCTACGTCAACCCCGACGGTCGCATGGACGACACCGAGCGACTGCTGTCGGTCGACGACATCTCCGAGCTCGACCGGGACAAGGCACTACTCGACGCCGTGAGCGGGTCGACCGAGGACATCACCGACCAGCTGCGCGGCCGCAAGGAGGAGCTCGCCGACCTGGTCGACGAGCAACGTGCCGCGCAGGCCGAGGCCGAGGAGTGGCAGGCCACCGAGGAAGCGGCGCTGCGCGAGCTGCAGGCAGCCGAGGAGAACCAGCAGCGGATCAAGACCGTCTACGACGAGCAGGTCCGCGGCATCGACGGCCACATCGCCGGGCTCTCCGCCGAAGAGGCCCAGATGGAGAAGATCATCACCGACGCCGAAGCCCGCGCCGCGGCGCAGGCCGAGGCCGATCGGCGGGCCAACGCCGCCCTCAGCGGCGGCTCGTCGGGCGGCGACACCTCGAGCGGTGGGGGCGGCGAGCAGGCCTTCAGCGGTCCGTCGCAGATCACCGGCACCGCCGGACCGGGCGGCTGCATCTGGCCGCTGCCCGGCGCCAAGGTGTCGCGCGGCTTCGGCGGCGGCCACCCCGGCATCGACATGTACGCCCCGCACGGGTCACCGATCTATGCCTCGGTCGCCGGCGAGGTGATCTTCGCCGGCTGGAACTCGGGCGGCTACGGCAACCTCGTGCTGGTGGACCACGGCTCGTTCGTCACCGCCTACGCCCACCAGAGCCAGGTGGCGGTCAGCGTCGGTCAGCAGGTCGGCCAGGGCCAGCTCGTCGGCTACGAGGGGTCGACCGGGTACTCGACCGGGCCGCACCTGCACTTCGAGGTGCGCGTCGGCGGGTCGGCCATCGATCCCGACGGCTGCCTCGGCACCAGCACCTGAGCCAACCCACTCGTTCTGGTAGCGAACCCGGGTCGAATTCCGACCGGTTGTACTACCAGAACGGTTTTCGGCGCGGGCTTGCCTCTTGAACGAACGTTTGATTAGCTGTCGGGCGTCGAAGGCGACGCCGGCCGCGCCGGCGCCAGGAGGTTGGTCATGACAGCGATCGAGGCACCGATGGAGCTCGACTTCTGCGACGTGCGGCTCTACGACGACCCGTGGGAGACATACCGGTGGCTGCGCAACAACGCGCCGATCTACCGCGACGAGGCCAACGACCTGTGGATCATCTCCAAGCACGAGGACGTCTTCACGATCTCGCGTGATCCCGATCGCTTCTGCAACCGCTTCGGCGTCCGTCCGGTGATCGCCGGCGACATGTCGATCATCACCCTCGACGGTGACCAGCACACCCGCACCCGCCGCCTGATCAACCAGGGGTTCACGCCTCGACGCGTGCGCGAGCTCTACCCGCACATCCAAGAGCTGTCCCAGGAGCTGATCGAGCAGATCAAGGAGAAGGGGCAGGTCGACTTCGTCGAGGACTTCGCCATCCACATCCCGCTGATCATCATCTGCGAGCTGATGGGGCTCGACCCCGAACAGCGCATGGCGATGTACCGCTGGAGCGACGCCATGATGGCGGGCGACGGGCACATCGAGGCCGACGACCCGGTCCTGCACGCCGCCGCCACGGCCTTCGGCGAGTACGCCGAGATGTGCCTGACGCTCATCGCCGAACGGCGCGCCAACCCCGGCCAGCACGATGACCTCATCGACGTGCTCACCTCCGCGTTCGACGACGGCGCGCTGGCGAAGGAGCACCTGGCGCTGCAGGGCATCGATGAGGAGCGCGCCGCCGAGATCATCGGCAACCGGCTGGGTGACGACGAGTTGCTGTCGTTCCTCACCGTGCTGCTCGTCGCCGGCAACGAGACCACCCGCAACGCCCTCAGCGGCGGCCTGCTGGCCCTGAGCCTGTTCCCCCACGAGGCCGAGCGGTTCGTGGCCCACCTCCACGACGACGTCTTCCTCGACAAGGCGGTCGACGAGCTCATCCGCTACGTGTCTCCAGTGATGGGCTTCATCCGCACGGTCACCGTCGATCACACCTACAAGGGCGTCGACTTCAAAGAAGGCGACCGGGTCCTGCTGCTGTACCAGTCGGCGAACCGCGATGAGGACGTCTTCGACCGCCCCGACGAGCTGATCCTGGACCGGGACCCCAACCCGCACCTGGCCTTCGGCATCGGGCCGCACTTCTGCCTGGGCGCCAACCTGGCCCGCCTCGAGGTCAAGACCGTGCTGCAGGAGCTCTTCCATGCCATCCCCGACATCCGCGTGACCGACGACGCGCCGTTCGACCGAGGTGCCTCGTCGCTGGTCATCGCCATCCAGAGCCTGCCGGCGCGCTATACCCCTGCCTCGGAGGCAGAGGCCGCCTGCCCGGCCACCGCCACCAGCGGCAGCTGTCCCGTCGCCCACTGACCCGCCGCCGACCGGCTCCGAGCTGGCCGGCCGGCCGGAGCCCACCATGTCGACCACCACCCCCACCGAGGCACCGTCGCAGCGCGACCGCATCCTCGACATCGCCTTGGCCCTGATGGCCGAGCGGGGGGCGAGCGGCACGAGCATGCGCCAGCTGGCCAAGGCGTGCGACCTCAACGTCGCAGCCATCTACCACTACTTCCCCTCGAAGGCCGAGCTGCTGCGCTCGGTCATCGAGGAACGCCGCTACGGGCTGCGGCTCCAGGAGCTGCCGGTGGTGGAGATCGACCCCGACCCGCGCCGTCGGCTGGTGATCCTCATCGAGACGATCTGGCAGGGTGCGCTCGAGGAGGAGGCGATCTGGCGGCTCCTGCTCGGCGAAGGGCTGCGGGGGGACGAGACGGCGCTGGCCGTCTCGCGCGAGCTGCTCGAGGTGATCGAACCGGCGCTGCGCGAGTGGCTCGGCGCGCTCTTCGCCGACACCACTCTCGACCACGACGCCATGACCCAGGTGATCATGGCGCAGCTGTTCAGCTTCTTCGTCACCCACCTGTTCCGCCCCGATGCGGAGCGCGCCGCGCGCGTGCATCAACAGGCCGAGGCCATCGCCACCCTCGCCTTCGGTCCGACGTCCCGCTGAGCCGGCCTCGGGGCACCCCGCACGGCCGGGCGTCACGGTCCATACTGCGGCCGTGAACCACCGCGCGCCGTGGCTGGAGCTCGACGCCGATGCGGCACTGGCCGCCGTGCTCGCCGACGCGGTCGGCGAGCTACACGCCGGCGTCTCCGGGTTGATCCAGATCCGTTCCGCCGACGACGGCACCCGCCAGGCGCTGGCGACGATCTGCACCGTTGCGGAGCGGCACGGCACGCGCGTCGTGCGATGGCCGTCCACGGACCCGATGCCGTGGCACGAGCTGGACGCCCTGATGGGTGCCGCTGCCGGGCAGGGCACCGCGGTGCTCGTGGTCGCCGAGGAGCTCGATCGCCGATCGCGCTCGGACCGTGCCGGCCTCACCGGGGCCGCGTTGCGGTCGCTCCGACGCGCCGATCGCCTGCAGCTCGTGCTCGGCCCGCACGACGCCAGCACGCGCCGACGTGCGCTCGACGGCACGGTCGAGCTGCACCGCCCCGGCCTCCTGGTCGTCGCCACGGTCGACGCGCCCGTGACGGCGACGATGCCGATCGACGAGGACGATCCGACGGCAGCCGCCGAGCGCCGAGACGTCGACGAGTGGGTCGGTGCGCTGCAACCGGCGCCGGCCCTGCGCAGCGCCGTCGCCGCGCTCGACGAGGCGGCCGGGCTCGGGCCGAGCGCCACCGCCGCCGCACTCGAGGGCCTGGCGCTCGCCCAGGCGTTGCACGGGCGCGATCGTGCGGCGTCGGCCGCGCTGGCGCTGGCCAGCACCGCCGGAGCTCCCGCGACCGATCGCGCACTCGCCGCGGCGCAGGTGTCGGCGCTGCGCGCCGTGCTCCGCCTCGACGCCACCGAGCTCCGCCGCGCCGTGGCGGCGCGCCACGACGCGCTGATCGTGGCACGCGAGGTGGCGGGCATCGGGCCCGGCGACGTCCCCATGCTCGACGGGATCACCGGCCTCGCCGCCGTGCTCGGCGTGGCACCCGATGCGGCGGCCCGCGCCCCGATCGGTCCGGTCGATGCCACGCTCCTCGCCCTCGCCGACCGACTCGGTCCGTCGGCGACCCGCCGCGTGCCGAGCGGCATCGGCGACGAGTCGTCCGAGCTGCGCGCCGCGTGCGCCACGGCCTGGTCGGTGCTGTCGCGATCGGACCTCGGCATCGCCTGGTGGCACGTCGCCCTGCTCGCCTGTTGGCCCCAGGCCCGTGCCGCCGGCTGGGACGAGACCGGCGACCTGCTCCGGGCGGCGCAGGCGTTCTTCAGCGCGCAGGGGTTCAGCGCCCTCGCCGCCGAAGCGCGCGCCGCGCTGCGGGCCCAAGGCGAACGGGTACCCCGGCGGGGGCGCGGGTCGAGCGTCGTCCCCGCCGTGCTGGCGCGCTGCGGCGTGACGAGCCGTGAGGTCGACGTGCTGGCCCAGCTCGCCGGCGGCGCCACCAACAAGGACGTGGCGGCGGCGCTGTTCGTGTCGACCGGCACGGTCAAGCACCACGTCGCCAACCTGCTCCGCAAGACCGGCCTCGCCAACCGGCGCGAGCTGGCGGCGCTGGCGCGCGAGCTGGACCTCGGCGCCGCAGCGCCCCCTATGCTCCGCTGAATGGTCTCCGAGCTGTTCGACCCGCAGCGGTGGGAGCCCGTCGAGGGCTTCTCGTGCACCGACATCACCTACCACCGCGCCGTCGACCAGGGCACGGTGCGCATCGCCTTCGATCGGCCCGAGGTGCGCAACGCCTTCCGTCCCGGCACCGTCGACGAGCTGTTCCGTGCGCTGGACCACGCCCGCCAGACGAGCGACGTGGGGTGCGTCCTGCTCACCGGCAACGGACCGTCACCACGCGACGGGGTGTGGTCGTTCTGCTCGGGCGGCGACCAGCGCATCCGGGGTCGCGACGGGTACCGCTACGCCGAGGGCGACACCGCCGAGTCCATCGACCCGGCGCGCACCGGGCGCCTGCACATCCTCGAGGTGCAGCGGCTGATCCGGTTCATGCCGAAGGTCGTCATCGCCGTCGTCCCCGGGTGGGCCGCCGGCGGTGGCCACAGCCTGCACGTCGTGGCCGATCTCACCCTCGCCAGCGCCGAGCACGCCAGGTTCAAGCAGACCGACGCCGACGTGGCCAGCTTCGACGGCGGCTTCGGATCCGCGTACCTGGCCCGCCAGGTCGGCCAGAAGTTCGCCCGGGAGATCTTCTTCCTGGGCCGGGAGTACTCGGCTGCCGAAGCGCACGCCATGGGGATGGTCAACGCCGTCGTCCCCCATGCGGACCTCGAGGCCACCGCCCTGGAGTGGGCCGCCATGATCAACGGCAAGAGTCCGACGGCGCAGCGGATGTTGAAGTTCGCCTTCAACCTGATCGACGACGGCCTGGTGGGCCAGCAGGTGTTCGCCGGCGAGGCGACCCGGCTGGCCTACATGACCGACGAGGCGGCAGAGGGGCGCGACAGCTTCCTGGACAAGCGCGACCCCGACTGGTCGGCGTTCCCCTGGCACTACTGACGTCGGGCCGAGCACGCGCATGACCCTCGCCCTCGGCATCGACGTCGGCACCTCCAACGCCAAGGTGGTGCTGGTCGATGACGGCGGCTCGCTGCTCGCGTCGGCCGAACGTGCGCTGGTGACCGTGCGGGACGGCGACGCGGTGACCCAGGACGCCGAAGCCCTGTGGCAGCTCGTGCTCGCTGCCATCGCCGAGGTGCTCGACGCCGTCCCCGGTGCGGCGCCCGCCGTGCGCGCCGTCGGATGCTGCAGCCAGTACTCCTCGATCGTGCCGGTCGACGCGGTCGGCCGGCCGACGGCGCCGATGCGCACGTACTTCGACCGGCGCGGCACGCAGCACTGCTACGACGTGCTGCGCGACCATCCCGAGGCGTTCGCCACCTGGACCGAACGGCACGGCCTGCCGCCCGTCGGCAACGGGCTCAGCTTGGGGCACGTCCTGCACATCCTCCACGACGAGCCGTCGGTCGCCGCCGCCACCGCGTGCTACCTCGAGCCGATGGACTACGTGGCCGCACGGCTCACCGGCGCGCCGCGCGCCACGCAGGCCACGATGTTCACCGCGCAGCTCTGCGACAACCGCACGCTGGGGACCACCGACTACGACGACGACCTGTGCCGCATGGCCGGGGTGCCGACCGACGTGCTCCCGCCGCTGCTGGCGCCGGGCGAACCCTGCGGCGTGGTCCAACCCGAGGTGGCCGACGCGCTGGGCCTGCGCCACGACGTGACGGTGGCGGCGTCGATGAACGACAGCCACGCCGGCGCCCTCGCCACCGGTGCCTGCACATCGGCGCAGGTGGGCCTGATGATCGGCACGACCGCCGTCGTGCTGGCGGCGGTCGACCGGCTCGTCGTCGACCTCGAGCACGAGGTGCTGTCGATGCCCACGCCGGTGACCGACACGTATCTGGTGTGGGCCGAGAACGGCGTGGCCGGCAAGGCGCTCGACCACGTACTCGAGCACCTCGTCTTCGCCGACGACGCGCTCGCCGACCACCACACCGAGGATCGGTTCGCCACCCTCGACGCCACCGTGACCGATGTGGCGCCCGGCAGCGGCGGGGTGCTGTTCCTCCCCTGGCTCGCCGGGTCGATGGCGCCGGCCGCCGACCACCGCGTGCGTGGCGCGTTCGTCAACCTGTCGCTCGACACCCGCCGGGCGGAGCTGGTGCGCGCCGTGCTCGAAGGCATCGCCCACAACGCGGCCTGGCTGCTCCCTGTTGTGGAGTCGACGGCCGGCGCGCCGGCGGCGCGGGTGGTGTTCGGCGGAGGCGCGGCCCGCTCGGCGGCCTGGTGCCAGATCCTCGCCGACGTGCTCGACCGGCCGGTGGCACCGCTCCTCGACCCACACCACGCCATCGCGCGGGCGGTGGCGCTCGCGGCGCTGCACGGCATCGACCAGGTGGCCGCCGACCCACACGGCGTGGTGGTACGCACGGCGGACGCCTACGATCCGGACCCGGTCGCCCACGCGGCGTACGCGCCGGTGACCGAGCAGTTCATCGCCGCCTTCGCGGCGCTGCGACCGATCTATCAGACCCTGAACCGCTGACACCGCCGTCGAGGCCCGGCACGCCGCCGCCCGCCGGCACGAAGGAGCCCCCAGATGAGCCACGACTACCCCTACGCCGATCGCTTCGGGGTGCAGCGGACCCTGCCCGAGCAGGGCCGTCCCCGCGACGAGGTGCTGGCGGAGCTGGCGACGATGGCCTCCGAGGAGGACACCACCTGGGAGAGCGGCAAGTGCTCCGGCACGATGTACTGCGGCGATCACGAGCACTACGACTTCATGACCGAGGCCTTCGGCAAGTACGCCCACATGAACGCGCTCCAGCGCGACATGTGCCCGTCGGCGACCCGCTTCGAGGGCGAGATCATCGCCATGACCCTCGACATGCTCAACGCCGACGCCGTCACCGACGGCGAGCCGGCCGGCATCGTCACCACGGGCGGCACGGGCAGCATCCTGCACGCCATGCTCGCCTACCGGGAGCACGCCGCCATCCATCGCGGCATCGACCGGCCCAACGTGATCAAGCCTGAGACCGCCCACCCCGCGTTCGACAAGGCGTGCCACCTCCTCGGCATCGAGCTGCGCAAGGCCCCGGTCGACCCCGACACGACGTTGGTGGACGTCGACTGGGTGGCCGACCACATCGACGCCGGCACGATCGCCACCATCGGCTCGGCGTGCAACTACGGGTACGGCACGGTTGATCCCATCGAGGCGCTGTCGGACCTGGCGCTCGAGCGCGGCATCGGCCTGCACGTCGACGGCTGCCTCGGCGGATGGATCCTGCCGTGGGGCCAGGAGCTCGGCTACGACATCCCGACCTTCGACTTCCGCCTGCCCGGCGTCACGTCGATCTCGGCGGACACCCACAAGTACGGCTACGCCTTCAAGGGCACCTCGGTCCTGTCGTTCCGGGACGCGCAGTACCGCAACGACCAGTACTTCTTCCTCACCGACTGGAGCGGCGGCAAGTACTGCTCCCCCGGCATCGAGGGCTCGCGCTCGGTCGGCCTGCTGGCGGCCACGTGGGCGGCGATGGTGACGATCGGCCGCCAGGGCTACCTGAACTACGCCCGCGAGATCTTCGAGACCGCGTACGCCATGCAGGACATCGTGCGCAGCCATCCCGAGCTGCGGTTGATGGGCACGCCGACGTTCTGCTTCAGCTTCACGTCGGACGCCTTCGACATCTACCACGTCAACGACTTCATGCGGCAGCGAGGCTGGCGCTTCAACGGCCAGCAGTACCCGAACTCGATCCACATGGCAGTCACCCGTCCGCAGACCCAGCCGGGGCTCGTCGAGGCTTTCGCCGCCGACCTGGCAGAGGCGGTGCCCTACGCCGTCGAGCACGCCGACGAGGCACCGGCCAGCGGGGCCATCTACGGCGGCGTCGTCGGGGGGCTGACCGACGAAGCCGACAGCTTCATCAAGATGGTGATGGCCGACATGATGGACCGCCACCAGGCCGTCCCGGGCTGACCGGGACCAACACCCGAAGCAGCTCCTCCCGATGGACCTGACCCCGTTCGAGCCTGCGGCCGTCGCGCTGCGCGAGGTTGCACTGGCGTACGTCCAGGACGAGCGCGGCGTGCGGGTAGAGGACTACCTGACGGTGCTTGCCGCCACCACCGGCGAGGCGGCGATCGTGTCGAGCGGTGTCATCGACATCGAGCACACCGAGCTGACGCCGGGCGCGGCCGTGTTCGGTGACGCCATCAACGAGGTGCTCAGCGGGGACACCACCGACGTGGCGGGGGCACCGCCGACGTCGATCACCGGGGCGCTGCGCGACCGTGTCGTGCCCGACGTGGTCGGCCTCGACGCCGTGCCCTCGCTCGACCACTGCTATCGGCTGGTCGCCGGCGCCGTCGCCGACGTGCCGTGGGGCCAGGTGCCCGTGACCGTGCCGGATGCGCACCGCCCGACCGTGCTGCCGCTGCAGGCGGCCTTCGAGCTGCGCCCCGCTGTCGTCGCCGTGTGCGCGCGGGTCGACGACGAGCTCCGGGCCCACCGGCTCCCGACGATCGACGGCTGGGGCCGCCACGTGCTGTGCGCGCTGGCGCTCGGCTCGGCCATCGATCAGACCCGCGAGGCGATCGATCCGACGACGGCGCTGACGCTGGCCTTCGAGATCACGTTCGGCATGGCGAAGACCGTGCCCATGTCCCAGGCCGCCTTCGACGCTGCCGCAGCCGACACCTGAGGGCGCTGCCACCTACCGCAACGAGTTTCCGGCCCGGGACGGGCACCGGTAACATGGCCGTTCCTTCGGGGGTGTAGCTCAGCTGGCTAGAGCGCTTCGGTCGCATCGAAGAGGCCGTGGGTTCGAATCCCATCACCTCCACTCCGTTGGTACGCCGACACTCGGCGGCGGTCCGCACCGTCGAGTGGCGATGGTCGACTCGTCAGCGGGCGCCGCGAGCGATTCGTCCCCGTCGAGGCATCCGGCGAACCGCTTGCGGTCCAGCTGCGCCGCCTGTCAGTCCGAGGGGTCGGCCGCCGTCAGCACGTGCAGCATCCCGGTAGCCGAGGCTCGCACAGCGCCCCATCCGGGGTCCGAGAACCATCGGTTGTCGGGGGCGTCTGCTCCCTGGCGCTCCGACACCTGCACGAGGAGGAGGACAAGCTCTCGAGCGGCCGACGCCTCGACATCGTTGCGGAGGATCGTGCCGATCGATCCGGACGGGTCGTGCTCGTCCCACGAGGTGTCGTCCACAACCTCGTGCACTGCCCAGCTGAGATCGGGCCAACGTGGGTCGGGTTCGTCTCCCACGAGGGTCGGCGGCGTTGAAGCAAGGAGTGCCGACGCATCGATCATGTCTGCACGCCGCCACGGCCACGCCACGTCCATCGCCGAACTGTACGACTCGAATGAGGCTCGGCCCGAGGGATCTCCCACAGCGCCCGGCGGCTTCAGCTCGGCTGGACCCGGACGCCGGCGGATGGAGGGACTCGGCGTCAGGGCGCGGCTGGCTCGCCCGGTGACGTGGCCTCACCGATCGCATCCACCCAGCCATCGACGTCAGGGCTGTACCAGGCCATGGCGTCCGGCTCGCCATCGACGGCGAACGCCACGTACAGGAGCGCCCGGCCGTAGCTCTTGCCCAGGTGCGACCGCGCCGTGCGCACCTCGGTGATGCTCGACAGCGGTATCCGCACGCTGTTGCGCTCGGGCACGAGCTGCAGCCACAGCAGCTCGGTCGGGGTGAGTACCAGCGCCCCGTTGCCACGCGCCTGACCAGCGCCGCGCGAGGTGAGCCCCAGCGTCACCGTGGCGGTGTCGACACGCTCGATCTGATCGGCCGGCACCGCGTCGGCCACACGTCCCTCCAGCCGGTGCTGCACCTTGGCCAGCGCGACCTTCGGCACGACCACGAACATGACGGCGACGAAGCCGAGCGCCGCTACGACACCGAGGCCGATCGCGATCCCCATGTCTGCCTCCCTCGATCACGCCCCGCGCTGGGACACCTCCGGCACTGCGCCGATCGGCCACCCGGTCCGTTCACCGCCCGGGTGCACCGCCCGCTGGCTGGAACAGCAATGCCACCGCCCCGGACGACAGCTCGCGGCGGCTGACGGACTCTAGATCGAGCGATGCGCGCAGCCCGTCGAGCAGTCGGGGCCCGTGCCCGGCGATGACCGGATGGACGACGAACTCGTACTCGTCGATCAGACCGAGGTCGGCCAATGCCAGAGGCAGGGTCAACCCGCCGAGCGAGATCCTGCCGCCCGGTTGCTCCTTGAGGGCCCGCACCGCCGTCGCCAGATCGCCCTCGAGGAAAGACTGAGCCAGCGCGTGCACCAGCGCGCAAT
>CAZYKR010000009.1:0-35316 GCA_964648005.1 uncultured Iamiaceae bacterium
CATCGGTGGCTCGGGATCAGCCTTGCTCATCGAAAGGCCGATCGACCCCCATTAGTGCTGCTGCGCAAGGCCAAGGACCGCATCGACCGCTCCTTCGACCAGCCGCTCGACGTCGAGTCGATCGCTCGCGCCGTGGGCATGTCGGCCGGGCACTTCAGCCGCCGCTTCCGCGAGGAGTACGGCGAGCCGCTCTACTCGTATGTGATGACGCGGAGGGTCGAGCGGGCCATGGCGTTGCTGCGCGGCACCGACCGCTCCGTCACCGACATCTGCTTCGCCGTCGGGTTCTCGTCGCTCGGCACCTTCAGCACGAGGTTCTCCGAGCTGGTCGGCATGTCGCCGTCGACGTACCGGGACCAGGCCCCCGAGTGGCAGCACGAGCTGCCGCCGTGCGTGGCGATGCGCGTCACCAAACCGGTCAGGAATCGAGAAGCGAACTCCGACGCCTGACCGTACGTTGCTCGGCATGCAGATCACGATCCACCAGAGCTTCCTGCCCCACCGCGACCCGGACGAGTCGCTCGCCTTCTACACCGACGTGCTCGGGTTCGAGGTACGTCTCGACGTCGGCAAGGCCAAGATGCGCTTCATCACCGTCGGCCCTCCCGGCCAGCCCGACACGGCGATCGTGCTGCAGCCGCCGACACCGGACCCGTCGATCACCGACGAGGAGCGTCGGACGATCCTTTCGATGATGGACAAGGGCACCTACGCCGGCGTCAACCTGGCGACGCCCGACCTCGACGGGCTGTTCGCCCGGCTCGAAGCCGCCGGGGTCGACATCGTCCAGGAGCCGAAGGATCAGTTCTACGGCTTGCGGGACTGCGCCGTACGCGACCCGGCCGGCAACCTCATCCGGATCCAGCAGCGGCCGTGACCACCGCGCACGCACCAAGCCTGACCACCGCGAACGACAGGACGCAGCGATGAAGACGATGACGTGCCGACAGCTCGGCGGGCCGTGCGACCACGCCCACCACGGCGAGTCCGCCGACGACGTGATCAACGCCCAGGACCAGCACCTGCGCGAAGCCGTCGAGCAGGGCGACGAGGCACACCGGCCCGCCCTGGCGGACATGCAAGGTCGCTGGAAGCGGCCCATCTCCGGAATGAAGTGGTACCGCCAGGCCAAGAAGGACTTCGCGGCGCTGCCCGAGGAGTGAGGTCTACGTGGCGTCGGCTGCCCGCAGGCCCGCCATGATCGCCCGCAGGCTGCGCTCGAAGCGCACCAGGTCCGGGTCGTCCTCCATGGAGTCGAGCACCGCGGTGTAGGTGTCGTCGTCGGCCCCGGCCGAGGTCGGTGTGCCGACGGCCGCCGCCAGGTCGGAGACCGGTGCCCGGATCGAGCGGTCGACCATGGCGCGCTGCGCCTCGAGCAGACCGCTACCCAGCGTGAAGGTGGCCAGTGCGTGGTAGGCGGTGGCGGCGCGCTCCCCGGTGAAGCCCGCCTGTTCGAACTGCGCCGCGATCGCCGAGGCCATGGCGTGCACGGCGTCCGGGGTGCGCGGCGACGCAACGGCGTACGGGGTGATGTCGCGGTGCGCCCGGAACACCCGCCGGGCCGTGAGGAAGCCCTGCAGGATCGTCTCGACCGGATCGTCGTGCGGCTCGACCGACAACACGACCTCGATCCACACCTGGTCGGCGGCCGCCTGCATCACCTCCGCCTTCGACTCGAAGTGGTGGTAGACGGCCATCGTCGTGACGCGCAGCTCCTGCGCCAACCGCCGCATCGAGAGGTTCTCGCCGCCGTCGCGATCGACCATCACCAACGCCGCACGGGCGATCTCGGCCCTGGTCAGCGGCTCGCGGCGCGTGTCGCGGGTGCCGGTGTCGCTCGCACTGATCACTCGAGCTCCGTTCCCTTCTGCGTCGTGCCCGGCCGCGTTCCGTCGCCACCTTCCTACCTCCTGTACACCGCACAGCTCAAGATGTACGTTGTACAGGACCGGCGGTATGCAAAGGACCACTCCGTGATGGAGCCTCGGGACACATCGGCGGCCCCGCGCGTGGGAGCCGCGCGCGCGGCCGGCGGCCTCGCACTCTTGCGGGGCGGCGGCGCGCTGGCGGCGCGCGCCGCCCTCGGGCTCGTCCGGCTGCTCCTGGCGAGCTGTGTCCTCGGCGCAGCGCTGCTCGTGCCGGTGTGGATCTGGACGGGTCTGGTCATCGACGCCGCCGACGTCACCGACGCCGATGCGCTCGGCGAGGGCGAGGTCGTGCGGCTGCTCGTGCTGCTCGCCGTGCCGGCCGTCGTCGCCATGTCGACGGTGCTGCTCGCCGCGATCGGCGGGGCGACGATCGTGCTCGACGAGGTCGCCGCCGGAGGTCGCGGGCGCGCCGTTCGAGCGCTCGGTCGCGGACTGCGTGCCACGCCCCGGCTCGCTGCGGTGCTCGTACCCGCAGGACTGGCCGTGGCCGCCCTGGCGCTGGCCACCCCCATCGTCGTGGTCGTCGGCGTGCTGGTCGCCGTCGTCACCCTCGTCGCCCGCCGCGTCCGGCCGACGACAGCAGCGCGACTGCCGTCGAACCGCACGCTCTTCGTGCTGATCGTCCCGTTCGGCGCCGCCCTCACGCTCGCCGCTCGGTGGTCGCTGCTGCCGAGCGTCGTGATGCTCGAGCGGGCGGACGTGCGCTCGGCGTTCCGACGGGCTCGCGCGCTCGGGAGCGCTCGGTCCGTGGACCTCGTGCTGGCGGTGGTGGTGCTCGGCGCCGTCGCCGTCGCCGTGTGGTGGGTCGGCCAGGCGCTGCTCGGCAACGACGTCGACTCGCTCGGCACCCGAGACGGGTGGGCGGTCGTCGTCGAGGGCATCGCCGTCCTCGTAGCCGCAGCGGTCGCCGTGCGGCTGTTCGGCGAGGCAGGGGGCGTGACGGTCGAAGGCCCCTCGCCCCCAGCGCCGCGGGTGCACGTCGCCACGGTCGTCGTGTTCGCGCTGCTGGCCGGTGGCGTGCAGCTGGTGGTCGACGTCCGGCCCGCCATCGCCGCCGTGTCGGGAGCAACGATCGTCGTCGACGACGTGGGCGACGCCGACGACGCCACCCCGGGCGACGGGAGCTGCGCCACGGCGGGCGGGACGTGCACCCTGCGCGCCGCCATCAGCGAAGCGAACACGTCCACCGACGAGGTGATCGGCTTCGACGTCACGGGCACGATCACTGTCGGCAGCGAGCTCGCCATCCGGGCCCCGATGACCATCGACGGCGACGACGCCGGCGGACCGATCACCGTCAGCGGCGGCGGCGCGTCACGCGTCTTCCTCGTGCAGATCGAGATCCCCGGCGGCGGTTACGGCTCGATCCGCAACCTGACCATCGCCGACGGCAACGAGGCGACCGTGGGCGGCGCCGCCGTCTACAACGACGCCGCCTCGGCCGGCTTCGTGCTCGAGCACGTGACCATCCGCGACGCCACCGCCCCCGGGGCGATGTTCGGCGGCGCCGTCGTGAACCTGTCCACCCTGATCGTGCGCAACAGCACCTTCGTCGGCAACGCCGCCGATGCCACGACCGGCGGCAGCGACATCGCCAACCGGTTCTCCGGTTCGGCGACGATCGAGAACTCGACGTTCACCGGATCGCAGGGCTCGACGGCCATCGAGTCGACCGGGGCCGACATGACCGTGCGCAACTCGATCGTGCAGGGGCCGACCGAGGCGTGCTTCGGCACGATCGCCGGCGCCGGCAACGTCACCACCGACCTGACCCCGACGTGTCCGGGCACCGTGGCCGTGCTCGCCGACCTGGCGCTGACGCCGCTGGCTGCCAACGGCGGCCCCACCCCCACCGTGCGCCTCGGCGCCACGAGCGTCGCCATCGACGCCGGAGCGCCCGGCACCTGCCTGCCCACCGACCAGCGCGGCATCGCACGAGGCGCCACCTGCGACGCCGGCGCCTACGCCTTCGACCCGGCGACCACCACCGTGCTCACCGCGCTGCCGAACCCGTCGGGCTTCGGTGGCGACGTCACCTTGCAGGCCACCGTGTCGGCGGTGGGCGAACCCGGCACTCCCAGCGGTTCGGTCGAGTTGTTCGACGGCGTCACCTCACTCGGGATCGCTCCCCTCGACGGCACCGGCGTCGGCACGATCACCGTGGCGTCGCTGGCGGCTGGTGCCCACACCCTCACCGCCGTCTACCAACCCGACGCCGGGTACGCGCCGAGCACCTCGACACCGGTGGCGCACACGGTCGATCCCGCCGCCACGACCACGGTGCTCACCTCGTCGGGCAGCCCGACGACGGGCGGCGCCATCGTCACGTTCGACGTCGCCGTCACGGCGGCGGGCACCACACCGACCGGCACCGTCGACCTGCGCGACGGCGCCACGACGATCGCCACGCTCCCCCTCGACGGCGCCGGCACCGCCACGTACAGCACGGGATCGCTCACCGGCGGCCACCACGACCTCACCGCCGTCTACGCCGGCGACGCCAACCACGACGGCTCGACGTCGGCCGTGCTCGGCCACGACGTCGTCGACGCCAGCGCCACGACGCTCACCGGCCCCGCCGGACCCACGACCTTCGGCACCGACGCCTCGTTCGACGTGACCGTGGCGCCCGTCGGCGGCGGCCCGACTCCGACCGGTGCGGTCGTGCTGCGTGAGGGCGCCACGACGCTCGACACCGCCCCGCTCGACGCATCGGGCCACGCGACGCTCACCGTGTCGACGCTCGGCAGCGGTGCGCATGCGATCACCGCCACCTACGCCGGCGACGCCTTCAACGGGCCGTCGACCTCGAACGTCGTCACCCACACCGTCACCGACGCGTCGACGGCGACGGCGCTCGACGTCGTGCCGGCCGGATCGTCGGTCTACGGCAACGACGTCACCGTCGCGGCCACCGTGACCAACACCGATTCAGCACCCATCCCCGAAGGGCACGTGCAGTTCTTCGACGGCGCCACGTCGATCGGTACGGCGGAGGTCGATCCCAGCGGCCATGCGAGCTGGACGCTGAGCTCCCCCGCCGTCGGCACCTACGACCTGCACGCCACCTACCTCCCCGCCAACGGCTTCGCCTCGAGCGGCTCGTCGAGCACGACGCACGACGTCGTCCCGGCGGACACGACGACGGCGTTGGCGGCGTCGACCCCGGCATCGACGTACGGCGAGACCGTCACGCTGACGGCGACGGTCGATGCCCTCAGCTCGCCGGGCGTCCCCGTCGGGTCGGTCACCTTCCGCGACGGCGCCGCGGTGTTGGGCACCGCCAGCCTCGACGGGACCGGCACGGCGACGATCACGACGGGCGCCATCGCCGTCGGATCCCGGACGCTGCGCGCCGAGTACGGCGGGACGGGTGCGTTCTCCGCGAGCGCCTCGCCCGACCTGGCCCACACGGTCTCGCCGGCGGCCGTCCTGGTGACGGTCACCGACACGCCCGACCCGTCGGTGTTCGGCTCGGACGTGACGCTCTCCATCACCGCCGGCGCGGTGGCGCCCGGCGCGGGCGTGCCGACCGGGGCCGTCGTCGTGCGCGACGGCCCCGCCACCGTGGCCACCACCGCCCTCGACGGCAGCGGCCAGGCGACGGTCCCGCTCACGGGGCTCGCCGTCGGCGCACACACCCTCAGCGTCGAGGTGCTCGGCGACGGCAACTTCGCCACCGGCTCGGCCGACGCCACGCACACCGTCGTGGCCGACACGGCGACCGTCGACCTGTTCAGCTCGTCGACCACCGCCGCGTTCACCGACCCCGTCACCTTCACGGCCACCGTGACCGGCACCGGTTCGGCCACACCGACCGGAACCGTGACGTTCCGCATCGGCGCCACGATCCTCGGCGTCGTCGCCCTCGACGCGGGTGGCGTCGCTCGACTGACGACCACGACCCTGCCGTATGGCACCTCGCTCGTCATCGCCGACTATTCGGGCGACGCCGGGTTCGGCACGGCGCTCGACTCCGTGTCCCAGACGATCGACGCCACCGGCACGGCGATCGCCCTCACGGCGAACCCGTCGGCGCCGCAGGTGGGCGAATCGGTGACGCTCACCGCCACCGTCGCCGGCACGACCAGTGCCGCCGTGCCCAACGGCACCGTCACCTTCCGCGACGGCGCCACGGTGCTCGGCACGGCGCCGGTCGACAGCTCGGGCCGGGCGTCGCTCACCCGATCGTTCGATCGTGCCGTCCACCCCCTCACGGCCAGCTTCGCCGGCACCCCGGGCTGGTCGCCGAGCACGTCGAGCGTGCTCGACCTCACACCGGGCCGCGTGGTGACGGCGCTGTCGTTGGCAGGCAACCCAGCGGCGGTGCAGGTCGGCAAGCCGGTCATCTGGACCGCCACGATCCCGACACCGTCGGGCGCACCGGCGCCGACCGGCACCCTCGAGCTGTGGTTGGGGCCGACCAGCCTCGGGCAGGCGCCGTTGGTCGGCGGCGTGGCGACGTGGACGCTGCCGGCTCCGGCGGCGCTCGGCCTCTGGACCGTCACCGCCACCTACGTCGGCGACCTGTCGTACGAGCCGGCGTCGACATCGGCATCGGTCACGGTCGCCGCCGCCGCCTCGACGACGACCGCCGGGCCGAGCGTCAGCTCCGTCGGCGACCCCGCCACACTCGTCGCCCTGGTGACGACCGCCGCACCGGGCGCCTCGGTCACCGGCACGGTCCGGTTCGACCTCGACAGCCCGGGCTTCGCCTCGTTGCGTGCCCCGATCGACGGCTCGGGCATCGCCCAGGTCGCCGCCGACGGCCTCCCGGCCGGCACCTGGACGCTCACGGCGACGTACGAGCCCGGCATCGGCTCCGCCCTCGCCCCATCGTCGGGGACGGCCACGGTCACGGTGCTGCGCCGGCCGGCGACGCTGACGATGAGCGCCCCGGCGAACGTCACCGTCGGCCAGCCCTTCGACGTGACCTACGCGCTGGTGGACGCCACCGGCACGGGCCCGACCCCAACCGGAACGGTCACCGTCGCCGGCGGTGGTGCCTCGTGCACGGCCACCGCGACGGCAGGGCGATGCAACCTGACGCTCGCCGCGCCGGGCAGCGTGACGCTCACCGCCACATCGTCGGGTGATGCCACGTACGACCCGGCGACATCGAGCCCGACCGTGGTCACGGCCGCGGGTGGTATCAGCACGCTCATCGCGACGACCACGACCGCCGCGTGGGTGACGGGTGACCCGATCACGGTGGCGTGGCGCCTGACGGGCCCGCCCGACGGCGACGTCGTGGTGCGCACCCCGTTCGGCGAGCAGTGCCGATCGGCGCAGCACCTGTCGAGCTGCACGCTCACCCTCCCCTTCGAGCTGCGCGGCCAGCAGATCCCGATCGACGTCAGCTTCGCCGGCAGCGCCGGCTGGTCCCCTGCCTCGGCGACGGTGACCGGCACGGTCGTCGGCTGCTACCCGCTCACGCTCGAGGTCGTGCCCGCCGACGCCGGCACGATCACCGCCAGCACTGGCAACTGCAACGGCGCTGCCGGCTTCCGGGACGGTACGACGGCGAGCGTCGTCGTCGAACCCACCGACCCCTACATCCTCGACCGGTGGCTCGAGGACGCCAGCGCGCTGCGCACACGCACGTTCATCGTCGGGGAGACCAGCCGCACGGCGACGGCGCTCATGCGGCCGGACTGCGTCGAGGTGACCTTCGCCGCCGCCGAGCAGGTCGACCTCGGGTCGCTGCGCTCGCTCGGCGGCACCGTCGACGTCAGCGCCCCCGACTGTCCCGGTCAGCCCGCCGTGGCACGCGGCGCCGACGGCAGCTCCTCCGCATGGTTCCGGCGTGGGTCGACCGTGACGCTGACCGGCACGCCGCGCCGTCCGGCGATCGACGAGCTCAAGGGTTGGCTCGTCGACGGCGCGCTGCAGCGCAGCGACGAGCCGCTGACGATCGTCGCCGCCGAGGACGTCGACGTCGAGGGGCGCTTCGGCGTGCAGTGCGCCCGGCTGGCCGTCGGCACCACCGGCGGCGGGTCGGCGACCACGATCACCCCGTCGGATTGCATCGACGCCGACGGGTTCGGGTGGCAGAAGACCTCGCGCGTCGGCGCCCGCCTGGTGCCCGACGCCTACCACTGGGTCGACAGCTACTCGACCGAGCCGATCGAGACGCGGTCGTCGCCGTTCGATCATCCAGAGACGGTCGTCGACGTCACGCAGATCAACGCCTGGTGGGAGCTGCGGGACGACCTGCGGGTCGACGTCGGGTTCGACACGTGCCGCACGCTCACGCTCGAGCCATCCGGTCCGGGCCAGGTCGAGGCCGTCACGGCGCCGGATTGCCCGACACGCGCCGCCTTCGAAGGGCCGTACTACGACCCCGGCACACGCGTCGAGGTGCGGGCGGTCGCCGATCCACCGAGCACCCGGGTGGCCTTCGAGCGCGGCGAGAACCGGACGGTCACGGTCGTGCCGGCCTTCCTGCGCTGGAGCGGCCTCGAGATCGAGGCCCCGCGCGATCTTGCCGACCCCTACGCCACCTTCGACCCCGGCCGCTACCGCGACGAGGAGGGTCGCTACGACCCGGACACCGCCGGCATCGATCCGGCACGCGCCCTCGTCGACATGGCCGACGATCGCACGATCGACGCCGAGTTCTACGACGAGGGTCGCTGCATGGCCTTCGTGACCCAGGTGCGGCCCGAGGGCGCCGCCACGGTCGACGTCACGCTCGACGTCGCCGACGGCGTGTGCCCCGAAGGAGAGGCGCAGCTCGCCGACCCGCGCACGGCGACGTTCCGTGCCACGCCGACCGAGGGCGATCCCCGCATCGGCTGGACGATCACGACGACGGACGAGGACACCGACGAGACCGTCGAGCTCCGACGCGACAACGGCGGAGCGCCGGTGCGGGTGAAGAACCGCACCATGGCGACGGCCTACGTGTGCACCGTCGTGCAGCCCGAGATCACGCTGATCGCTCCCGACGGCTCGCAGGTGTCGGGGCTGGCGCCGCCCGGTTCGGACTTCGTGCAGGCCGACGTGCCGTCCGACTGTCCGCTGTGGGAGAACGGCTTCCAGGTCGGCCAGACGTTGCGCCTGCTCGCCGCTGCACCGCCCGTCGGCTACGAGTTCGACCACTGGGAGGGCGACGTCGCCGGCGACTGGTACGAGCAGAGCGTGCCGATCGACGGCTCCCGCCAGACGTTGGTGGCGCGCGCCGTGTACCGCGTGCGGTGCGTGACGATCACGCTCGAGCCCGGCGGTGATCTGCCCGAGTACAGCCCGCCACCGAACTGCCCCCAGGCCGAAGGCGCCCCGGCCGGCCCGGCGGACCAGCTCCGCTACATCGGCGGCACCCCCGTGATGCTCGACGCTCGCGCGGTCGACGACCACGACTTCACGTCGTGGACGGGCGAGGGGCTGCTCGACCGGGACCAGATGATCGAGGCGTTCACCGGCGCGGGCCTCTACGACCTTGTGGCGCTGACCGAGGCGATGGATCACCCGGCGATGATCACCGCCGACTTCGACATGACCGTGACCGCCAACTACCGCGAACACTCCACCGGTCAGAAGATCCTCGACGGGCTGGCCGTGCTCGGCAAGAAGACGGTCGGTGTGCTGTCGCTGCTCACGATCGGCGCCTTCGAGTCGATCGCGCTCGGGGCGTTTCGGATGGGGTTCGGGGCCATCCGCTTCCTGACCAACGCCATCAGCCCGGGCGCCACCGACACGATCGCCGTGTTCGACCGCGTGCTCGAGATGATGGACCTCACCGAGCTGACGCTGTTGTGCACCGTCGAATGGTCGAAGGGCCACGAGACCGAGGACGTCGACATCGGCGCCTTCGACAACAACGGGATCGTGCCGCCGGTCGACAGCCAGGACGTCGTGACCAGCACCGCCTCGATCGCCGCCAACGGGGTGAAGCTCAACGAGGCCATCACGAACTACCGGCTGGCGAAGGACCCGACGCTCGCGCGCAACTACACGCAGAAGATCCCGCTCAAGACGAACCCGATCAGCGCCGGCACCATGACCAAGGCCAAGGTGGCGTGGGCAGGCCTCGGCATGGTCGCGGCCGTGGGCACGGCGATCTACAGCTTCGTCGCCGACGGGCCCGGCGTCGTGTGGGAGGACACGGCCGATCAGGCCTGGACCACCGGCGGCGACGAGTTCGAGGACTGCGTGATGCGCCACCTCCACGAGGCGTTCCCCGAGGACATCCCGGCGCCGGACACGGCCTAGCTCGACTGGGTGGGCGTCACGCGCCCGCATCGACACCCGGATGAGCGGGTAGGGCGCGGCGATGACTGCTGACGCTCCATCGCTCCGCTCCCCTGCCGACCCATCCGACGGCGCGACGGTGTCGCTCCGGGCCGAGGCGCCGCCCGCGGAACACGGCGCCGTGCGCACCGACGCCCGATCCCGCCGGCACAAGCTGGTAGCGGCGGCGGCGTTCGCGGCGCCGGTGGTGGCGGCCGCCGTGGCCGGCGCTCGGTACGGTCCGGCCGACAAGGCCACGATGCGCTGGTACCGGCGGCTGCGCAAGGCGCCGTTCAACCCGCCAAACGGCGTGTTCTCCCCGGTCTGGACGGCCCTGTACGCCTCGATCGCCGCGTCGGGCTACCGCGTCTGGGCGGCACCGGACCACCGGCTGCGTCGCCCGGCGATGGCGCTGTGGGCCACACAGCTCGCCGCCAACGCCGCGTGGTCGCCGATCTTCTTCGGTCGCCGCAACCCGACCGCGGCGCTGGCAGTGCTCGCCGCCCAACTCGGCGTCGGCACCGCCTACGCCGCCACGGCAGCGCGCGTCGACCGGGCCGCCGGCGGGCTGATGGTGCCGACGCTGGCGTGGACCGGCTTCGCTGGGGTGCTGAACGAGGAGGTGGTGCGGCGCAACCCCGATGACCGCACGCCGAGCTGAGCGCGACGCCTGGGCCGGAGATCGGGAAGACTCGCCGGGACCGCCCGTCCCGCTGACCGACGCCCGGAGCCGTGCCATGTCTTCGCCCACCGCCGACCAGTTCGCCGTCCATCGAGCCGAGGTCGCCGACGGGTTGTCGCTCGGCTACGTACGCGAGGGCGTCGGCGGGGTGCCGCTGCTGCTGATCCACGGCTACCCGGAGACGATGCGGATCTGGTGGCGCAACATCGCGCCGCTGGCCGAGGCGGGGTTCGAGGTGATCGTGCCGGACCTGCGGGGCTTCGGCACCAGCGACCTCAGCGCCGACGGCGTGTACGACCCGCCGGCGTATGCCACCGACCTGCGCGGCCTGGTCCACGACGTGCTGGGCCACGACCGCTGTGTCGTCGCCGGCGGCGACCTCGGCGGCGTCGTGCTCTACGACCTGGGGCTGCGGTTTCCGGGTTTCGTCGACCGGCAGGTGTTCTTCAACTCGGTCCCGCCCTACCTCGCCGATGCCTACGCCGCCGCCGGCATCCCATCGGACCTCGACCGCGTCAATCGCGACAGCGCCGACTACTTCATCCGCCAGGGCACCGACGCCGACGGCCTGTGCGCCGAGCTCGACACGCCCGAGCGCAGGCGCGCCTACATCGCCGACTTCTACGGCCATCGCCTGTGGGGGGCGCCGGGGGCCTTCGACGACGAGGCGCGGGCGTTCATGACCGAACCGTTCGCCGACGGCGACCACCTGCGGGCCGCCATGGCCGTGTACGAGCTGACCTTCGGCAAACGCCCGCTGTCGGACACGCCGCGCCTGTTCGAGACGAACCCGATCCCGACCGTCGTCCTCTACGGCCCCGAGGACCACGTCGTGCCGGACACGCACAACGCCAAGTGCCGCGTGGCCTTCGAGGAGTGCATCGGGCCCTTCGTCGTCGAAGGTGCCGGACACTTCTTGCAGTGGGAGCAGGCCGAGGTGTTCAACCGCACCGTGCGCTGGTTCTGCGCCGACCTGCTCACAGCACACGGCTGAGGGCTCGGCTGGCGATCGCTCAGCGCAGTTCGCGGGCGAGGATCTGTGCGATCGTCGCAGCCGTTCGACGCTCCTCGAACGAGGTGAGCCGCCCCGGGGTGGCGGTGATTACCAGGTACCCAACCTCGCGACCGTCATCGACGGCGGGCAGCACGATCCGCTCCGGCAGCTGTGAGCGGTCGGGGTGCAAGTCGGTGACATACCCGCTGATGGTCCCGTCGGGGTGCAGGATCGGACCGTCGGCGCGGGCGCTGGACGACCACGCGGCGCTCGACGCGCCGAGGACGCCGGCGATGTGCTCGCACGCCGCGCCTTCGAGCGCTGCCGCACCTGGCTCCGACGCCACAACTCGCAAGAAGTCGATGAGGTGCTCGACCTCTTCGCCGCGTGCGGCCGCTCGGGCGTCGAGGTGCACGAGGCGGCTCGACAACCAGCCGACGATCCCGGCCACGACGACGAGGGTCAGTGCCGTCACGATGTCGTCGGTCTCGTCGACGGCGACCTGGCCGTACGGCTCGGTGAGCAGCACGGCGTAGGCGGCGCCGGCCACGAGCGCCGAGACGACGGCCGGCGCCGTCGACCCACGGATGGCGACGACCAGCACGGGCAGCACGAGGACCACGGCAACGGTCTGCGGGTGATCCGCCCGGAACGGGATCAGCAGCGCTGCCGTCACCGCGGGAAGGAGGACCGCCAACGCGTAGTTCGTGGCGAGGGAGCGTCGGGACACGCGGACCCGCTCGCCCGGCACCCGGATCTCGGGTCGTTCCCGGGCCGGGAGATCGTGTGCGGCGTGGACGCCGTGCGACGCGGTAGCCATGCCGTCGGGTCTAGGCCCGACGGCGCACGTTGTCGACCGGGTTTGGCGGGCTCTTGCATCGCCGCCCGGCGATCTTGTCGCCATCTTGTCGGCACCGCCGACGACCAGGCCGCACCGGGAACGGGCCCCACCGTGCGCACCGCCGTCGACGTCGCGCGAGGACATCGAGATGGCGAGACAGGTCCGCGACCTGCTCACCGAAGGCACCCGCCGCGTGTCCGACGGCCCGGTTCTCGTCTCACGGTCGACCGGCTAGAGACCAGCCGACGCACGAACCGTCAGACCAAGGAGGCGTCTCATCATGCTCACCGACATCGACGTGGAGGTCCCCGTCCGCACGGCGTACAACCAGTGGACCCAGTTCGAGGACTTCCCGCTCTTCATGGACCACATCAGCAACGTCGACCAACTCGACGACACGCACGTGCGCTTCACGGCCTCGATCGCTGGCGTGCAGCGCAGCTGGGACGCCGAGATCACCGAGCAGACGCCGGATCAGCGCATCGCCTGGACGGCAATCGACGGCACCCAGAACGCCGGCGTCGTCACGTTCCACCCGCTGGCCGACGACCGCACCCGCGTCGTGCTGCAGCTCGATGTCGAGCCCGACGGACTGGTCGAGCAGATCGCCGACAAGGGCGGCTTCGTGTCGGACCGGGCCCGCAAGGACCTCGAGGCCTTCAAGACGTTCATCGAACAGCGGGGCTACGAGACGGGCGCCTACCGCAAGAAGGTCACCCGTGACCCCGACCACGACCAGCACCAGGCCGAGCAGCTCGATGCCTTGAACCGCCAGCCGTGGGACGACGATCCGGAGAGCTGACGAGCCACCGGGCAGGCGCTCGGCAATCCCCCGAAGGTGGGTTGGGCATTCCGACATGTCGGAATGCCCAACCAACCTTCGGGGTACGGGTCCTGCTGCACACCGGCCCATGAAAGGGGATCCGCCATGTATGTCGGCGCTTCACTCGTACTCATCGCCGTCGGAGCCATCATGCGCTTCGCCGTCTCGGACAGCCTGATCGACGGGGTCAGCCTCGACACCGCAGGCTGGATCGTGATGGCCATCGGCTTCCTCGGGCTCATCGTTTCGCTCATCCAGATGCTGTTCTGGCGCGGCGACCGTGTCCATGTCGATCGGTACTGAGCAACGGCCCGAGCTCCTGATCGACGGGGGAACCGGGGCCTGGCGTGGGAGCAGCCGCGCCAGGCCCCGTTCGCGCCCCGTCACGCGTGCAGCGTGGGGCAGCGTTGGTCAGACGGCACGTCTCGCGCTCGCACCGTGCGGGTACGGATCTCAGTGGCGTCGGGAAGTCCGGCGCCCGTGGACCCAGGAGGGACCGATGACCGAGGAGAGCGGCTTCGCAGCCGGCATCAAGGGCGTGACCGAAGAGGTCAAGGGCAAGGCGAAGGAGGCGGCCGGCGCCGTGACCGGCAACGAGGACCTCGAGCGCGAGGGCAAGGCGCAGCAGGACCGCGCCGACGCCGAGCGTGAGGTCGCCGCTCGCGAGGCGCAGGCCGAGAAGGCCCGAGCCAAGGCCGAGTCGGCCGAACGCCGCCAGGAGACCCACCAGAACAGCTGAGGTGACGAGCACGCCGTGCTCGGACCCCAGGCGTTCACGCCTGTGACGCTGGTCGTGGGAGCGGTACCACCACCGCACCCACGACCAGCGTCGCGTTCGGATCCGGGTGGACGACGTCAATCCGACGCCGGCGACCCGGTCGGCTCCGACGACGGTCTGCGGCTAGACGATGGTGAGGTGGGCCTCGAGGCCCGAGATCTCGAGGACGCGCCGCGCCACATCGCTCGGTTGAGCGATCACGAAGGCGGTCCCGTCCTCGGCGCAGCGTGCATTGGCGGCCACGATGGCCCGCAGGCCCGACGAGTCGAGGAACGTGACCCCGGCCAGGTCGACGGTCAGACGCGAGGTCGGCAGCGCCTGCACCAAGATCGTCTCCAGCGCGGGTGCGGTGAGCGGGTCGACCTCGCCGGTGACGACGACGCGACGTCCGTCGGCGTCGTCGAGGACAGAGGTACCCATCCGCAACTGCTCGTGCATGCCCATGCCCATCACCCCTGACGCCGCGCACGGCCGACTCTCGGCCGGGCGGACCCGTCCTGTCTACCCAATCCTTCCGCCGGACAGAACCTCTCGTCGGCAGCCGTTCGCCGCCTGCCCGCGGCGTCTGTGGCGCCAGGCGACCGGGTATGGCGTGGCCATGGACGACGCACCCCTCGATGACGCCCGATCACCGGCGGATACGCCCCTCGGCGATGTCGTGCGCGAGCTCGGGGCCGAAGGCTACGCCGGTCAGTTCATCGCCGTCGCGGACGAGCGGGTGCTGTGCACGGCGTGTCGCAGCCTGCTGGCCGCCGGCCACCTGCGCGCCGACCAGGTGACGCGGCTCGAGGGAGCCTCGGACCCAGCGGACATGGTCATGATCGTCCCGCTCACCTGCCCCGTGTGCGGCACGACGGGAACCCTGGTCATGCACTACGGCGCCGAGGTCACCGAGGCCGAGGAGCTGGTGACGATCGCCATGCAGCGTGCGCCGCACGAGGGCGACGACGCCGAACCCACCCCGGGAATCACCCGAACGAGCACGGAGGTGCCGTCGTGAGCATCGCAGCGTACGAACACGAGGTCGTCGTCGACGACCTCGTGGAGCAGACCCCGGACGATCCCGTCGAGCTGCAGCCGGTGCCCGTCAACGTCTATCGCACGAGCGACGCCATCGTGGTGGTCGCCCCGATGCCGGGGGTAATGCCCGAGGACGTCGACGTGCAACTCATCGGTTCGCGCCTGTACCTCCGGGCGCAGCTGCGCTCGCGCAGTCGGCGCACCCATCTGGTGCACGAGTGGCGCTACGGCCGCTACGGCCGCACCGTCGTGCTCCCTCCCCAGTACCAGGGCCGGGTGCGGGCCTCGCTGGGCCAGGGCCAGCTGGCGGTGTCGGTGGCCCGGGTGGAGGCCGACGATCGGCCGGCCGAGCCGAGGCAGGTCACGCACCGCGTCACGCCACACAGCCCCGGCGACGGCTGATCTGCGATCCGGGCCGTTCACTTCCGGGCCGCTCGCTCCGGGCCACCGTGCCGTGGGCGCTACCGGGCGAGCTCCGCCCACACCACCTTGCCGTCGGGTGTTGGACGGATCCCCCACCACGACGCCAGCTCCGTGAGGATGTGCAAGCCGCGCCCTCCCCGTCGATGGCGATCGGGGTCGAGCACCTCGGGCGTGCCCTGGCCGGTGTCGCGCACCTCGATGCGCACAGCAACCGGCCCGAGCGCGAGGGCGACCTCGACGGGACCGCCGGCATGGAACACCGCGTTGGAGACCAGCTCGCTGACTACCAGCAGGGCGTTCTGCACGAGCTCGTCGCAGCGCCAACCCAGCAGGACCTCCCAGACGAACGAGCGCGCCTCGGCGGGCGCCGAGCGCCGACCCGGCACCAGGCGCGCCGAACGCAGCGTTGCCGCCGGCGCTCGAGGCTCGACACCGACCAGTGCTTGCTCGATGTCGGGACCCTCGTCGTGACCGGCGGCGACGACGAGCTCGCTGTCGGGACCCTCGTCGTGACCGGCGGCGACGACGAGCTGGCTGTCGGGCGCCACCGCACGCAGGCGCGCCAGCAGCGGCTGCTCCGTGAGCGTCTCGATGCCGACCGCGACGACGACGCATCGAGGTTGCTCCGCGTGGGCGAGCGCGACCACCCCTCGGGGGTCAGTCCAGACGGCACGCCGCCCGGCGACGAGCGGGAGGTCCGGCGCGCCGGCGCCACCGCTCGCCGCGTCGAGCACCACCACGACCTGCGCGTTCAATCCGGACCTGCTTCGTGCGCCCGCGTCATCGTGCCCCCGACCCCCACGTCGTCGTCGCCCTCGGCCTCTACCCGGGCGATCGGCGAGATATGTCCCGAGGGCGCGACACGGGGCCGGGCAGCGGCGGGCTGCCCGGCCCCGTCAGGGTGTCGGTGCGGCGATACCAGGTTCTCCGCACCGACCGGTGGGTGGCGGCAGGGCTCTACCCGTCGCGCGCTGCAGTAGAACCGGTCGGTCATCCCGAGGGACCGCCGTCGCCGCCCGCCTCGCTCGAGGTGGCCCGATCGGCCATCGGGACGTGCGCCACCGCTCCCAGGACGTCGACGATCGCCTGCGCCGCGGCGAGGCAGGCTCGCGACGTCGGGGCCGCCGCCGAAACGCCGGCGAGGTCGTCGTGCGCGGTCACCTCGGCCAGCCTCCGGCAGACCGACACGCCTGCCTGCAGCACCGCCTGCAGCGCCGGCTCGCCGGGCGGGATCGCCACACGCACGGCATCGCCCGCAGCGCGGCACGCGCCGATGGCCACGAAGGCCAGACGGACGGCGAGGTCCTCGCGGGTCATGGGCTCACCGTCGAGCGGCATCACGACCGACCCCGTCGCCCGAGACGGTGGCACCCCGTCCTCCAGCCAACTCCGCACCAGCTCGGCCGCAGCGTCTTCGGCGGCGCCGAGCCGTCCCAACAACGCTGACGCACCGACAGCCTCGCTCACGGCTCGAAGACCACCTTCACCACGCCGTCGCTCTTGTGCTGGAACGCGTCGTAGGCCGCCGGAGCCTGGTCGAGCGACACTCGGTGCGTCACCAGGTCACTGACGCCCAGTGGATCGGTGGGGTCGGCCACGAGCGGGAGCAACGGGTCGTACCAGCGCTGGGCGTTGAGCTGACCCATCCGGATGGTCAGGTGTTTGTCGAACAACTGCAGCATCGGCAGCGGATCGCGCATGCCGCCATAGACGCCGACGATCGACAGCGGGCCGTAGACGTCGTGGCCCGGCAGTGCTTCGGCCCGCTCCTCGGACTCGAGGCTTTCGTGCCCTGCTTGCCACACCGCTGCGTCGGGTCCGACGTCGCGCGCCCGGATCAACGCGCCGCACCCGGCGGACGGTTGTGCTGGTCGACGACGTCACGACGCTCGGCGGCAGCCTGCGCCGCCCGTTCGGCGCGAGCCTGGCGATCGACCTCGTCGATGTCGATCGTGCGTCCGGTCCCGGTGGCGCCGGCCCTCGATGACGCGTCGTGGGCGCGGTCACGCATCGCCAGCGCCACGACACCGAACCCGGCGAGCGACAGCACCAGGTGGAGCCAGTTGTCGGCGGTGTTGAGCGACAGCACGTCCCAGCCCTCACCCAGCGCGAACAGGCCGTAGATCAAGGCGGCGGCGTAGCCGACGCCGGAGATCAGGCCGAAGGCCAGGCTCCAGTCGACGCGTCGCCACAGCAGGACGCCCAGCACACCGAGGCCGAGGTGCACGGTGTTGTGCAGGCCGTTGATCTCGAAACCGAGCAGCGTGTCGCCGGTGTGGTCGGCGAAGTCCTCGAAGCCGGTGATGATGAACCCGACGATGCCGACGGCCAGGAACACCACTCCGAGCGCCAACGTGGCGATCTGGCTGGGATGCAACGGCTCGGGCACGAGGCGAGCGGGAGTGGGAGCGGCCATGGGGATCCTCCTCGTCGGCGCGATCTGCACCTACGCCATTCCCCGTCGAGGGCCCGCCGAGACCACACGGACCGACACGGCACGAGCGGGCCACCGGGGGCGAACCGAGGCGGCGGCGTGCGACGCCGAGCGCCGAGTCAGGCGTCGACGACGTCGAAGCGGTCGAGCACGCCGCTGACCTGCAACACCGTGCGCACCGCCGGACCGAGGCGCAACGAGACGCCGGCGCCAGCGGCCTCGGCCCGCACGAGCGCCGCCACGAGCACGCTCACCCCCACCGAATCCACGAACGTGCAGTCGGCGAGGTCGACCGTGACTCGCGCATGCTCGCGGAGGAGCTCGACCAGAGCGTCGCGCACCGCCGGCGCGGACTCGAGGTCGAGCGGACCGTCGACGATGACCGTCGACTCGGCCACCACCACATCGCCGGTCGTTCCCAGCGGCACGTTGCGCTCGACCGGTGTCGGCGTGTCCTGCACCGACGGCGCCGGCCCGGCAACGCGCTCGACCAGCTCCGCATCCGTCCACGGGGTGGGCGGAGCGCCGTCGAGCTGCGCCGCGAGCTCCCGCAGGGTCCAGGCCCGGTACGCGGCGACGTCGGGCGGCGTCACCAGCGTGAGCAGATAGCCGCTCGCCTGGCAGTACGCATCGACCTCGCCGAGCATGGCGGCCAGCCGTCGCGCCGCGTCGGCGGCCGTGCGCGGGGCTCGGACGATCACGTCGACGGTCTCGGCTGATCGCGCCGCGGCGTCGTCGAGGACGGCGACGGGGCGCTCCACCACGTGCCCGTACTCCGCCACCAGCTCATCCACGAGCTTGTGCAGCCGGTTGGGGACGCTGTGGGCGTCGGTGTCGCGCAGGCGGATCAGCTCGAGCTCGCGGCGCAGGGCGTCCTGGTGACGGCGAGCCGCGACGTGCAGCGCGACCGGCAGGCCCACCAACCGCACCTCGATGATCTCGGGCGGCTTCATGCCGGCGCCCCTGCCGCCATCACGCCGCATCCTCGGTCGGTACGGCGAGCTCGAACCACACCGTCTTGCCGTCGGCTCCCGCGTCCACATCCCAGCGATCGACGACGGCGTCGACGATGCGCAGCCCTCGACCGGTGACGCGCTCGGGGTCGTGTCGCAGCAACTGCGGCGGGCGCGGATCGTGATCGGTCACCTCGACACGCACGGAGTCCCGATGCTGCTCGACGCGCACGGTGCACGGTGTACGGGCGTGCAGCACCGCGTTGGACACCAGCTCCGACACCGCGAGCTCGAGGGCCCCGGCATCGACGCCCGCATCGGTCACGGCGTCGCGGGCATAGCGCCGCGCCGCTCGGATCGAGGTGTGCTCCGCCGGGAAGTCGCGCTGCCACGAACGCAGGAGCGGACGTTCGTCGACCGTGGCCGGACCGCGCTGGCAACGCAGGGCCAGCAACGCCACGTCGTCACGAGGGACGGCGGCGGAGGTGCGATGGGCCAGGTCGGACACGAGCGCATCGACCAGTGCGTCGGCGGAGGCGACCGTGGTGGCGCCGACGAGCTGGACCAGCTCGTCCGGCCGCACGCCGTGCGGCGGCGGCAGATCGCTCACGCCGTCGGTGTAGACCACGACGGCGTCACCGGCAGCGAGCTCCACGGTCTCGGTGATGATGTCGATGTGCTCGAAGACGCCGAGCAACGTGCCGTACCCGCCGAGCTCGACCGCGCCCGAGGCGCGACGGGCGATCGGCAGGGGATGCCCCGCCGACGCCACCCGCAACACGGCCGGGGCGTCGCCGTCGCCGAGCTCGATCGTGGCGAAGCACATGGTGCAGAACAGGTCGCGCCCCGAGTGCAGCACCGCGTGGTTCGCCCAATCGACCACGGAGGCGTGATCGTGACCGTGGCGCGCCGCGGCGCGGACGGTGTGCCGCACGATCGACGCCGTCGCGGCCGCGTCGGCACCCGTGCCGCAGACATCGCCGATGACGATCGCCCAGCACCCTTCGTCGAGCGGGAACACGTCGTAGAAGTCGCCACCCACGTCGGCGGTCTCGCCGACCGGCAGGTACCGCGCCGCCAGGTCGAACCCGGCCACCTCGGGCAAGCGCGGCGGAAGGAACGCCCGTTGCAGGGTCACCGAGATCTGCCGATGCTGCTCGGCCTGCCAGCGGATCATCAGGGCGTCGCCGATCCGTTCGCCGACCGCCTCGGCAAGCGTGACGTCGTCGGCGTCCTGGGGCGAACCCTCCCACGTCCGCACGTACTGCAGCGCCCCGACCGTGCGCCCCTGGCTCGTCAACGGCACGGTGAGGACGCTCCGCACCGCCTCGTCCTCCTCGGCGGCGTCGGTGCCGGCGACGCGCCCTCGAGCGAGGGAGGCTCGCTCCGGGTCCACGCTCGGGTCGAACTCCGTCGCTCCGGTCGCCAGCACCTGCGCCACGCCGTGCCCTCCGGTCGGGTCGTACGGGAAGTCGCCCGCCACGCGGCGGGCCCACTCGGCGCGAGCAGCATCGCTGTGGGCCACCGCCACCTGGACGGCAGCGCCGGGTTCAGGGACGAAGTGGACCGAACACCAGTCACCGAGCATCGGCACCGTGACCTGCGCCACCGAGTGCATGAGTGCATCGTGCGACTCCGAACGCATCACCGCCTGCGCCACGGTTGCCAGGAACTCGAAGTGCTGGCGCGCCCGACGCTCGCGCTCGGCTGCGGCGGCCGCGTCGCGTGCGGCCGCCGCCGCGTCCTCGGCCCGATGCGCGAGGGCGTCGGTCAGCATCGTGCGGGCGAGCGCCAGCGCCACCTGGCCGGCAGCGGTCTCGACGAAGACGATGTCGTCGTCGTCGAGGTCGCCGTCATAGCCGAGCGCCAACACCCCGATGGACGTCGACTCGGTGCACAACGGCACGGCGATGAAGCCGGGAGCGCTTCGTCGGACCCCGTCGAGCGCGGGGAACGCTGCGACGGCGTCGGCGCCGGAACCGGCGACGATCGTGCGCTGCTCGCGACACGCGATCGCCCCCGGCAGCGGCGCCGACAGATCGATGCGGCCGAAGGCGGCGACGGCGTCGGGTGCCAGTCCCACCTGGTCGACCAGCTCGAGGTGCCCACCGACGGCATCGACGAGCCACACGGCACGGCTGGCCGTCGGCACCGGCGTCTCGAGCACGTCGAACACGGCGGCGACGATGTCCGCCACCGAGATCGCCTCCGCCAGGCGCCGGCTGAGCCGCTGCAGGCCGGCAAGGCGATCGCGTGAGACCCGGGTCTGGGTCAGCGAGCGCCCGACCGCCGCCTCGGATCGCTTCCGTTCGGTGATGTCGAAGGCGCACCCCACGGTCCCGGTCGGCGCTCCGGCGGCGTCGGTCAGGACACGGCCTCGGCACTCGAGCCAACGCTCGGTGCCGTCGGGCCACACGACGCGGTGCTCGACGGCATAGGCCGTGCGGTCGGCGACGGCCTGCTCCACGAGCGCAGTCACGGTGGCGCGCTCGTCCGGGTGCAGCGTGGCGAGCCAGGCGTCGTAGGTGCTGCCGAAGGCCCCGGGCTCCAGCCCGCACAAGCCCTCCATGGTGGCGTCCCACTGCACGACACCGGACGCGATGTCCCATGCCCACACGCCCGTCGCGCTCACGGCGAGCGCGACAGCTACGAGCTCGCCACGGCCTGCGAGCTCTGCTGGCGTCACGTCATCGGCGCCGGGAACCACCGCACCAGTGTTACAAGTTCCACGCCAACCTGCTCAGCCCCTCTGCAACAACCAGATCGGGCGACGCGGCCGTCGTTCCTCCATCGCTGCCCTTCCGGTAGCGCTCGCCCTCAGGCGGCGCTGGCCGACGACAGGGCCAGGTGCGCGCAGGCGTCGCGCAGCTCGGATCGCCACAGGTCGAACAGGGCGTCCTGATCGGGTCCGATCTGGTGGAGATAGATGTGGTCGTAGCCGGCGTCGACGTACTGCTCCACCGCGGCGACGATGTCGTCGGCATCAGGACCGTGTGGGATCGACGACACGGCAGCCTCCTCGTCGACGAGCTCGGCCGCCTGCTCGACGTGCGTCCACGTCGACAGCTCCTGCGCCAGCTGGCCGGGCAAGGCGCTGTTCGGCCACACCTCGTGCACCGTACGTCGGGCGGCAGCCCGGTCCGGCGCAACGCAGACGTGCACCTGGGCGTAGGTCGGCCCGCTACCGCCGGCCCTGCGCCAGCGGTGCAGCACGTCGGCATCGGGAGCATGCCCCCAGTAGCCGTCGCCGATCTCACCGGCGAGCTCCACCGACGCGTCGCCAAAGCCCGACACCACGATGGGCGGCGGCGGGTCCGGAGGATCGAAGAGTCGAGCGTTCGCCACCTCGTAGAAGTCGCCCCGGTGGTCGACGGTCTCGCCCGACCAGAGCCGCCGGATCACCGTCACCGCCTCGGTGAGCATCGCCAGGCGGGTCTCGATCGGGGGCCAGCGATGACCGAGGACGTGCTCGTTGAGCGCCTCGCCGGTGCCGACACCGAAGCTGAACCGCCCGTCGCACAGCAGCGACGTCGTGGCCGTCGCCTGCGCCACGATCGCCGGGTGGATCCGCACGATCGGACAGGTCACGCCGACGGCGAGGTCGATCTCGTCGGTCGCGCCCGCCACGGCTCCGAGCACCGACCACACGAACGGGCTGTGGCCCTGGCTCGTCGTCCAGGGGTGGAAGTGGTCCGAGATCGACACGAAGTCGAACCCGGCCTCTTCGGCGCGCGCCGCCGCCCCGACCAGGGCCCGCGGGCCGTGCTCCTCGCTCGAGAGGGTGTAGCCGAACGACACCATGACGCCTCCTCAGTGGTTGCGCAGCGCGTCGATGAGCTCGGCCTTGTTCATCGAGGACCTGCCGGAGATGTCGAGCTCGGCAGCCCGGTCGCGCAGCTCGGCGACCGTACGGTCCTCGTAGTTCTCAGCCTCACCGCCCCGGCGGCCGACGGTGTCGCGCCCCTCGTCGGCCGAGGCGTTGGCGATGCGTGCCGCCTTGTTCTTCGACATCCCCTCATCCCGCAGCGCGTCGTACTGCTCGGGGTCCTTGATCGACGGTCCGTTTTCGCTGCCCGGCATGGCACTCCTCCTCGACCAGGCCGACGCGCCGTTCGCGTCGACGATGTGTCGCGCCGTACCCCGTGCCAACCCCCGGCAGACGGGACCGCTCGAGCGGTCTGTCCGGCGCGTCGCTGGGGAAGGGCCCCGCAGCCCCGGCCGACGGAACGGAGACGACCATGACCACGACGATCCAAGAGCTGATGACAACCGAGCTGTGCGCGCTCAGCACCCAGGCGACCCTCGCCGAGGCGGCCGGAACGATGCGCGATCGCCACGTCGGCGACGTGTTGTTGATCGACGACGCTGGCGAGCTGCGCGGCATCGTCACTGATCGCGACATCACCGTGCGCGCCGTCGCCGACGGATGCGACCCCAACGCCACCCACCTCGATGACATCTGCACCGACGGCATCGTGACGGTGGCGGCCGACGATCCCGTCGACGCCGCCGTGCGCTCGATGCGGGCGCACGCCGTGCGGCGCCTGCCGGTGGTCGACGGGGACGGAACGCCTGTCGGCATGATCAGCATCGGCGACCTGGCCCGGGCCGAGGACCCCGAATCGGCGCTCGCCGACATCAGCGCCACGCCGCCCAACACCTGACCGCCGGCCGAACGGTCACCCTCGACCGACCGATCGATCGCTGGCCTCGCCGGCCGACGTCGACCGGACGGGTCGCTCGTCGCAGCTCGCCTACTGCTCGAGCGGCCCGTCCGGCGGCGACCAGTGGAAGACCTCGACGGCGCCGCAGCGCACGAGGGCTCGGTCCGCTTCGGACCGCCAGCGGTCGTCGACCGCCACGTCCACGACCGCCTCGGGGGCGGTCACCGGTGCAGCCTCGCCCTCCTGCTCGGATCGCCACGGCGCGCCCATCAGGATGCCGAAGGTGGTCAGCGCCATGCCGCCGGCGGCCGTCGACGCCACCACGACGGCGAAGCGCGACACGCCGCCGACCGGGACGAGGAGCCCGACGGCGAGCCCCAGGGCGCAGCCCACGAGCAACGAAGGAATGCCCCACAGCACGGTGCCGCGCAACTGGGCGCCGGTGACGACGCCGACCGAGATCGCCGCCGCGCTCTGATCCATCTCGGCCTCCTGGCCGGCCTGCAGCGCGTCGCGCGCGTCTCGGGGATCTCCGGCGCGCACGTCGGCCTCGGGCACCGCTTCGGTGACCGCTGCCGCGGCACGATGGGCCTCGTCGAGGTCGTGGAAGGTGGCGAGCACGCGTACCTGGGACATGGGAGCCTCCCGCAGAGCAGGCGACCGAACGAGCGGCCGCACGGACATGAGCATCCGTACCCGGGACGACGAGGTCCATGTCGCCCGCCGGCCGAGCGGGCTCAGGGATCGAGCTGCCGGCGGAGATCCTCCAGTGCTCGACGGAGCACACGCGACAGGTACGACTGGCTCACCCCGACCTCGGCTGCGATCTCGGGCTGGGTCATCCCGACGAAGAACCGCAGGTGGATGATCGTCCGGTCACGCTCGGACAGCTCGGCCATGGCCTCGGCGAGCAGCACGCGCAGCTCGGTGCGGTCGAATCCCGGATCGCGGCTCTCGAGGCGCTCGCCGAGTTGCGGCGCGGACCGATCGGCCGAGGGCGGCGGGGCGTCGAGGCTCTCGGAGCGATAGGCGCTGCCCGCCTCGAGCGCTTCGAGTACGTCATCGGCGGACGTGCCCATGCGTCGAGCCAGCTCGTCCACGGTCGGTCGACGCCCGAGCTCGTGCTGGAGCTCCTCGTCGACGCTGCGGAGCTGCAGGTGCAGCTCCTGGAATCGCCGCGGCGGCCGCACCGACCAGGTGCGGTCGCGGAAGTAGCGCTTGAGGTCACCGTCGATGGTGCGGTTGGCGAAGGTGGAGAAGCTGGCCCCGTTGTCGGGATCGAACCGCTCGACGGCGCGCACGATGCCCATCAGGGCGATCTGTCGCAGATCGTCCTCGGCAACGGAGCGACCGCGGTAGCGACGGACGTAGAAGTCGGCCAGGCCGAGATGGCGCTCCACCAAGCGGTTGCGCACGGAGCGGTCGCCGGTGCGCCGATAGTCCCGGAACAGCTCGTCGTCGGGCGCCTCCGGCGCGCACCGACTCATGAGGGACCCGAGCGCAACGCCCGGGTGAGCTCGATCGTGTGCCGGCCGTCGACGGTGCGCACCTGGAGGTCGTCGCTGAGGATCACGAGCAGCTCGCGCGCGATGGGGTCGATGTCGAGCTCGCCGGCCGTGGTGGTGGCGGCGCTGGCGCGCACGTGCAGCGTGCGGCCCGAGGTGGACAGCTCCACGTCGATGCCGCCCTCGAGGTGATCGGCGAGCAGCGCCGAGCCCAGCTCGTCGACGGCGACCCGGACCTCGTCGATCTCGTCGACCGGGAAGCCGAGGTCGGCCGCCAGGCTCGACGCCACCAGGCGCAGCAAGCGCAGGTAGCGCGAATCGGCCGGCACGCTCATGCGCACCGGCTCCGTCTGCCTCTGGTTCTCGTCACGCTGCCGCACCGTTGCCGCCCTCCGTCTCCGATCGGCGTTCTACCCACACAGCGTGCCGGGTAGACCCCGCGCATGACAGCCACACACCACCGCTCCGCCGTGCCCGGTCTCGATGACGACGACGTCGCCCGTCTCAGCGAGGAGCTCCAGGGCCGATTGGCGTCGCTGCTCGACCTGCAGCTGACCCTCAAGCACGTGCACTGGAACGTGGCCGGACCGACCTTCATCGCCGTGCACGAGATGCTCGATCCCCAGGTGATGGCCGTGCGGTCGATGACCGATGCCGTAGCCGAGCGGATCGCCACGGTCGGCGGCGAGCCGCGCGGCACGACCGCCGACATCGCCCGGCGGGTCGACCACGACTACGCGCTGGGTCAGGCAGACGCCGGGGCCCACCTGACAGCCCTGGCCGCCGTGCTGCACCGGGTCGTCGCCGAGCACCGCACCAGTCTGGGGCTCGTCGACGACATCGATCCGGTCAGCGCCGACCTGCTCATCGGTCAGATCCGCGAGCTCGAGCTGTTCAGCTGGTTCGTCCGATCCCACCTGGAGCATCCAATCCCGCACTTCGGCCGTGCCGACGATCCGCCCACGCCCGAGGAGGCGGCCCGCGCCGAGGATCTGTCCGTGCCCGACGGCGTGGCCGAGGCGTACCAGCACATGGCCGAGGTCGGTGCCAACGTCCGCGGCGAGGGCGCCGTCGACTGACCGGTGCCCGCCGGCTAACGGCCGCGTGGGTCGGCGGCCTCGCACCGTCGAGCGAGCAGCAGGGCACCGCCACCGTCCACCGTGCGGATGGCGTCCGGCACCAGGCCGGTGGGGAGTAGCTGGGAGACGGCGACCGCCTGCGCGTGGTCGAGGGATTGCACGACCACCGCACCGCCGGGCGCCAGGACCACGGCGAGCACGTCGACGACCGAGCGCGCCAGCTCCAGACCGTCGGCGCCCCCGTCGACTGCGCCGACAGGATCTCGACGATGGCGAGCAACCTCGCCGGTCGGCAGGTACGGCGGGTCGGCGATGGCTACCCCATAGCGGACCGGCTCGTCGGCCAGGTTCGCCAGATCGATGCACCGCACGGTCACCCGGTCGGCCACCCCGGCGGCGGCGGCGTTGCGACGTGCCCACCGGCAGGCACTCGCCGACACGTCGACCTGCACCAAGGGGCGACCGGAGCGCACCGCGGCGACGAGACCGATGTGCCCGGCGCCGCAGCACAGCTCGAGCATCGGACCGGGCGGTGCCGTCGCCAGCAGCTCCAGGGCCGCCAGGCTCTGCGACAGCGTCCAACCACGGGGCTCGAGCACCGTCTCGTCGTAGGCGATGTCCAGGCCACCGAAGCGCGTGCGGTAGGCCGGCGGATCGAGCCCGTCGAGCGTCCCTTCCCTGCCGTCGGGACGGTACGGGTCACGCGCCACCGGACGCTCCCGTGTCCGTGCGGCGATCGGCCGCCCGGGTGCGCAACGGGACGAAGACCCAGGCACCGACCATCGACGCGGCGGCGACGGCGGAGATCCATCCGGCGACCGCTCCCCCGAAGACGAGACCCGCCACCACCGCCACCCCGCCGAGCAACGCGATCGCCAGCAGGACCAGCCCCACGCGAGCCATGAGAATCGCCTGTCGCAGGCGAACCGAGCGCTGGCGGCGGTCGCCGAACCGGTGGGCGGCGATCGGGGCCAGGAAGGCCACGACCGCCAGCACCGTGGCCACCATGGCGACCCCGAACACGAACCGGTCACGGTCGTCGAGGTCCCCGAACTGGCGGGTGAACGGCACGGTGAGCAGGAACGCCATCATCACCTGGGTGCCCGGCAACAGCACCCGCAGCTCCTGCATGAGCATCTCGTAGCGCCGGCGCAGCTCGTCACGGTCCCTTACATCATCGAGGCGGTCCGGCGGAAGCGCCGCCACATCTCCCTCGTCATCCGACACCGGCCTCGGCGCCATGTGCGTCACGGGCCCGACTCCGCCAGCTCGGCCCAGACCACCTTGCCGCCGGGCAGGGTCGAGATGCCCCACACGTCAGCGAGCGCCGACACGATCGTGAGCCCCCGCCCGCCGGGCTGGTACTCATCGGGCGCCAGGAGCTCCGGAACGCCGGCGCCGGCGTCCCACACCTCGAGGCGCACCACGTGCGCGCCCCGGACCAGGCGTACCGAGGCACGCCCGTCGGTGTGGAACACGGCATTGGTGACGAGCTCGCTGACGATCAGCGCAGCGTCATCGGCGAGCTCGGCGAGCTGCCAACGTTGGAGATGGGCCCGAGCGAAGCGTCGGGCGATGGCCGGACCCCCGCGACGGGCCGCGACGGACATGCTCGCCGTCGGATCGTGCGCCTCCATCGACGGGTCGGCCGAGCGGATCGAGCGACCGATGGCGCCGGCGAGCAGCTCCGTACCGTCGCCCCCCGCCACGGGCCGCGCGCCCCGCGCGCCTCCGGCCGACGCGCGACGGGCCGGTGTCACGCACACGACGACGCGGGTCAACGGGGCCAACACCCGGATCCGGGTGACGATGCCACGACCGGCGAGGTCCGACAACGGGAGGCTCAACACGACCGTCGCCGGATGCTCGCGCGCCACCGCATGCACGCCCGCCCGCACGTCGGCAACCAGCTCGACGGCGTAGTCGACCAGCTCACCGGCGACGCACACACGCAGACGTGCGTCGGGAGCGATGACCAGGACGCGTCGCGATCGCAGCCCCGGGCGCGCTCGGCGCGTACCAGGGCGCTCGTCGCCTCCTCGCCGATCAGCAGCCATCTCGTGCTCATCCACATCCGGAACTGCCACGCCGGGCATGCCTCCGTCGCTCGACACCGTGTGGGCCGGCACCTACCCCTCGTACGCCGCGGCCAGCACCTGCGGATCGCCGAGGTGCTCGCTCGCATCGGCGCGTCGAGCGAGACAGGCGCCACAGCGCTCGAGGTTCCGCCAGCCCCCACCGACGGGTACGGGAGCATCGTGAGCACGATCTCCCTCTCGACGCGCATCCCGGCACCGTCCGATGCCCGCGCCACCACGACGACGAGGCGGGCGCGTCCCGCCGAGCGAGCCGATGCCCCACAGCGGCGCCCGGCCTTGCTGACGCTGGCATCGATCCATGACCTGCACCTCGGGCCGGTCCGCCCCGCCGACCCGGTGCATCGCCTGCAGCGGCATCCCCAGGTGGTCGCCGTCCAGCACGGTCTCGAGCAGCGACTGCTGCGCGAGATCGACGACGAGGCGACGGTCCGGTTGGGCTCGCCGCCGTCCAGCGCAGGCCTGACCGCGGCCACCACCGTCGACGCCATGCGTGCCCTCGCCGCCGACGACCTGGTCCCCCCGGTCTACGACTGGCTCGCCGAGGACGCGAGCCCGGCGCAGGTGCGGGCGTTCCTCGCACTCGAGGGTGGTCCGGACGACAGCTTCGACGACCTCGTCGCCATCGCCCAGGTGGGACTCACCGGTCTGCCCAAGCTCGAAGCCGCCACGAACTACTGGGACGAGCTCGGGGACGGTGATCTCGACGGGGTGCACCGGACGCTGCATCGCCGGATGCTCGACGCGCTCGACCTGCGGTCCCCGGCTCGGGCCGACCTGCCCATCGCCGTCCTGCGCCGGACGCTGCTCTGCAGCGCGCTCGCCACCTGCCGGGCACGCCAGCCGGAGCTGCTCGGCGTGCTCGGTCTGATCGAGCTCCAAGCCGGGCCGCGCTGCCGCCGTGTCGTACGGGCGTTGCAGCGCATCGACGCTCCGCCGGAGGCCGAGCGCTTCTACGCGGTGCACGCCGAGACCGATCCCCGCCACGGCAAGGACTGGTTGGAACGTGTCGTACGCCCACTCGCCGCCGACCCCGCCTGGGCCGAAGGCCTGCTGCGCGGCGCTCGCTGGCGCTGGGCCGCCAACGCTGCCTTCTTCGACGACGCCCGCCGCTGGTCGACCCAGCTGGCGTCAGCAGACGTATCCGCATCAACCACGGAGGACTGATCATGGCCGGAGCATCCGAACGACAACCGTCGGCTGCCGACCGCCCGCCCGTGTCCCGGGTCGGCGAGAAGCTGGCCGAGGTCGCCGACAGCGATCCGAATCGCGACGAGGGCGAGGCCGAGCGCGACGCCGTCGAGCGCGCGCGACACGAGGGATGGGACCACGACCTCACCGACGTCGGCAAGCCCCCCGGAGACATCGTCGCAACCGATGACGACGGCGTGCGCATCGGGCACGACGAAGCCCAGACCGTCAGCGACGAGGCCCGGACCGTCAGCGGTGAGGACGCGTGATTCGCCGCCGCACGACGGGTGACCACGCTGGGCGGCCCGCGCTCCGGGTCGTCGGCGGGGCCGTGCCCCTGACCACCCCGATCCCCGGTCCAGACCCCACCCAGACGCCGGTCATCCCCGAACCGGACCCGACGCACACCCCCGTCGTCCCACAGCCGGACATCCCGGCGCCCGACATCCCGGCGCCCGACATCGACCCGCCGACACCCCTGCCAGGC
Source organism: uncultured Iamiaceae bacterium (assembly GCA_964648005.1). Classification (GTDB taxonomy): domain Bacteria; phylum Actinomycetota; class Acidimicrobiia; order Acidimicrobiales; family Acidimicrobilacustridaceae; genus JAGQTE01. Next base: position 30,131 of record CAZYKR010000009.1, read on the forward strand.
ACGACGCCCCGGCCGGCACCGGACATCGATCCGCCATCGCCACAACCCGGGACGGTCCCGACGGGTCGGGCACCGACCCCTCCCTGCACCGCCGCCTGAGCCGGTCGGCTGGGAGAGCGATCGAGCCGGCAGATCGCGCTCGATACGCACCGAATCTGCCGACTCGATGCCCGGGCACATCGGCTCGTCAGACCGACGTCGTCAGGCGGCGTCGATCCGTTCGAGGAGCGTGCGCATCTGGTCCGGGTCGAAGGCTGCCTCGACCGACGGGTCCTTGGCGTCGACCGACAGGACATACGACCAACCCGATGGCGCCTGCCAGCTGACGATGGTGCTCCAGCCGAGGTCCCGTTCGAGGATCGGGCCGGCGCCGACCTCGCCGTCGGCCGACGGCGGACCCTCCGTGGAGTGCACCAGCGTCAGGCTGATCCAGGCGTCAGCGCCGTCGCTGCGGTATCGGCGAGCAACGCCTTGGTCGATCGGCGCGGGCGGGTCGCCCTCCCACACGGCGAACCCGGCGGGCAACGCTCCCTCGAGGACGGCCAGCTTTCGTGCGGTCTCGTCGTCGATCGCCATGGTCGGTTGGTCCATCTGGCCCGTCGGCCACGCGTCGACGCTTGCCCGATGCACGACGAGTCGCTCCACGTCCGTCGTGCCGACGCGACCCAGCGCGGGCGCCAGCACCGAGGCGTCGTCGGGTGTTGGCAGCTGCACGCGGTAGAGCGCGCCGCCGTTGCGCCACATCAGGCCACCGCCGGTCCGGAGCCCGGCGACGTCGCCGACGTCCATAGGCTCGGCGTCGATGCCCGCGAGCTGTTCGATCGTGCCGGTTGCCACGAGCACCGGGTCGTCGACGGCCACGACGGAGCGCATCGACGCCAGGTCCCGCTCGTCGGCCACCGGCATCCGGTAGGTCATCGTGGTTCGATGGCTGCGGACGCCGGTGAGCGGCGTCGCCGAGACGGCCTGCCAGCCGGCTACACCGTCGGCGGGGAAGCTGGCTCCACCGTCGATCACGGCCAGGGCGTCGACGACGGCGGCGATGTCGTCGTCGGTGGCGCCGACGGTCGTGAAGGCCAGGGTGCCTCCGGTCTCGATCTGGACCACCGTCTCGCGATGGCCCGTCGGTTCGCTGCTCCCCCGCCGCACGGCCGGCCTCCCGGCGATCTCGGTGGCGACGGCGGCGCGCTTGGTCGGATCGGCGGCCGCCGCCTCGTCCAAGGGCTCGTCGCTGAGCACCACCGCCATCGCCGGGGCGGACCGCCACTCATCGGAGCGGCGCAGCTCGAGGACGAATCGGGCCTGGTCGTCCTGCGGCGGACCGTCGACGATCACCGACGACCACAGGCGGGCCCGGTCGAGCATCGCGGGATCGAACCCCCACCAGACCGGCGGCACCGTCGGCGCGCCGCCGAGGGTGGACGCGGTGGGCACCACGGATGCCGGCGAGGTCGACGGCTCGGTGACGGTCGTCGGTGGTTCGGCCGTGAGGAGCTGGTCCTGGGTGGCGTCGCCGCGCAGCGCCAGCACGGCGCCGACGACGATGACGACCAGCACCGCTGCCGTCGTCGCACCTCGGGCGAGGGCGCTGCGGCGCGCCTGGCGGGCGGCGCGCTCGACGATGGTCGAGGTGGGCGGGGCGGCGACGTCGGGCCGCGCCGCCGTCAGCCTGGCGTACCGCTCCCGCAGCTCGCGGTCAAGCACATCGTGGTCGCTCATGACGACAGCTCCTCTCGCAGTCGATCCTTGGCCCGGCTGAGGGCGGACTTGACCGAGCCCAACGGGATGCCGAGGGCCTCGGCGATCTCGGCATCGGACATGCCGAGCTGATACCGCAGGACGACGACCTCGCGCTGGCGGGCCGGCAGGCTGCGCAGCACGTCGAAGAGGTGATCGTGCTCCGCCTCGACGGCCGTCTCGACCGGGTCGGGTTGGCGGCGAGCCAACCGACGACGGCGCAACACCTTCCGGCAGTTGTTGAGGACGCACACCCGCACGTACGCCATCGGCTGCTCGACCGTGTCGAACCGGCGGTAGAGGGCGGCGAACGCATCCTGCACGACCTCCTCGGCGAGGTCCCGGCGATCCACCATCGACCAGGCGAGGCGCACCATGTCGGCGTAGCTCGACTGGTACACGGCGTCGAAGTCGGCGCGAGTCGACGCCGCGTCCGATCGGCGGAGCTCCGCCTCGGTCATCGTTGCCTCACCACGCTGCACACCCGCAAGGATCCCCGAGACGCCCGATCGGTTCCCGACCGTGCCGGTCGCGCGGCGATCGAGTGTGCAGATCGCGCTCGAAATGCACCGAATCTGCACACTCGATTCGGCGCTGTCCGGCCGACGGGCGGCAACTCAGCGGAGGCGGATGACGTTGCCGTTGACCAGGTGGTTGGCCTGCGTGCAGAGCCACACGACGGTGTCGGCCACCTCGTCGGGCGTGGCGATGTGGTGGTGCTCATGGTCACCGGCGACGAAGGCCCGGACGTCGTCGGTGATCCAGCCCGTGTCGGTGACCGGCGGGTACACGACGTTGGCACACACGCCGTCGTCCGCCATCTCCGCTGCCGCCGACAACGTGTAGGAGATCAGCGCCGCCTTGGCTGCGCCGTACGAGACCTGACCGGGATAGCCGCCGCCCGTTCCCGAGGTCATCGTGACGATGCGACCCCAGTCGGCGCCCCGACGTCGGTGTCGATCGATGAACTCGGCCAGCAGCAGCGCCCCCGCCCGCGCGTCGACGAGGAGCTGCGCGTCCGCCGAGGCCGCCGTCACCGGGCGATCCCGGCTGCCGTCGTCCACGTCAGCGTCCGCGGCGACCCCGTCGGGTTCCGTGAGCGGCGCGAACGTGTCCCGGCGCCACCCCGAGGCGTTGTGCACCAGAACGGCGACCGGACCGAGCGACGCCTCGGCCGCGTCGAACAGCGACGGGATCACGTCCGGGTCGGCGAGGTCCGCCTCGATCGCCAGCGCCCGCCTGCCCGTCGCCTCGATCGCTGCCACGACCTCGGACGCGTCGGCGGCACGCTGGGTCCCGTAGACGGCGGGCAGCGACGGCGGCGTCGCCTCGGCGGGGAAGCGCAGGAACGTCACCACCACATCGCAGCCCGCTGCGGCCAGCCCGCGAGCCACGGCCGCACCGATGCCGTGGTTGGCCCCGGTGACGAGGGCGACGGGTGAGCGATCAGCGTCGGAGTCGGTCACAACTCTGCATTCTGGTAGTGCAACCGGTCGGTTTCTGGCGCGGTTTCACTACCAGAACGAGGGTGGCCGTTGCTGCTCAGGTCGCGGGCTCGAGGACGAACAGGGGGATGACCCGGTCGGTGCCGGCCTGGTAGGCGTCGTAGTCGGGCCACACAGCCACGGCGCGCGCCCACCACGCCGCCTTCTCCTCGCCGTCGACCTCACGCACGGCGAAGTCGCGCACCTCGGCGCCGTCCTGCAACCGGGCCACCGGCTGCGCCCGCACGTTGTGCACCCACTGCGGATGCGTCGGTGCACCGCCCATCGAACCGACGACGGCGTAATTGCCGTCGCCGTCGGCCACCCGCACCAGCGGTGTCTTGCGGACCTTGCCCGACTGCGCACCCACCGTCCACAGGATGATCCACTCGTCACCTACCAGATCGCTCGCCTCGGAGCCGCCCGATCGTTCGTAGCGCGCCACCTCCTCGGCGATCGGCTCCCACGGGCTCGGCTCGTACTCGGCATCGAACGGTGACACGTCGGACCTCCTCGGGTGGTGACGTCGCTGCTCGGCAGGGCAGCGTCACGACGATGCTGATGCACGCTACTCAGTTCACGTGCAGCCGCGGCTACCGTCCCCGGGCAGCACATCCGGGGGGATCTCATGCGTCCATCACCACGCCGCGCCCACCGTCGCGGCGCCACGACCGCTGTCGGGTTGGCCGGCGGCATCGTCGCCGTGGCGCTCCTCGCCGGCGCCTGCGCGTCCTCCGGCGATGCGTCGTCGTCCGACGATGGGTCGTCGTCGTCCGCCTCCGGGCCGGTCAGCTCGGGCGGGTCGACGGGAGTCGCCACAAAAGGTTCGGCGCCCATCGGCACCGACGACGGACGCGTGCCGTCGGAGATCGTCGCCACGCCCGTCGAAGGCAAGGGCATCGTGCTGCCGCAGCCGGCGGCACCGTTGCCCGCCGGGTACGAGCAGCAGGAGTACCTGATCGGCGGCACCGCCACCGCGTACGCGGCGGTCGAGACGCCCGACGACGGGTTCTGGACCGTCGAGCCGTCCGAGGAGGCCGAGTACCGCACCCGGGCGATCGTCCGCCGGCCCACCGATCCCGCCGACTTCAGCGGCACCGTGGTCGTCGAGTGGTTCAACGTCAGCGCCATCGAGGCAGCACCGGACTGGGGCTACAACTCGGAGGAGATCGGGCGCGAGGGGCACGTCTACATCGGCGTCAGCACCCAGGCGCAGGGCGTCGAGGGCGGCGACACGATCCTCGAGGTGAACGTCGACCCCGAGGCGGCCGCCGACGCCGGCACCTCGACCGACACCTCCGGCCTGAAGAACATCGACCCCGAGCGCTACGGCACCCTCACCCATCCGGGCGACGCCTACGCCTTCGACATCTTCACCCAGGTCGGACGGGCGGCTGCCGAGACGCCCGAACTCCTGATGGGCGACCTCGACCCGACCCAGGTCATCGGCGTCGGCGAGTCGCAGTCGGCGATGTTCCTCACCACGCTCGTCAACGCCGTGCACCCGGTGTCGCCGGCCTTCGACGGCTTCCTGATCCACAGCCGCGCTGCGTCGGCGGCGCCAATGGACGGCGACTTCCTCGGCGCGACCGAGACGCAGGATCCGGCCGCCGCGCTCTCACAGGGGGTGCACATCCGCACCGACCTCGATGTCCCAGTGGCGATGTACGAGGCCGAGACCGACCTGACGTTGCTCGGCTACGCCAACGCCCGCCAGCCCGACACCGACCGCATCCGCACGTGGGAGGTCGCCGGAACGGCGCACGCCGACGCCCAGACGCTGCGGTCGATGCTCGGCGGCCCGCGCGACCCGTCGATCGGCAGCCTGCTCGGTTGCGAGTCGATCAACACGGGCCCGCACAAGGAGACGGTGCAGGCGCTGCTGCATCACCTCGTCGCCTGGGCCGCCGGAGGCGACGCGCCTCACGAGGCGCCTCGTCTGGAACTGGTCGACGACGCGCCCGA
>CAZYKR010000010.1:0-33155 GCA_964648005.1 uncultured Iamiaceae bacterium
GGGGCGCCGGTCACCGAGGCGGTGATGGCGCCGGTCATGGTGTTGGCTGCGGCGAGGGGTTGGTCGACGCGGGTCGTGTGGGTGGCGGTGGTGGCGATGGCGGGTGCGGTGGCGAACTGCTTGGCGTTGCCGTTGAAGGTCTGTTGATAGTCGCCGGCGGGGTCGCGGAACAGCACCTTGTAGGTGCCGGCGGGGAGGCCGGTGACGGTCCAGGTGCCGTCGGGTGCGGTCGTGGCGGCGGCGGCGTAGGTGTTGGTGGCGGTGCGGACGCGCACCTCGATCCCGGCGAGGGGTGTGCCGTCGTGGGTGGAGGTGACGTGTCCGGCCAGCACGGCGCTCGACGGTCGTTCGGCGGCGCCGATGTCGCAACCGAGGCCTTGGGGCAGGGCGAGGGCGTTCTGTGCGGTGGCACCGGCGCAACCGGGCGTGGCGGACGGAATGGCGTCGATCAGCGGCGACCCGGCAGCGGGCAGCATCGTGTCGGTGTCGCCGGCGTTGTCGGCCAACGCACCCAACAGCGGGTCACCACCCGAGTTCACGTCCGTGCCGTCACCGAACCCACACGACCCATCCGACGCGAAGTTGTGCCCACCCGACACCGGCACACCCGATTCCCACACGCAGCCGTTCATACCTGGCTCCGTTGCCGCGACCACCGAGCTCGAGATCGACAGCGGTGTCAGGCCCGGCCCGGAGTAGACCGTCGTTGCGAGTTCGGCCTGGGGTTCGGACGAGATCGGGCCGAGGAACACGCCGGGCAGGTTGCCGGCGATCGTCGACGCCTCGATGGTCACGGGAGTCGTGACCTCATCGAGCTGAATGCCGGCACCGCCGTAGCTGCGGTTTCGGGAGAACGTGGACCGGTCGATGTCGAGGCCCGTGTGCCCCGGAGCGGTGTGCGGCTCCATGCTGAGCCCGCCGCCGGACGAGGCGAGGTTGCCGTCGAACGTGGTCGACGTGATCGACGTAGCGACGCTCGGGCAGCCGCCACCTGCACACGGCTGGAGATGGAGCCCGCCGCCCAGGAGGCCACCGGAGTTCTCGATGAACGACGAGTCCGAGATCTCGGCCCATCCGACGTGTGCTCCTCCGCCGAGGAAGGCGCCGTTGTGCACGAAGGACGAATCGGAGATGCGGGCGATGCGTGCGTACAGTCCGCCGCCGTAGGCAGCTGCGTTCCGCTCGACGTCGACGCCGATGAGGGTGATGTCGTCGCCGGCGATGGCGCCGAACTCGCTCTCGACGTTGCCGATATCCGGATCGGTGCCAGGTCCCGTCGGGATGTTCGTGTCCGGGTCGTAGTTGTCGGTGACGACAGAGTTGGTGATGGTGAGCGGGCGGCTGAACGCCGAGATCGCCGCCACTTCGCCGTTGCCGCCGTTGCCGGTGATCGAGGAGTTGGTGATGGTGAAGGCGCCGGTGTCGCCCTCGTCGACGATGGCGGCGCCTTGCTCGGTGTTGGCGATGGTCGAGTCGGTGACGGTGAGGGCGCCCGAACCGCGGGCGAGGACAGCGGTCGAGTGCTGATCACGCCACATCGAATCGTTGTCGGAGATGGTCGCGCCATCGAGGGTCAACGCCGCCTCCGTGACGACGGCGGTGGCATCGCCGTTGACCACGGCGCCGGTGAGCGTGACGTCGCTGAGCACGAAGGTCGACACCGGTCCTGGTCGATGGTCGTCGACGTGGGGCTGGTCAAGGCAGGTTTGGTCGATGGTGGCGCCGTTGCCGTGGATGGTGACCAGGTAGGCCCCGCTGTCGTTGCGCACCAGGTCGAGGTCGCCGGTCGCGTTGGCGGCCAGGCCGGTGCCTTCGGTGTCGCACAGGCTCAGTGCATAGGTGGCGTTGGTGGCGAGGACGATGGTGGTGTCGTCGTTGGTGGTGTTGGCGATGTCGACGGCTTCGCGCAGTGACACGAGGCCGTCGCTTCCGTCGATCACGTCGTCGGTGGTGGTGACGGTGATGGAGGTGAGGGCTGCGGCGGGCGGCGCGGCGATCATCCCGCCGGTCGTCGTCGCGACCAGGGACAGCGCCACCAGCCCTGGTGCAACAAGAAGTTGCCTGCGTCCGTTCCGCCGTGCCACGTACCACACCTTCCGACAACGTCGCCGTACTGGCAAGGCTAGCGGCGGCCCTTCGGCCATGCCCTGCGGTACTCGGGTGGGCGGAAGGCGCCGTGTACGTTGTCCCGCCAGTGGCCGGTTCTCGAGCAGCAGACGGGCGTGCCGACGGGGTGGCGGACGTCGGCGTCGCCGCGGCATCGGACGCCGCCGACGGGGACGATCCGGCGTCTACCCACCGCGTCGGGATCGTGGCCTATGCCGCACGTGCGTACCTGGGCGTCGCCGCGGTCCTCTTCACCGTCAACGCCGTGGTGTTCCACCTCTTCGAGCATTTCTCCGAGGCGGTGCCGAAGGCGGAAGGCTTTCCCGGCTCGTGGTTGCTCGGCGGCTGGGCCTGGTGGGACGCCAACTGGTACCAGCTGATCGCCGACGACGGGTACTGGTACGTCGAGGGGCAGCAGAGCCCGGTTGCGTTCTTCCCGGCGTACCCGATGGTGATGCGGGCGGTTCATGCCACCGGCCTCGACCTGCGCGTCGCCGGGTCGCTGATCACATTCGCGTGCGGCTTCGGCGCCGTGCTGCTGTTCGCCTCGTGGGCGCGCGACCGCATCGGCGAGCGTGCGGCCCGCACGGCCGTGCTCATGCTCGTGCTGTGGCCGTACGCCTGGTACCTGTTCGGTGCCGTCTATGCGGATGCCCTCTACATCTGCGCCACCATCGGCGCCTTCTGGCTGCTCGAGCGCGACCGGCCGGTGCTGGCCGGGCTCGCCGGCATGGTCGCGACGGCGGCGCGCCCGGTAGGGGTCGCCGTGCTCGTCGGGCTCGTCGTGCTGGTCGTCGTCCGTCGCGGCGGGCTTCGGCGCCTGATGCCGCGCGACGCGGGTGTGTTGCTGTCGGGGCTCGGCCTCGCGGTGTGGATGGCGTACCTCGGCGCGAGCTTCGGCGACCCGGTCGCGTTCTCGACCACGCAGTCGTCACCCGGCTGGGACCAGCCGTCGGGACCCAAGACCTGGTTCAAGATCCTGTTCCTCCAGCACGTCAAACGCGTGCCGGAGTACCTGGCGATGCTGTGGCCCGACGGCGACGGCTCGCCGGTCGACGGCGTGCGTTTGCAGTACGCCCTGGGACTGATGGTGCAAGGAACCCTGGTGTTGGCGGCGCTCGTGTTGGTGCCGCTCATCGTCAAGCGGCTCGGCTGGGGGTATGGCGCGTACACGTTCGTCGCGATCATGATCCCCGTCATCGGAACCAAGGACTTCCAGGGTGCGGGGCGTTACGCCATGGCGGCGTTCCCGGCGTTGGCGGTCGGCGCGCAGCTTCTCGCCGACCGTCCGAAGCTGCGCGCCGCCTGGCTCGTCGCGACCGGCGGGATGTTGTTGTGGTTCACGGCTGCGTTCGCCCGGGGGTACTACGTCGCGTGAGCACACCGACCTTTCGTGACCTGAGCTTCGTCGTCCCGGCGTGGAACGAGGAGGAGATGCTCGAGCGCACGGTGCGTGCCATGCGCACGGCGGGCGAGCACTTGGTGGCATCGGGCTGGCTCGGCGACTTCGAGATGGTGATCGTCGACGACGCGTCGACCGATCGCACGGGCGTGCTGCTTGACGGGCTGGCCGAGGACGACCCGCGGGTGCGCCCGGTGCACCACGAGCGCAACCGAGGGCTCGGGGGGTCGATCCGCACCGGTTTCGCTGCGGCACGAGGCGAGCTGGTGCTCTACACCGACGCCGACCTGCCCTTCGATCTCACCGTGGTCGAGCGGGCGGTGCGCCTGCTCGACGAGTACGAGGTGGACATCATCTCGATGTACCGCTTCGACCGCACCGGTGAGGGGCCACGCCGCCTCGTGTACTCGTACGTGTACAACTCGATGATCCAGGCCATGCTCGGCCTTCGGGTGCGGGATGTGAATTTCGCCGGCAAGCTGCTGCGCCGGTGCGTGCTCGACCAGGTCGATCTGCGTTCTGAGGGGTCGTTCATCGACGTCGAGCTCCTGGCGCGGGCACAGCGGCGCGGGTTCGAGCTGTTGCAGTTCGGCGTCGACTACTTCCCGCGCAGCCGAGGTGTGTCGACGCTGTCGTCGGGGAGCGTCATCGTCGGGATCCTGCGTGAGCTGCAGGCATTGCGCACCGAGCTCCTGGCGGTCGAGGCACTCCCGCGCGCCGAGGTGGAGGCCTTGCGGGCGTCGCCGACGGGGGGCATGGGTGGCTGAGGCCGACGACCGACCGCTGCTGATCGTGAACGCCGACGACTACGGGCTCACGTCCGGCGTGTCCCGTGCCATCTGTCGGGGGACGACCGACGGGATCATCACGTCGACGTCGCTGCTGGCCGTCGGTCCCGCCATCGAACAGGCCGTCCCATGGCTCGACGATGTGCCACAGCTCGGGCTCGGCGGACACCTCGCCGTGGTGGGGGAGGATCCGCCGATCCTGTCGGCCCGCGAGATCCCGACGCTGGTGGACGCGCGCGGCAACTTCGCCATGAGCTGGCGGCAGTTCCTGCCCCGGTGTGCTCGTCGCGCCGTCGACCCCGACGACCTGCGTCGGGAGTTCTCGGCGCAGCTCGATCGCCTCGACGACCTGCTGGGCGACCGTCGTCTCGATCACCTCGACACCCATCAGAACGTGCACCTGTGGCCGATGGTGCGCGACGTCGTGCTCGAGCTCGGCGACGCCCGCGGGGTGCGCGCAGTGCGGGTCACGCGCTCCTCGGCCCGTTCGATCGTCGGGCTGACGGTGTCGACGCTGGGCGCTCGCCTGGCGTCCAAGGCCCGCCGGCGGGGGTGGGGCGTACCCGACGCCACCGTCGGTCTCGACGAAGCGGGCTCGATGACGGCGCCCACCCTCGACGCCTCGCTGCGCAGCTTGGCCGCCGCGGCAGCCGACGGGGCGCGCAGCGCCGAGTTGGCGGCACACCCGGGCTCTCCCGACGATCCCGACCTCGCCCGCTATGCGTGGGGCTACCACTGGGCCGAAGAGCTCGAGGCGCTGTGCGCGCCGGCGGCGCGCGCCGGCGTCGAACAGGCGGGGTACCGCCTCGGCCCGTTCGCCGACCTGGCGCAGGTCCATCCATGAAGCCCGCCCGCAGCCCCGTCGCCCGCGCCGTGGTCGGCGCCTTTGCCGACGCCCCGCTCAGCGACCGCTTCCACGTCTGGTACCGCTGGGCGTCGTGCCCGTTCGAGGCCATCGAGGCGGCGGTGCCGCGCGCCGGGCGCGTGCTGGAGCTCGGCTGCGGCCACGGCTTGTGCAGCCTGCACCTGGCCCGGACCAGCCCGCACCGGAAGGTGCTCGGCGTGGACATCGACGCCCACAAGATCCCGATGGCGCGCGCGGCCGCGGAACGGTTAGCGGCCACGGCGCCGATGCGCCCGCTGGACGTGACCTTCGAGCATCGCTCGGCGGCTGACGGCCCGCCCGACGGTCCCTTCGACGCCGTCGTCATCGTCGACGTCATCTACCTGATGGACACGGCGACCAAGGAGGCGATCGTGGGCGCCTGTGCCGATCGGTTGGCGCCGGGCGGGACGCTCATCGTCAAGGAGATGGGTGACCGGCCGGCGTGGAAGCTGGCGCTGACCGGCGCACAGGAGCGGCTCGCCACCGGGATGCTCGGCATCACCGAAGGGGGATCGCCGGACATCGAGCCGGTCGATCGGCTGGCGCCCGTGCTCGAGGCACGCGGCCTGGTCACCGAGGTGGCGCCGCTCGGCGCCGGCTACCTCTATCCCCACACGATGCTCATCGGCCGCGCGCTGCACTGAACGCCGAACTCTGGGCGAAGCGTTACCCAACCCTCACCCGATTCTCAGGTTCGCCCCGCACGATGGCGTGCATGGAAGCGAAGACCCGGACGTCCCGCACGATCTCCCCGGCGCGACGCAAGGCCCTGTCCGGCCTCGCTGCCGTGACCGTGGTCGGTGCATCGAGCCTCGTCGGTCTCACCGCCACCCACCTCTCCGCCGGCCACGAGGCAGCGGCAGATGCCGTTGCGACCACCTCCGCCGACGGTGCCGCCACGAGCTCGTCGTCGAACGCCTCCCCATCGACGACGACGAGCTCGGCGGACGGCGCGACCACGACGTCGTCGGTGCCGAGCCGGTCGAGCTCGTCGAGCGCTACCAGCACCTCGTCGACCTCGACCAGCGCCGCGTCGTCTACGACGAGCTCCTCTGGGTCGAGCTCCAGGACGCAGTCGCGCACCCAGACCCAAGCACGGACGGGAGCGAGCTGATGCCTGCACAGCTGTGGTGGTACGTCGCCCGCACGACCGGCGTCGTGGCGTGGGCGGCCGCTGCCGCCTCGATCGTGGTCGGTCTGGCCATGTCGACCGGCCTCGCCGGCGGCGATCGAGCACGCCGCCTCCACAACTGGCTAGCGGGGACGACCGTGGCCATGGTCCTGCTCCACCTGGTGAGTCTGGTGCTCGACGACTACGTCACGTTCGACGTCGTCGACCTCCTCGTGCCCGGCGCGTCCAGTTGGAACCCGGTCGCCGTGGCGTGGGGGATCGCCGCCATGTACCTGCTCGCTGCGGTCACCCTCACCTCGCTCGTCCGGTCGCGGCTGTCGCGTCGGGTGTGGCGCGGCATCCACCTGCTCAGCCTGGTGCTCTTCTGGACGGCGTCGGTGCACGCCGTGACCGCGGGTAGCGACCTCCAGGAGCCGGCGTTGGCCTGGACGGTGATCGGCACGACGGTGCTGCTGACGATGATGGTGCTGTTGCGCATCGCCCAGGCCGCGGTGCCGGGTGCCCGGGCCCGGCTGGCACGACGCCGGCGGACGGCGCTGGCGCCTCAGGCGTCGCGCACGGCGTCGGCGAGGTCGTCGGTCGCATGGACCGAGCCGTCGTCACCGACCACGATGGCCGACGCCTCGCGCAACCGGCCGAGTCCGGCCACACCGGAGACGACGAGCATCTTGGCCTCCGCCTCGGCCCACCACGCGGCGCCGGCGACCACGGTCGCCGACCGCACACCCGACGCGGTGGGTCGTCCGGTCGCCGGATCGATGAGGTGATGCACCTCTTCGCCTCCCCGTCGCCAGCGACGCCGCCGGGTGCTCGAGGTGGCGACGCCGCCGTCGCGCACCGAGAGGACAGCCAGGTCGTCGTCGGGCGCGAAGGGATCTTCGACCCCGAACGTCCACCCGCTCTCGTCCGGTGACGTTCCGGCGACGCGGCAGTCACCGCCGAGGTTGACCAGCACGCCGGCTGCGCCGCGGGCGACGACTTCGTCGGTGATGAGGTCGGCGGCGAGGCCCTTGCCGATCCCGCCGGGGTCGATGGCGACGCCGGCCGGCAGACGCACGGTCCTCCGGTCCGCGTCGAGCACGACGCCGGCGAGGCCGGGCACCTCGGTCGGATCGTCAGGCATGGCCGGGTTGTCTCGATCGACGACCTCGTCGAACGTGCGGTCGTAGCCGAGGGCGGCGACGGCGGCGAGCACCGTCGGGTCGAACGCGCCATCGGTGGCGCGCCACGCCGTGCACGACGCCTCGACGAGCCGGAACACCTCGTCGCTGACGGGCACGTCGACATCGGGCCGATCGGCCAAGGCGCCGAGCTCGCTGGGAGCGAAGCGCGTCCACAACGCCTCGAGCGCGGCGACGCGATCAGACGCCCAGATGGCGAGCTCGGCCTCGGCGCCGACGACCACGATCTGCGCGTCGGTGCCCATGGCACGGAAGTGCAGCTCGTGCGCCACGAGACCGGCGGTGCCGAAGCGGGTCGACGGGGGAGCGGGCTGGACCACGGCTCCACCTTCGCACTTGGCCGAAAACGAGACCACCGCCCCGGGTGTGGGATGGGGCGGTGGTCCACTGGGTGGGTTCCCCGGCCCAGAAGGGCCGGAGGGTGTTGGTGTGGTGACAGCAGTATGTCCGTGCCATCTGGGTGTTGTCAACGACCTCCCGCGCGGTTTCGGCCCTTTCTGTTTGGACCTCGCTGGCGGTGTTTCCGGCAACAGCCAAGAGCATTGGAGGCCATGCCGCCGAGGTGGAGGAGCTACCGCAAGCACCTCCGTGGCGACGGTCCGCTCCGCCCCGGCGCGGTGCGCGCGAGCCATGCTGGTGGCGTCATCGACGCCGGAGGACGACGACCGTGAGCGATCCCTACCACCCCCAGCCCGTGCACGGACAAGCGGGCTGGTTCCCCGATCCGACCGGGCGCCCGGGGCTCGAGCGCTTCTGGGACGGCATGCAGTACGTCGATCGCACCCGACCCGCTGGTGGCGGCGCGGCAGGCTGGTACGCGCATCCCGTCCAGCAGGGCCTGCTGCGCTACTGGGACGGCACGTCGTGGACGCCCGACGCCCGGCCCGAAGCCATCGACGCCGCTGCCGGCTGGTACCCCGACCCGGTGCACCGCGAGCTGCTGCGCCAGTGGGACGGGAAACGCTGGACCCACAAGGCGCGCCCCGCCGGCGACAATCCGGCGCCGGCCTGGTACCCCGACCCCGAGGAGCCCGACCGGGTGCGGTTCTGGGACGGCCAGGCCTGGACCAAGCGCACGGCGGCCGCCGTGCCCGGTGCGGTCCGCCCGGCCAAGTCCGGGACCGGATCCACCGCCACCATCGCCGTGTTGCTGACCTTGGCGATCCTGCTCGCTGCCGCTGTGGTGTTCATCATCGTCCGCTCGGACGGCGACGGCTCGGGCGGCACCACGACCACCTCGGCCTCGACGACCAGCACGTCGTCGTCCACGACCACGACGGAGCGTCCGACCACGACGTCGACCGCTCGTCCCACCACGACGACGACACGCCCGACGACGACGACCACAGCGGCGCCGACCTCGAGCACGTCCACCCCGTAAGGCCGCGCGACGCCGCTCCACACTCGTTCTGGTAGGGCACCCGGTTCGTATTCCTACCTGTTCTGTCGCGCAACATCGTTGACACTTATGTCGCGAGACATCGTGGACACTCAGGATCGTAGGCGGGGTTTGCGGGGTCCGCCGCGGCGTCGGCCGGATGGCTGGTAGGTGCGGGTGCGGTCGAGTTCGAGGTGGCGGACGAGGTCTCCGTTGATGAACACGTTGGCTCGGGTCTTGTCGATGATCACGAGGGCGCGTCGGGCGTGGTGCTCGATGCCGATGTGGATCTTGAAGTTGTCGGCTTGCACGCAGCCGGCGGCGTCGACGGTGACGGTCAGGTGCTTCGATGACCAGTCCGGATGCGCGAGCGGTCCGCTGGCGGGCCCTGCCGCTGGTGTTGCTCGCCAGCGTTGGATCGGGACCTGTCGGCCGATGCCTTGGTGTGGTCGGTCGGTGTTGTAGATCCGGGTGAACTCATCGAGGTCGACCTGGAGCTCATCGATGGTGGCGTGGAGCCGCCGGCGCTTGCGGAGCCACTTCTTTTCGGTCTGTTGGAACCGTTCGACCTTGCCGGCGGTCTGGGGATGCCACGGCCGGCTCGTGATCGGGCGGACGCCCGCGTCTCGTAGCTGTGCCTCGAAGAACACCTCGAACGCGCGCAGCTTGCCGGAGAAGCACAGACCGTTGTCCGACAGGGTCCCGGCGGGCAGTCCCCAGCGTTGCGCCCCTTGGCTGAACGTGGCCCAGGCCTCATCGGTGGTCGCTTCGGGCACGACCCTCGACCGGATCGCCACCCGCGAGTGATCATCGATGATGTTGAAGATCTTCACGACTCCGGTGGCGATCACCCAGTCGGTGTGGTCGATCTGCCACATCTCGTTCGGAGCGGGCGCTTCGAAGCGTCGAAACGTCGCCTTGGGACGCTTGTTCGGTTCGGGCTTGACCATGCCCCGGCGGACCAGGATCCGGTGGATCGTCGCCACCGACGGAACCTCAGCGGCCCCGCTCTGTCGGCCGAGATGCCACTGGATCGACGTCGCACCGTGATCGAGCCCGGCGTCGTCGAGCTCTTTACGCAACCGCACCACCCGGTCCTCAACCCCGACCGGGGTCTGCTGCGGCGACGCGTGCGGCCGCCGGGATCGCTCCTCGAGACCGTCAAGACCCTCGCGTCGAACCCGCTCCACGTACTTGTAGAACACGGCGCGCGAGACCCCCTCGTCGCGGCACACCGCCGACACGTTGATCGCCGCACGCGCCGCCTCATCGAGCGCATACGCCGCGGCCGTCGCCTTCACTGCCATCGGGACCACCTCTTTGGCCATAGCCCCCACTCGGAGGCCACCAGCCGTCAGGTGTCAACGATGTTGCGCGAGATCAACTGTCCACGATGTCCCGAGAACGGACAGGTTCGTATTCCTACCGGTTGCACCACCAGAACGAGGAACGGCGGTTGTGGTCAGCTGGTGGGGATGCCGTCGTCGCCGGGGGAGGGCCGGGTGATGGGTGGGTTGAGGGCCGTGGCGTCCCCGGCGCGGTACAGCAGCGCCGGACGCCCGGGGCCCCGTGAGGCGTGACCACCGGTGGGGGCCACGAAGTCGGGTGTGGACAGCACCTTGCGGGTGAAGTTGCCCGGGTGCAACGTCGCCCCCCACACCGCCTCGTACACGCGGCGGAGGTCACCGATCGTGAAGGGCTCGTCGGCGAACGCCGTGGCCAGCGTCGTGTACTCGAGCTTGGCTCGGGCCCGCTCGACGGCGTCGGCCAGGATCTGCTCGTGGTCGAACGCCAGCGCCGGGGCGTCGTCACCGCCGTCGAGGACGTCCTCGACGGGCCAGAACCGTGCGCCCGCGGCGTCGGCGGTCGTGCGGGGGGCGGGGACGTTCGGTACGAACGCGACATAGGCGATCGAGACGGACCGGCCGCTCGGGTCGCGCCCGGGGTCGGTGTAGGTGCGCAGCTGTTCGACGTGCCACGGCTCGACGCCGATGCCGGTGGCATCGCTCAGCGCGCGACGGGCGGCATCGTCGGCATCCTCGTCGGCGCCGAGGACGCCCCCAGGGAGCGCCCAGGTGCCGGCGAACGGTTCGGCGGCGCGCTCGGTCAGCAGCACGCAGAGGCGACCGTGGCGGACGGTCAACAGCGCGACGTCGACCGTGACGGTGGGGTCGCTCCGTCGGGTCGATCGGGTCACGGGCGCACGCTCGCTACTTGATGGCGATGAGGTGCACGACGTACCACTCGCCGCGCCAGCTGATCATCGACTTCACGTTGAAGGACTGCTCGACGCCGTCGACCTCGTAGGTCAGGGTCGAGTCCAGCACCCGCCAGTACCCGATGACGTTGTACTCGATGCCCGGGTTGATCCACTGCGTGTTGTAGTCGGGCACGGTCATCCCGACGAGCGTGGCCTTGTCGGCGTCATCGCCGAGCTGCGCGTGGTAGGCGTGGATGTCGCCGGCGTACTGGGTCATCAGGCGGTTGGCGTAGTCCGACGCCGGGTCGGACATGTCCTTGACCTGCTCGTAGGCGGCGAGCGGGAAGAACATCGGCAGCGCCAGCTCGGGGTCGTCAGCCACGATGCCGTCCCACAGCGCCTGCACCCGGGCCTCGAACGCCGGCGAGTCCGACGACGGTCGGTCCTCGGTCTGGGGCAGCGAGCCGGGATCGACGGTCGTCGTCGTCGCCTCGCTGGTCGATGTGGTCGACGCCGGGGCGTCGCCGCCGGCCGGCTGGTCGGCACCGGCGGCGGTGGTGGGGCTCGTCGAGGTCTCGGTCGATCCGCCGCAGGCGACGGCGGTCAGGGCGAGGCCGGCGACCAGCGCAGCGCCGGGCAGGAGCGAACGTCGAAGCATCGGGACATTGTGACCGACCTCGGACGGGGCTCGCGAACCGCTCGGGGGTCGCTGGTTAGGGTTGCGCCGTGGTGGTCACCGACACCGAGCCCGGCATCGCGCCATGACCCTGCCGGGCCTGCGTCAGGTCGAGCAGGACGAAGAGGGGCGCGAGCACCGCCGCATCGCCTACCAGCCCGCCCTCGACGGGATGCGGGGCGTCGGCGTGGTGGCCATGTTGCTGTGGCACGCCGACGTCGGGTGGATCGGTGACGGACCGCTGTTCTCCATCGAGATGTTCTTCGTGCTCAGCGGCTACCTGATCACCTCGCTGTTCATCGTCGAGCGCGAACGCACCGGCCGCATCGACCTGCGTCGCTTCTGGGTGCGCCGGGCACGCCGCTTGCTGCCGGCGCTGTACGGGCTGGTGGCGCTCGTCGCGGTGTGGGCTGCGCTGCCGAGCCCGTGGGGACCGAACGCCTTCGAGACCACGGGGCTGCGCGGCGACGGCCTCTCGGCGTTGGCCTACGTGTCCAACCTGTGGTTCATCGTCGGTGATCGTGCGTACTTCGGGGCGTTCGGTGCACCGTCGCCGTTCCTGCACACCTGGTCGCTGTCGTTGGAGGAGCAGTTCTACGCCGTGCTGGCGGTCGTGTGCGTGCTGGGGCTGCGGCGATGGGCGGCCGACAAGGGCCGCTGGGTGGTCGTCGCCGCAGTCGGCGCCGTCCTGTCGGCTGTGTGGATGGCGTTCCTGGCCCGGATGGGGGCGCTGACCGCTGAGGGGCTGTGGCCGTTCGGCGTCGACCCGGCGAGCCTGCCCGACTGGCTGCGGACCTTCCTCAACATGGGCGGCACCGGCGACCAGTCCCGCCCCTACTTCGGCACTTTCGCCCGCATGCAGTCCGTACTCGTCGGCATGGCCACGGCGTTCATCGCCCGACGCGTCGACTGGTCAGCGGTGTCGCATCGCACGATCGAGGTGCTGGCGGCGGTGGGGTGCGGGGGCCTCGCCATCTTGTTCCTCGGCACGCCGCGCGACCTCGACGCCATCTTCTACGGCGGGTTCTTGCTGTGCGACGTGCTGACGGCGATGGCGATCCTGGGGCTGACCGCGCCGCACCGGCCGGTCCTGTGGCACTCGCTGTCGGCGAAGCCGTTCGTTGCGGCAGGGATCCTGTCGTACAGCATCTACGTCTGGCACTTCCCGCTGTTCCTGATCCTCACCGAGGAGCGCACCGGCATCGGTGGCTGGCCGCTCGACGTCGTGCGCATCGGCGTGAGCGTCGCCGTGGCCTACGCCTCGTACCGCTGGCTCGAGTACCCGATCCGAGCGCGTGGCCTGGTCACGACGCGCCGGCGGGTGGCCGCGGGGGTGGCGATGGCGGCGATCGTCGTCGGGTTCGTGGTGGTGTCAGGCTCGGTTGCTCCGGCGCCGGGTGGCGCCGACGTGGCCGTGGCCAAGCCGCCGAACCGCGACGTCATCGTCGTGGCGGGCGACTCGATGGCCTGGACGCTCGGCCTCGACGTGAACCTGCTCGCAGGCCCGGACGGTCGCGGACCGGCGCTCCTGCCGGCGGCGAAGCCGGGGTGCACCATCACGCCGGGCGCCCGGCTCAACGGTGACGTCCGCCGCCAGGGCGACGCCGAGACGTGCATGGCGTGGCCAGAGGAGTGGGCGCAGCGCATGCGCGACCTGGATCCGGATGTCACCGTCGTGCTCGCCTGGGGGCAGGAGGTGCAGGACCACGTACTACCGGCCCCCGGGGGTGGTGAGCGGATCGTCGTGGCACCGAGCCCGGAGTGGGAGGCCATCGAACGCGGCGCACTCGAGCAGATGGTCGACGTGCTCAGCGCCGAGGGCGGCCGGGTCGTGCTGTTGACGCTGCCGTGCCTCGACGCCGAGGCCGCCGACTCCGAGCACACCAACACCATGGCGATCGACGCGGCGCGCGTCGACGCCATGAACGCCCTGCTCGCCGACGTCGCCGCGGCGCATCCCGACACGACGACCCTGGTCGACCTGCACGGCTACCTCTGCCCGGACGGGGAGACGTTCCGCACCGAGATCGACGGCGTCACCATCTCGGTGGACGGCGTGCACTTCTCCGAGGAGGGCGCCGCCAAGGTGTGGGAGTGGCTCTTGCCCCAGGTCGAGCCCTACCTCGGTGGCTGACGCCTACTGGTAGTAGCCCAAGACGTCGAGCACGACCTCGGGCCCGACGTTCGAGCGGACGGCGACCTTGCCCGACGCGCTCAACGCCGAGAACGTCGTCACCGCGACGGTCTGGCCCCCGGCGAAGTTGAGGTTCGAGGTGCCCGGATAGGGGATGCCGTCCTTGTAGATCGCCATGTCGCCGGCGACGCTGACCCCCGTCGCCACCAGGTTGACCAGCACCCCCGACGCGCCGACCGGCACGCCACTCGAGTTCGCCGTGCAGTCGACGGCCCGCGGCGTGCCCGGCGCCAACTTCGCTTTCGGACCCGTCGCCGGGAGGAACCCCACCCTCGAGTCGTACACCCGCACCGGCGCCGGCAGCGGGACGAACGCACCAGCGGTGGACGGACCGGCGATGCGTTTCCAGGTCCCCGGCGTCCCTGCTGCGACGCACACCCACAGGTCCTGGTTCGCGTCGAACACGATCTCGCCGGCAGCGCGGGCAAGTCCGGCCCCCAGCGGTGCGACCGGAACGCCCGTCAAGTGCAGCTGGGTGCGACCGGACGAGGCGTTGATGCCGGTGTCGTTGCCGATCCCTTCCACGCCGGTTCCCGATGCACCGAGCGCCTTGCCCCGCACGCCGGTGGCGTCGGCGCCGTCGGCCCACCCGATCACACCGGTTCCCGTCGGGCTGACCGCAGCTCCCCACACGCCATAGGTGTCGCCCAGGCTCGACGTGGCAATGCCCCGCACGCCGACCCCGAACACGCTCGGGCTCGTCCCCAGCACACCGGGGCCGGTGCCGCCGGTGTTGGTGGAGTCGCCGCGCACGCCGACGCCGCCGTAGCCCGACGCCGTGCCCTTGACGCCGGCGCCGGAGCCGTTCATCGCCGTGCTCTCCCCGACGATTCCGCTGGCATCGGTCCCGCCGGTCTTCCCGTAGACCCCGACACCGGTGGCTCCAAGGTCGTCGGTGACGCCCGCCACGCCGCGGCCGCCGGCCACGGCGGTGTAGCCGTACACGCCGTTGGCCACCCGTCCGAAGGCGTACCCCGCCAACGACGCCGGGAAGAAGGAACCCAGTCCCGCGTCGGTGTCGGCGACCGTGACGACATTCCCCCCGTTCGGCGCGGTCGCCGAGGTGTACTTGATGGTTGTGGTCTCGCTCAGATCCTGCGTGTTCGTCTCGCCGAGCAGCACCGCGTCGCCGTCGGCCGCCGCTGCGGGGGCCGCCGCCGTAGCCGCCGCGGCGGTTCCGGCCGCAACAGCGGCTCCGGCGAGACCGAGAGTGCGCAGCATCGTCCGCCGGTCCGGCCCGGGTCGGTCACCGGCGGTGGGAACTGAGCGCTGATCCGGGGCGGGACCATTGCGTCTCGACTGCTCCCGCTGGCCCTCAGCTGCTCGCAGCCGTGCCTCGAGCTCGTCGATCCTGGCCTCGAGCTGGCTGATCCGATCGCCGTTCGCGTCCATGGTTGCCTCCGGTGTCCGCCGTGGCGCAGCACCTTACCGACCGACGCATCGAAGGTCAGGGGGTGCACGGGCAACCGACGCCGCGACGCGCGTCGACCATGGAGCGTGGAGCTGGGGGGAATCGAACCCCCGTCCGCCAGGTGGTGACCGCTCGCGCTACGACCGTTCCTGCGACTCCGGTTCACGGCTACCGGCCTGCCAGGTCAGGTGGGCCACGAGGGCCCCGCCGTCAGGTCTTTCCCTGAGGTCAGCGGTCTTTCACGCCGTCAGCGGTCTCTCCCTGCGGTCCACCGCTGCTTCTGTTGCCGGGCTGCAGCGGTCAGGCCCCGCGTGCCATTGCTGGTCGCGATTTTCGCTCTCGTCTCCTGAGTGATCAGGCGGCGAGGGCGAACTGCTCATCATTGGCAGTTGTGGTTGTGCCCCCGATTAACGAGTCTGAGGCAACTCGGGTCGCACGAATCGGCTCCCGGTCCCGTCGTCGAAACCGATCAGCCCCTTCGTTGTGGCCCTCCACCATATCGGCCCGACGCCGCACCCCGGACCGGGGATACGCTCCGCCGGTCGCTCGTCGGTCGACGATCGAGCCAGGAGGGGTGCCATGTCGGTCCAGCTCGCAGCCGTGCTCGCCCAGACGAACGGGGCCAGCTTCAACGTCGGCTACTACGTCGGTGGGGTGATCGTCGGCGCCATCATCGGCGGCGCCATCGGGTCGACCAAGAACCGCGTCGGCCTGGGTGTGCTGCTGGGCGCCCTACTCGGCTGCATCGGCTGGATCATCGTGGCGATCCTGCCCCGCAAGTCGCCGTACTGATCGGCGTCAGCCGTCCGCGTGCGGCCGTCAGTAGAAGCACGACGTCGCCCGCCGGACGGCGTCAGTCGGCGGGCTGCCGGCGGGCCCGGGCGATCTCCCGGGCGGCCTCTCGATCAGCCGTGCGTTGAGCGATCGCCTGGCGCTTGTCGATCGTCTTGCGGCCCCGCGCCAAGCCGAGCTCGAGCTTGGCCCGCCCATCCCGGAAGTACAGCTTGAGCGGGACGATCGTGAGTCGCTCCTGGTCGGCACGGGCCTGCCAGCGGTCGATCTCGTCGCGATGGGCGAGCAGCTTGCGCTTGCGCTCGGGTTCGAGCGGCCACGAGGCGGCGTGCTCGTAGGGGGCGACGTGCAGGCCCAGCACCCACAGCTCGCCATCGTCGATGCGGACATAGCTGTCGGCGATCGTGACCTTCGAGGTCCGCAACGACTTCACCTCGGCGCCCTTGAGCACCATGCCGGCCTCGAGCGTGTCGAGGATCTCGTAGTCGTGGCGGGCGCGGCGGTTGGACGCCACGACGGTCAACCCGTCGGCGCGCTCGTGCTGCTTTCGTCCTCCGGCCTTCTTCGACATGGCGGAGCGAGGCTACCGGCCCGTCGTGGCGGCCCGATAGCCTCCCGGCGATGTTGTCGCTGCCGCGCCGTGCGCACGCCGAGCTGATCGGCCATGCCTACGACGGCATGCCGCTCGAGGCGTGCGGTCTGCTGTCGGGCGATGCTGCCACCGGCGTCGCCGACCGCTTCTACCCGTGTCACAACGCCGCGGCGAGCTCGAAGCTCTACACCATCGAGCCCAGGGACCACCTGCGGGCCGACCGCGACGCCGAGGATCGCGGCGTCGAGATCATCGGCGTCGTGCACAGCCACACCCACACCGACGCCTACCCGTCACCCACCGATGTGGCGCAGGCGCCCGATCCGTCGTGGCACTACGTGATCGTGTCGCTGCGTGACGAGGCGCCGGTCGTGCGGTCGTACCGCATCGTCGACGGCACCATCGCCGAAGAGCCGATCACCCTGACCGACTGAACATTCGGGGTTGCGCGTCGGGAATGCCCTGGGCTGTGGCGCTGTTCGGGCCAGCGAGTACGATTGTCTACCAGTTCGGTCGGCTTTTGATCGGTCCGGGCTGCTGGGAGGCCCCATGGCCCTCATCCTCGAACCCGACACCGCGCGAGTCCGCCCCGTGAGCATCTACACCTCGATCCTCGACATGATCGGCAACACGCCGATGCTCGACGTCTCCTCGTTGGGGACCAACCCGAACGTCCGGGTGCTGGTCAAGGTCGAAGGCGTGAACCCGGCGGGGTCGATCAAGGACCGCATCGCCCGCCAGATGGTGCTCGAGGCCGAGGCCGACGGCACCCTCACGCCCGGGCGTACGATCATCGAGCCGTCGTCGGGCAACACGGGCATCGCCCTGGCCATGATCGCCCGCATCAAGGGCTACCCGATCAAGATCGTCATGCCCGAGAACGTGTCGATCGAGCGCCGGCAGCTGCTCGAGGTCTTCGGTGCCGAGATCATCGTCACGCCGGGCAACGAGGGCTCGAACGGGGCAGTGAAGGTGGCGCGCCAACTCGCCGACGAGCATCCCGAGTGGGCGTTCCTCTATCAGTACGCCAACGAGGCGAACCCCCGGGCGCACTATGAGACGACCGGTCCGGAGATCTGGCGGGACGTCCCCGAGATCAGCCACTTCGTCGCCGGCCTCGGTACGTCGGGCACGTTGCTGGGTGTGGGCACCTACCTCAAGGAGCGCAACCCCGACGTGCAGGTCCTCGCCATCGAGCCGCCGCTCGGTGAGCTCGTCGAAGGCCTGCGCAACCTCGACGAGGGTTACATCCCGCCGGTGTACGAGAAGTGGGGTGGCCCGGAGCTGCTCGACGGCAAGCGCATCGTGCGGCCGCGCGAGTCGATCGAGTGGACCCGCCGCCTCGCCGAGGAGGCCGGCTTCTTCGCCGGCATCTCGACCGGCGCCGCCGCGGCCGGCGCGTTCCGGGTCGCCGAGAAGCTCGACGCCGGCGTGGTGGTCTTCGTCTCGGCCGACGGCGGGTGGAAGTACCTGTCGACGGGGGCGTGGACCGACCCCATCGACGACGTCGTCGCCAAGGCCGAGAAGACCATCTACTTCTGAGCCACGACCCCCACGAAGGCCACCCTGCTCAGCGCCCGGCGGCGACCTCGGCACCGGGCTCGTCGGCCGTGGGCGTGGTGCCGGGGGAGGACGGATCGTCCGGGGCCGGCTCGGGTGCCGGCGGCGGTGCCGGTGAGGCGTAGATCGTGACGGGGGAGCCCGGCGTGACCTGGGCGAGCTGTTGCTGGTCGGCGACGCTCATGCGCACGCAGCCGTTGGAGATGCGCGCACCGACCCCGGCGAACGCCCACTCCGAATTGATCGGTCCGTGGATCGCCATGATGGCGTCGGGGAAGCCGTCGTAGCTCTGCAGCGTCTCGGAGTGACCCGAGGTGACCATGACGAACGGGCCGTACGCCGCGTTCGGCGGGTTCTGGAAGTGGGTGACGAAGAAGTCGCCGACCGCCGTCGGGGTGTAGTCGGTGCCGATGCCGACGTGGGTGTCGAGCAACAGGACGCCTTCCTTGTAGAGCTGCAGCTTCGCCCGCGTGACGTCGATCTCGATGTGCCACGGCGACATGCCCAGCGTGACGTCGCTCTTGCGCACCCAGGCGCTCGAGCTGTTCGGCCGGTACGGGGTGCCGACGCGGATCCACTCGCCGCGCTCCTCGCGCACGGGCAGCGTCGTCGGGATGTCGTAGTAGGTGTTGGCGACCATCATCGACGGGGCCCCGCCCGGTGCGATGTAGCCCTGCACCGTCCCCTTGGGCACGGCGGTCGTGGTCCACGCCGCCGGGGGCGGCCGGAAGAACGCGGTCGATGTGGTGGTCGGGAGCACGGTCGTCGTCGGCGCCGCCGTCGACGTGGTGGTCGTCGTCGCCGGCGGCGCGGCGACCGGCGTGTCGCCGGATCGTCCGATCAGCACCACGGCGGCGATGACCACGGCCACCAGCGCCAGCGCGCCGAGCGCCGGCCACAGGCGCCGCGGTCGCCGCTCGAACCGTTCGGTCGAGGGCGCGACCGACGCCGAGCCGTCGCTGCGTGCGCCCGTCGGTTCCACGTCGTCGGCCATGGCTCGCGCGTCCCCCTGACGGGCGCCGCCCCGACGCGCCGTCGTGGGTGCACAGCCTAGGGACCTCGCCCGCCCGCGCGTCGGGGTCGGGGCAGGTCGTGTACCCGGTGGGGTATCGCGCCTCAGCTGGTAGGGTGCCTGCATGGAGTTCCCCGACGAGGTCACCGAAGACGTCCGCAAACGGCTGCGCCGCATCGCCGGCCAGGTCGCCGGCATCGAGCGGATGCTCGACGAGGGTCGCGAGTGCCGCGACATCGTCACCCAGGTCTCGGCGGCGACCAAGGCGTTGGAGCAGGTCGGCTTCAAGTTGGTGTCGGCCGGCCTCGTCTACTGCATCAACGACCCTGAACGGGCCGAGGCCGAGGGCTACCCGCTCGAAGAGGTCGAGAAGATGTTCCTCCGCCTGGCCTGACGGCGGCACGACTGCGAGGCTGGTCACCCGCGTTCGACCGCCGGGTCCCCGCCATGCTCCCTCGCCATCCCGCCCTCGCCCCGCTGTGCACCTGCGTCGCCCTCGCCCTGGCGTCGATGGCCGTGGTCGGTTGTGGTGGCGCCGAGCGCACCAACAGCGCGGCCGCGGCGGTTCCCGCGGGGCTCGCGGGCGGCACGGCGCCGGCAGCACAGTCGTCGAGCGTGCCCGCCGGGGGCGACGCCACCAGCACGACGGCGTCGCAGGGAACGTCGGTCCCGTTGCCGACGCAGACCTTCACGACGCTCGCCCCCGTCGACCGGCCCCGCATCGCCGTCGTCGGTGACTCGCTGACGCACACCGCCACGCCGGAGTTGCTGTGGCAGCTGCGGTTCGCCGGCTGGGACGTCGTCACCATCGACGGCACGCTCGGCGCACCGATCGCCGACCGGGTGCCGGTGGTCCAGGAGCTCGTCGCCACCGGCGAGCTCGACGCCATCATCTTCGCCCTGGGCTCCAACGATGCCCGCCTCAACATCGACACCGGACGCGACGTGGCCGAGGCGTGGCGCGTCACCCAGTCCGCGGCCTTCACCGCGCTGGCCGAGGCACAGGTGGTGCCGTGCGTGGTCTGGGTCGGCGTCAACGCCAACGCCCCGACGTGGAAGCTCGACCAGTGGGGCGCGTGGTTCAACGCCTGGCTGCGCTTCTACACCCACTACGCGGACTGGACGGCGGCGTCGGCCGATCACCCGGAGTACTTCCTTGCCGACCACGTCCACCTCAGCCTCACCGGCAACCGGGCCTACGCCGAGCTGATGGTCACCACCGTCGCCGACGCCTGCCTCCCCGCAGCGCCCTGAGGTGCCCGGTACCCTCGCCCGGGTGGATCCCCGGCCGATCGGCATGTTCGACAGCGGGTTCGGCGGCCTCACCGTGGCCCGCGCGGTGATCGACCTGCTGCCCGGCGAGAACCTCGTCTACGTCGGCGACACCGGTCGCTACCCCTACGGCTCCAAGCCGCTCGCCGAGGTGCGCGACCACGCCCGCGAGATCACCTCGTGGCTGGTGGCCGAGCACGACGTCAAGCTCGTGATCGTGGCGTGCAACACGGCGTCGGCGGCGGCATTGGGCGAGCTGCAGGCCGACGTCGACGTGCCGGTCGTCGGGGTGATCGAGCCCGGTGCGTCGTCGCTCGTGTCGGCCACCCGCACCGGTCGGATCGGGGTGATCGGCACGGTCGGCACCGTCGGGTCGGGTGCCTACCAGGAGGCCGTCGCCGCCGTCGACGCCACGGTCGAGCTCACCTGCGCCGCCTGCCCCGGGTTCGTCGAGTTCGTCGAGCGGGGGGACACGACCTCCGACCAGGTCCACGTGCTGGCCGAGCGACTGCTGGCGCCGCTCGTCGACGCCAAGATCGACGCCTTGCTGCTGGGGTGCACGCACTACCCGTTCCTCGCCCGGACCATCTCGGACGTGCTGGGACCTGACGTCGTCCTGGTGTCGTCGGCGGACGAGACGGCGTTCAGCGTGCGGGCGATGCTCGACGCCTCCGGCAGCTCGCACGTGGCGCCCCTCAGCGGCACGCCGCGGGGGGCCACCCACCGGTGGTTCTCGTCGGGTGACGTCGACTGGTTCCGCGAGCTGGGACGTCGGCTGCTCGGACCCGAGATCGACACGGTCGAGCCGGTGACCTGGCCCGCATCCGGCGGTGACGATGCCTGAGATGACGGTGGGAGCGCTGACGAACGAGCCACCGCCGCCCGGCGTGCTGCGCCTGACGGTCTGCGGCTCGTCCGGCAGCTACCCCGGCCCGGGCGGGGCCTGCAGCGGCTATCTGGTTCAAGGAGACACGACGGCGGTCGTCGTCGACCTCGGACCGGGCGTGCTGGCGAACCTGCAACGGCACGTGCCGCTCGCCGCCCTGGACGGGGTCGTGCTCAGCCACGCCCACCCCGATCACTGGGTGGACCTGACCGGGTTGGAGGTGGCCTACACCTACGACCTCGGTCGCAGCGGGTTCCCGGTGTTCGGCACCGGCGAGACAGCGGCCAAGGCCGAGGTCCTGAGCGGTGAGCTGGCGCCGACCCTCGACTGGCGCGACCTGGCCGATCGGCAGCGCTTCGTCATCGGCGACCTGGCGTTCGAGACGTCGCGGACCGTGCACTACGTCGAGACGTACGCCCTGCGCGTCACCCTGGCGGACGCACCCGATGGACCCAGCCTCGCCTACTCCGCCGATACCGGGCCGGGCTGGTCGTTCGCCGCCTTCGACGCGCCGATCGACGTGGCGCTGTGCGAGGCGACGTTCTGCGCCGACATGGAGCCGGCGGGCATCGCCCACCTGTCGGCACGCCAGGCGGGGACGATGGCGGCCGAGGCCGGGGTCGGCAACGTGGTGCTGACCCACCTGTTCCCCGGCGTGGCCCACGAGGACGCGGCGGTCGAAGGTGCCGTCGCCTTCGGTCGGCCGGTGCACGTGGCGCGTGACGGCGATGTGTTCGAGATCGGCGCCGACGGCGCGCTGCGCGTCGTCGGGGTCGAGTCGCCGGGCGCGGCCGGGTAGCGTCGAGCGGTCCTGCCGGTCGGACCTGACCGGCCCCGCCCCGAGGAGCACACGTGAGACCAGACGGCCGCCAACCCGACGAGCTGCGTCCCATCACCTTCGAGCGGGACTTCACCGACCAGGCGAGCGGCTCGGTGCTCGTCACCTTCGGCCGCACGATGGTGCTGTGCACCGCCTCGGTCGACGAGGACGTGCCGCGCTGGATGCGTGGCACCGGCAAGGGCTGGGTCACCGGCGAGTACGGGATGCTGCCCGGATCGTCGGGCGAGCGCATCAACCGTGAGGCCGCCAAGGGCAAGCAGAGCGGTCGGACGCAGGAGATCCAGCGGCTCATCGGTCGTTCGCTGCGCGCCGTCACCGACATGGTGGTGCTGGGGGAGCGCCAGATCACCGTCGACTGCGACGTGCTCCAAGCCGACGGCGGCACGCGCACGGCGTCGATCTGCGGCGGCCTCGTCGCCCTGCACGACGCCTGCACCCGGCTGGTGCAGGCCGGCTCCCTCGCCGCCAACCCGGTGACCGAGCTCTGCGGCGCCATCTCGGTCGGCATCGTCGGCGGCACGCCGATGCTGGACCTGCCTTACGTCGAGGACAGCGCCGCCGAGGTCGACATGAACGTCGTGATGACCGAGTCGCAGCGGTTCATCGAGGTGCAGGGCACGGCCGAGGGCATGGCGTTCAGCCGCGACGAGCTCGACGCGTTGCTGGCCCTGGCGGCCAAGGGCATCGGCGAGATCATGGACCTCCAGCGCGAGCTGCTGGCGACGCCACCGTCGCCGCGCTGAGCCAGGGCGTCGTCGAGGTGCGGTTCGTCATGGCGAGCGCCAACCCGGACAAGGCGGCCGAGATCGAGGCCGTGCTGCGCCACGCCCTCGGCGGCGCCGTCACGATCGTGCCGCGACCGGCGTCGGTGCCCGACGTCGTCGAGGACGGCGACACGCTCGAGGCGAACGCCCGTCTCAAGGCCGTCGCCGTCGCCGCTGCCACCGGCGAGCCGGCCATCGCCGACGACACCGGCCTCGAGGTCGATGCCCTCGACGGCGAGCCGGGGGTGTACTCGGCGCGCTTCGCCGGCGAGGACGCCAGCTACGCCGACAACGTCGCCAAGCTGCTGGCGTCGCTCGACGCCGCCGGTGCCGTCGAACCGGCGCAGCGCACGGCGCGGTTCCGCACCGTGGCGCTGGTGCGGTACCCGGATGGGCGCGAGGTGGTGGCGACCGGGGTCGTCGACGGGGTGATCAGCGGCGTTCCCGTCGGCACCGGCGGGTTCGGGTACGACCCGGTGTTCGTTCCCGTCGAGGGCGACGGCCGATCCTTCGCCGAGCTGACGTCCGACGAGAAGCACGCCATCAGCCACCGCGGCCGGGCGTTCCGGGCGCTGGCGCACCAGCTGTCGAGCTGAACCTGCTCACCAGTGGCGCAGGTCCACCGGCCACGTGGTGAGGACCTCAGCCCCGAGATCGATCGGCACCGAGCGGTCGATGCGGTCGACGACGTGGATCCGCTCGTGCTTGGCGATCGTCGGGTCGAGGTGGGCCGGCCACACGGCGATGCGATCGCCGACGGCGGGCAACGGCCGCCCGTCCCGCATCGAGAACGTGACGTGCTCGTCCGAGCAGAACCACACGGCGGCGCCGTCGATCGTCGGGTTGCCGTGGTCCATCGCCAGCGCCTTGAGGCCGACGTCGGCGACGGCGTACCCACCACCGACGTCGCGGCTCACGACGGTGCCCACGACGGCGACCGCCGGGACGAACGGCAGGCCGAGTCCGTCGTAGGCGGTGTCCATCAGCACGTAGCTGCCGGCCTGGAGCTCGGTGACGGTGTCGTTGCAGTCCCACGTGCCGGTGCCGCCGCCCGTGCAGATGGCGCCGCCACCAGCGGCCTGGACGGCGGCGTGGGCCTCGGCGAGCACGCCCGCCGCCGTGGCGGCGCCAGCCGTGCGCTCGTCCCGGTCGACGATGCCGACGACGTGGCCTTCGTAGCCCATCGTGCCGCGCACGGTGAGCCCGGCCTCCTGGGCTGCCGTCGCCAGCGCGCCGGCCTGGTCGGTCGGGCACCCGCACCGGGGCATCCCGACGTTGACGTCGACGAACACCTCGCGCAGCCCGGCCGCCGCCGCAGCGGCGATCGTCTCGGGCCCATCGACCGCCACGGTCACGCGCGCCGCACCGGTTCGCACCAGGTCGCCGAGGGGTGCCAGGCGCGCGGCGTCGGGCACCTCGTTGGCCAGCAACAGGTCGGCGCCGAGTCCTGCGGCCGCCATGCCGAGCACCTCGCGCACCGTGGCGGCGCAGAAGGCGTGGTGGCCGGCGGCGACGAGCTCCGCCGCCAGCGCCGTGGACTTGAACGCCTTCACGTGCGGCCGCAGCGCCGCACCCGGCCAGCGCGCCGCCATGGCGGCAACGTTGGCGTCGAAGCCCTGCCGGTCGGCGACCAGGGCGGGGGTGTGGAGGTCGCCGAGCCGCACGCGCAGACCGTACAGGGTGACGGGTACGGTGCGGAGGTGGACCGCCGCCCGCTCGCCACCCTGCCCACACCGCTCGAGCCGATGGATCGCCTGGGCGCTGCGCTGGGGCTGGACGCCGGCACCCTGTGGGTCAAGCGAGACGACCTGACCGGCCTCGCCGGCGGCGGCAACAAGGCGCGCAAGCTCGAACACCTGGTCGCCGATGCGCTGGCGCAGGGCTGCGACACGTTGGTCACGGCCGGGGCGATCCAGTCCAATCACGTCCGGATGACGGCGGCGGCGGCCTGCCGTGTCGGGTTGCGCTGCGTCGCCGTCCTCAACGGCGACGTGTCGAGCGCATCCACCACGCCCGAGGGGAACCTCGTGCTGGACCAGCTCTTCGGTGCCGAGCTCGTGCTCGTCGGCGAGGTCGACAGCTTCGTGCGCGACCAGCGCCTGGCCGAGACCTGCGTGGCGCTGCACGCCGCCGGCGCCCGTCCGTACGAGATCCCCGTCGGCGGGGCATCGCCGGTGGGGACGCTCGGGTACGTGCGCGCCGCGGCCGAGCTGTCGGCGCAGGCGCCACTGGGAGCGATCGTCTACTGCGCCGTCGGCACGGGCGGCACCTATGCCGGCCTGGCGGTCGGCCTGGGCAGCCATGATCGGGTGCGGGGCGTGGCGGTCGGCCCGGTGCCCGAGCTCGACGCCCGCATCGACGAGCTGGTTCCGGCCGTGGCGACGCTCGCGGGCGTGCCGTTCCCCAGCGGACAGCGCCGCCTCGACGCGTCACAGATCGGCGAGGGCTACGGCATCCCGACGCCTGCCGGTCTCGAGGTCATCGCGCTGGCGGCGCGCTTGGAGGGGCTGGTGCTCGACCCCGTCTACACCGCCAAGGCCTGCGCGGCGCTGGTGGCGGACTGTCGGGCTGGTCGGGTGCCCCATGGTCGGCCCATCGTGTTCCTGCACTCCGGCGGCCTGCCCAGCATCTTCGCCGGCCGCTACGCCGCCGACGTCGCCGGCGCGGGCCGCACGCTCGACCAGCGCGGCTAGCCGGGTGCGCAGTGTTCTGGTGGGTTCAGCCGTCCCACCCGGTCGTGCCGGTACCGGTGCCACCGATGTTGGACGTGCCGGGGCTGGAGGTGCCGGCCTCGTCACCTTCCTGGGCGGGCCGGGACCACGGGAGGTCGGCGCGTAGCAGCAGCTGGGTCCAGATGGCGCCGCGGGGCAAGTCTTCCGATGGGGCGCCCGGCCACCGGGCCGGCACGGTGTCGGCCGCCGTGGCGGTGAGCGTCACGTCGGCGCCGTCGACGTCGACCTGGAGGTCATCGAGGTAGTCGCTCACGATGCTCGAGGTGCTGCCACACCCCGCGCCCTCGGCCGTGGCGGCTTCGACGGCGTCGGCAGCCGCGTCCGCATCGGCGTCGTCGGCGAGCGCCACGCGCAGCACGACCGGCGCCGGGTCGCCGGCGCCGCGTTCACCGGTGCCGGCCAGTGCCGCCCGTGCGTCGGGGAGGTCGTCGTCGGCGCAGAGTTGGCCCGCCATCGGAGCCCAGCCCTGGCCGGCGACCACCTCCAGGTCGTCGGCCCAGGCGAGCACCGTGCGCTCGGGCGCGTCGTCGGGCAGGGCGTCGGCGCCGCCGTCGATGCGGGCGACGAACGCGTCGACGGCGTCCGGATCGACCGAGATGGCTCGCCAGGTGTCGTCGACGTACACGTGCACCCCCCGCCCGAGCGCGTCACGAGGGCCTGGCTCGACGCAGCGCGTCTGACGGGGCGCGCAGTCGCTCGTAATGCGCATGCCGCGCCCGGCCGGCTCCACGCGGTAGCCCTCGTCGCCGTCGAACGCTGCGACGACGTCGTCGGGTAGAACGTCGCCGCCCTGCAGGATGGTGAGGCTGCTCGGTGGTTCGCCGACGAGGACGGCGCGGTCGAAGGCGAGGGGCGCGTAGCCGAACGCCTCGACGACGTCCTGGCCGTAGCGGTCGGGGTCGCACTCGCGGGTGCAGGACAGGCCGTCGAAGGACTCGCCCAGGCCCGTGCGTCCGACCGATTGGGTCACGTCGTCGAGGTAGCGGATCAGGTCGGCGTCGTCGGTGGCGGGTGTGGTTAGGCCCATGCCGTCGAGCGCCGTCGCATCGAAGACGCCGACGACGTGGCCTGCACCGCTCACTCCGGCAGGGATGACGTCGGCGAACGACGTGAAGTCACCCTTGGCCTCGCCCGGCGAGGCCGCCCCGGGGCTGCCCGCCGCGTCGGCGGCGCCGCTCGATGACGACGGCGCGGCATCGCCGCCGCCGACGTCGTTGCCCCCGCCGCAGGCTCCGGCCGCCGCGACGAGCACCGTGGCGAGGGCGGCAAGGGCGATCGAGCGGGCGCGGTGCAGGCTGCGGGGTGGTCGCATCGCCTCGTCTTAGCATCGGCGACGGCAGCGCCGCCGTTCGTGCGGGCGGAGGGACTCGAACCCCCACGTCTTTCGACACCAGGACCTAAACCTGGCGCGTCTGCCAGTTTCGCCACGCCCGCGGCGCCGGCCACGCTATCGGGGGCGGGCCGCGCCGGTGCTGGTAGGGAGGCCCGGCGGCGGGGGCTAGCCTGCAGCGGACCGGGCGCCCGGAGCGCCCCGGTGCCGCCGCTGCGGTGCCGACCGGACGAAGCGATGACGACCGCCGACGAGGAGATCGCACGGACATGACGACCCCACCGCTGCTGCAACCGGCCATGACGCAGGTGATGGCCTCCCCCTCGGGGATCGACCCATCGGCAGACATCTACAAGATGCTGCTCAAGGACCGGATCATCGTGCTGGGCAGCGAGGTCAACGACGTCGTGGCCAACTACCTGATCGCCCAGATGCTCTACCTCGAGGGTGAGGACACCGACAAGGAGATCTGGCTGTACATCAACTCGCCCGGCGGGTCGGTCACCGCCGGCATGGCCATCTACGACACGATGCAGTTCGTGACGCCCGACGTCGGCACCATCTGCATGGGTCTCGGCGCATCGATGGGCCAGTTCCTGCTGTGCGCCGGGGCGCCCGGCAAGCGGTTCTCGCTGCCGCACGCCCGCATCCTCATGCATCAGCCGCTGGGCGGCGTGCAGGGCCAGGCGGCCGACATCGCCATCCAGGCCGAGCAGATGAAGTACACGAAGCGGCTGATGGCCGAGCGCATCGCCTCCCACACGGGCCAGCCGGTCGAGCAGATCGAGCAGGACTCCGAGCGCGACCGCTGGTTCACGGCCGAGCAGGCCAAGGACTACGGCATCATCGACCACGTGATCGTCAAGCGCGGCGAGATGCTCTGACGCCGTTGGGCTGAGCGTCGCACCCGACGCTCAGGGTCCGCCGAGCGCCGTCGTCGCTGTGGTGCTCGTGCCCCTCGGGCCCGTCCCCGTGGTGGTGCCGGTCGATCCGAGGGCGACGCCGCACGTGCGTTGGGTGTAGGCGACGACGGCGGCGGACGCTTCGGCGATCGCCTCGACGTCCGCCTGCCGGGTGCGCCACGCCGCCTCGATCGCCTCGGTGTCACCCGACGGGGCCTCGGCCATGGTGGTGGCGAGCGATTCGACGGTGGTGCGCAGCGTCGTGACCTGTCCGCGGATCTCGAGCGGCGAAGCCAACTCGAGCGACTCGAGGTGCGGGATCGCCGCTTGCACCGCGGCCGTGTCGAGGTTGCCGAGCGCGGCATCGAGCTCGGCGATGGCCTCGATCTCGTCGCAGAACGCCTCGGCGTCGGGCTCGGGGGTGGTGCTGATCCGGTCGATGACCACATAGGTCACGACCACGGCGACCACCGCCAGCAGTGCGATCAGGGCGAGCCGGGCACGGTGCACGGCGTCAGGACCGGGTGGCCTCGGCGCGTGCTCGCAGGTCGGAGACGGCGTGCGCCAGACCGGCGGGGTCGCGGAACAGCGCGCTGCCGGCGACGAGCACGTTGGCGCCGGCGGCAGCGGCGTCGGCCACGGTGGTCGGGCCGATGCCGCCGTCGACCTCGATGTCGACGTCGAGGCCGTGCTCGACGATGTGGCGTCGCAGGCGGGCGATCTTGGGCTCCATCGTGGCGATGTAGCTCTGCCCGCCGAAGCCGGGGTTGACCGTCATGATCAGCACCATCTCGACCAGGTCCAGCACGTCGAGCACGTCCTCGATGGGCGTGGCCGGGTTGAGGGCCACGGCGGCGCGGGCCCCGGCGTCGCCGACGGCGGACAACGATCGGTGCAGGTGGATGACCGACTCGGCGTGCACGATGATCAGGCCACAGCCGGCGTCGACGAACTGCGGGACGATCCAATCGGGTTCGTGCACCATGAGGTGCGCCTCGAAGGGCACGTCGACCAGCGAGCGGACCGACGCCACGATGTCGGGCCCGAAGGTGAGGTTCGGCACGAACCGCCCGTCCATGATGTCGAACTGGATGCGGTCGACCCCGGCCTCGACGAGGTCGACGCAGGCCTGCCCGAAGTTGGCGAAGTCGACGGGCAGCACCGACGGGGCGATCTCGAACGGGCGGTCCGTTCCG
The DNA here is from genome assembly GCA_964648005.1 of uncultured Iamiaceae bacterium. Classification (GTDB taxonomy): domain Bacteria; phylum Actinomycetota; class Acidimicrobiia; order Acidimicrobiales; family Acidimicrobilacustridaceae; genus JAGQTE01. The sequence continues at coordinate 29,234 of CAZYKR010000010.1, forward strand.
GGCAGGGGGGTGGGCTCGCTGGGCACCAGGGCTCCTCAAGGCTGCTGGATGGCGGGGTCGTCCGACGATACCCGCACCGCTGCCTAGGCTCCGCCCGATGCCCACCCCCGACGAGCCGGCCCAGGGCGAGGAGCCGGCAGGCGACCTCCCGCCGCGCGCTCCCGGCGCGGGCGACCGCGTGGTGCTCGACGTCTCGAGCGTCGTCGCGGGTGGTGACGGCCTGGCGCGCGCACCCGACGGGATGGTCGTGTTCGTGCCCGGAGCCCTGCCGGGCGAACAGGTGCGGGCCGAGATCGTCGAGCGCAAGGCGCGCCACGCACGAGCGGAGCTGCTCGAGGTGGTGGTGCCGTCGCCTGACCGCGCCACGCCACCGTGCCGCTACGTCGCCGCGGGCTGCGGTGGCTGCGATCTCCAGCACGCCGTGCCCGACGCCCAGCGCCGCCTCAAGGCCGAGGTGGTGGCGGACGCGCTGCGGCGCCTCGGCGGCATCGATGGCGTCGAGGTGGCTCCCGGCCCGGACCTGCCCACGACCCGGTTCCGCACCACGGTGCGCGCCGCCGTGCGTGCGGGGCGGACGGGCTTTCGTCGCCGGCGGTCGCACCAGGTGCTCGCCGTGGACGACTGCCTCGTGGCGCATCCACTCGCCGTCGAGGTGCTCGCCGGCACCTTCGGCGCGGCCGAGGAGGTGACGGTGCGAGTGGCGCCGGCGACCGGCGAGCGGCTCGTCGTCGTCGCCCCCGATGCTCGGGGGGTCGACGTGCCGGCCGATGTGGTCGTGGCCGGTGCCGACGCGCTGGCGCGGGGGCAGCGTGCGGCCCTGCACGACGAGGTTGCCGGGCGCCGCTACCAGATCTCAGCCGGATCGTTCTTCCAGAGCCGGTCCGACGGCGCCGCGGCCCTGGTGGACGAGGTGCTCGCCGCGGGTGGCGACGAGCTGGCATCGGCGCGCTCGGTGGCCGACCTCTACGGCGGGGTCGGGCTCTTCGGCGCCGCGATCGGGGCCATGGCGCACCGGCCTCGGGTCGTGCTCGTCGAGCGTGCGCGCAGCTCGTGTGCCGATGCCGCCGTGAACCTGTCCGGTCTCGACGCCGTCGTCCAACGCCGTCCGGTGGAGCGCTGGCGTCCGATGCCGGTCGACGTCGTGGTGGCCGATCCGGCTAGGGCCGGGTTGGGGCGACCCGGCGTCGACGTGATCGCCGGGACGGGCGCAGGCGTCGTCGTCCTCGTCAGCTGTGACGCCGCGGCCCTCGGCCGCGATGCCGGGTTGCTCGTCGAGGCGGGCTATCGGCTCGAGCGCGCCACGACGGTGGACCTGTTCCCGCACACCCACCACATCGAGGTCGTGACGCGGTTCGTCCGCCGCTGACGCGCTCGACCCGGCGTCAGGCCGTCAACCAGCCGACCACGTCGACTACCACGTCGACCTGGCCCTGGGTGAGGCCCAACGTGACCTTGCCATCGGGGCCGACGGGCGCGACCACGAGGTTGGCCGTGGCGCGGCCCGGCTCGTAGTTGACGACCGACGTGTTCAACACGGCGAACACCTCGTCCAGGGACAGGCCGGTCGGGGCGACCGTCAGGTGATGCGTCTCGGCGGCGTTGAGGGCGGTGACGTTGAGGATGACGGCGTCGATGCCGCCTCGGGGCACGCCGCTGTGGTTGCCCTGCACCTCGACGGTGAGGCCCCCCGGGCCGACGAGTGGCCCGACGGCCGGCGTGCCGAGGCCGGTCCGGGTGTCGAGGACCCGGGTGGGATCGGCCGGGACGAACCGGCCGGCCTCGGGTGACCCGGCGGTGGCATACCAGCAGCCCTGCAGGTCGGCGACGGCATCGGTGGCGCCGGCGTTGTTGAACACGGCCAGCTTCCCATCGGTGCCGATGAGGCTGGTCACCCCGTTGGGGACGTTGTGTCCCGGCGTGAGGTTGAGGTTCGACGTGCCCGGGAGCGGCGACGTGGCGGCATGCACCGTGAGGTGGGTCGAGACGCCGGCGCCGGTCCCGGTGAGGTTGACGACGGCGGCGACGGCGCCGGGCTGCGGGCAGGCGGCGGCGACGTCGAAGGTGGCGGTGCCACCCGGCCCGATCGCCGCCGGTGCGCCGCTGCCGACACCCGTGCGGGTGTCGAGCACGCGCACCGGCAGGCGGGCGGCGTCGTAGCGCAGGCCGGTGGCAGCCTCGCCGCCGGCGTCCCAGGCGCCGAACAGGTCGACGACCACATGGACCGAACCGCTGTTGTTGCGGACCCGGATCGTCCCATCAGGTCCGACCCGGGTCACGACCGCGTTGGCCCGGGTCTCGCCGCCGAGCACGTTGATGCTCGACGTCGCCGGCTCGGGGAAGCCGGCCCCCCACATCGTGAGGTGGGTCGGCGTCGACGCACCGACGGCGGTGAGATTGACCAGCACGCTGGTCGCCTCGCCGACCGGCAACCCGGTGGCGGGGGCGACGTCGAGGTCGACCCAGCCACCCGGCCCGACCGGTGCGGCGACGCCCGATCCCGTGCCGTCTCGGGTATCGAGCACGCGCACCGGCTCGCGCAGGTGGAACGTCGGCGGTCGTGTGGACCGGTCCAGCGCCAGGCGGGGGGTCACAACCCCGTTGGCGGCGTCGCGCACCGGCACGCCGGTGCCGCGCAGCAGGCCGACCAGCTCGTCGACCGTGGCGTCGGGGTGCTGCTGTCCGAGCACGGCGAAGGCGCCTGCCACGTGCGGCGTCGCCATCGACGTGCCGCTCTTGGTGCCGAAGCCGCCACCGGGCACCGACGAGTTGGTGCTCACGCCTGGCGCCAGCAACGACAGGTGGGGCGCGCTGTTCGAGAAGCCGGCCACGTTGTCGGCCACATCGGTGGCGCCGACGCTGACGGTCGAGCTGATGCACGCCGGCATCTGGATGCCCTCCTTGGCCCCGTCGTTGCCCGAGGCAACCACCGTGGCGATGCCGGCCGCGCGCATGGCGTCGATCAGCGGCTTGCGGCCGTCGAAGTCGCACCAGCTCGGCAGCGGGAACCCGCCGAGGCTGAGGTTGACCGAGGCGATGTCGTGCGTGGCGCGCAGGTCGTAGACGAAGGCGAAGGCGCGGATGAGGTCGAAGTCGGTGACCCGCACGCACGGCGGGGTCTCGGTGCCACAGCCGGCGTCGAACCGGGAGAACACCTGGATGCTGATCAGGTTCGCCTCCGGGGCGACACCGCGGATGCCGACCCCGCTGCCGACGGCGATGCCGGCGACGTGTGTGCCGTGGGTGCACTTGTTGGCCAGCGGGCAGGGCGCCCCGGTGCCCGGTCCGGTCGCCTCGGTGACGTCCGGCCCCGGACATTGGCCGACGATGCCGGCGCCGTTGTCGGTGGTGAAGCAGGCCTCGGCGACGGTGCGACCGGCGAGGAACGGATGGTCGGTCTGGACCCCGGTGTCGAGCACCGCCACGGTCTGGCCGGCGCCCGTGTAGCCGAGATCGGCGGCGTCGTCGCCCCCGATCAGCGGGATCGACTGCGTGAGTGACGGGGCGCTCGCGCCGTTGGGGGTGATCGAGCGGACGTCGGGCCGGGCGGCGAGGGCGGCGAGCCCGTCGGCCGAGACCTCCATGGCGACGAGCGGCCAACCGTCGACGGTCTGGATCGACGCGGCATCGGCGGGCGGGACAGCTTCGGCGATGCCGATGCGGCTGGCGTCCAGGGAGCGTTCGGCGGCGTCGACGGCCCGGTCCGAGGCGAGGGCTGGAGCCGGGCTGGTGAGCTCGACGATGACCCGAGCACGCTCGCCGCGCTCGACGGCGTGACGCACCCCTGGCTCGATCATGGGGCCGGGGCCGCGTGACGCATCGGCCGGCCTGGGCTGCGCCTCGACTGCGGTCGGCAGGACGAGGGCCACGACCGCGAGCAGCGCCACGCCGAGCGCTGCCCGGCACCAGGTGCGCAACGTGTCGG
>CAZYKR010000011.1:0-30391 GCA_964648005.1 uncultured Iamiaceae bacterium
GGAGGAGCGCCAGCGCTACCGGCACGTCAACAGCGGGTTCGGCATCGCCGTCGCTGCTGCACGCGGTGACGCCGAGCGCCAGGCAGCAGGCGGCAGCGGCGATGCGCGGACCGGCGCGATCCACGCGGCGACCGGTGCGATTCGGGGCGGGAAGCACCATGCGGGTTGTCCTCTCGTCAGTTTCGTCGAGCAACGGCACCAAGAGAACGTATGAGAAGGCATGAAACGTCACAAGACTGCAGATTGTTGAATCGGTCACATCCACCACGGTGCGCACCCAGTGACCCACAGTTCGTGCGCCTGCCAGACTCGATGGCCGTGGAACCGCACCCCACCACCCCGTTGAGCGACGCCATCTTCCACATCGCCGACCGTGCCGCTTGGACCGAGGCCCGGTCCGCCGGCACCTATCGATGGTCGACGCGCGACCAGACCCTCGACGAGGTCGGCTTCATCCACTGCTCGTTCGAGCAGCAGGTGGTCCCCACAGCCGCGCGTCACTACGCCGGCGCCGATCCGACCGAGCTGGTCGTCCTCGTGATCGACCCCGCCGCCGTCGTCGCCGCAGGCGTCGAGGTCCGCTTCGAGGCGGCCCCGCACGGCGAGGACTACCCGCACATCTACGGCGACCTGCCGCCCGCCGCCGTCGTCGCCACGCGCTCCTTGGTCCGCGCCGCCGACGGCACCTGGACGCTGCTGCCGGCGTGAAGTCCGGTCAGCTGCCGATGATCGTCAGCGTCTCGAGGTCGTCCATGTGCGCGGTGTGGCGCTCGGCCATGGCACAGAACATGGCGTCGCCGCGGTCGTGGCGCCCGACGAGCATCGATGCCACGACGGTCATGTGCAGGCCCGCTCCGGCGTTGGCCCGATACTGCGCCCACAGCGCATCGGCCGAGAGGTCGACGCCCCCGGCCGCCAGCGACTGCCGGTAGACCTCGAGCAGGTCGCGCTCGTGCGTGCGCCGGTCGTCGATGCCGAGCCCGCCCCCGAGGAAGTAGGCGGCGTCGCTCGCCCCCACCCCGACGGCGGGGGTCTGCCAGTCCACGACGGTCAACGGCGGTGCGCCCGGGCCGGTCCCGAACAACATGTTGTCGAGCCGGTAGTCGGTGTGCAGCAGCGTCAGTGGTCCCTCGTCGGTGGCGAGCCAGTCGCCGATGCGCCCGCTGAACGCCTCGACGACCGTGAGTGTCAGGTCGGGCAACCGGTCGCCGTAGCGTTCGGCGAACCCGCCGGCGAACCCGTCGTACATCGAGGCCAGGATCATGGCCGAGTCGGGGCGTGCCCGGTGCGCCAGCCATTCACGCCCGTCGAGGGTCGGGTCGTTCCAGTACGAGGCGTGCAGCTTGCCGAGCTCGGTCATCGCCAGCGCCGCCTCGTCGATGGTGCAGCCGGCGATCTGGTCGCCCTGGCGTGCCGGGGCGATGTCCTCGAACAGCAGCACGAACTCGCCGGTGTCGGGGTCGAGCTCGGCGACGTGACAGAGCGGGATGCGCATGGCGCAGCGGTCGGCGAGCTCCCGGTAGAAGCTGACCTCGCGCACGTAGGTGCCCGTCATCAGCCCGGCGAGGCGGCTCTGCTCGTCGGCGGCGGCGAACTTGCCGACGACCGTCGACGGCACGGCGGTCCCGGTCTCGACCGCACCGCTGCCGGCGTCGTCCACACCCGACCACGTCAGCGTGAAGCGCACGTTCTGGCCGACCTGGCCGGTGCCGATGCCTTCGGCAGTGTGGCTGGCGACGACCGCGCCAGCCGGCGCCGCGCCGGACGCCACGAGGGCGTCGGTCAGCCAGGCGTCGGTGATGTCGTCGGGGCGGGCGATGAGCGGTGCAGGTACGGGCATGGTCAGCTTCCGGGAGTGGTGATCCAGCCTGGGTTGGCCGGCAGATCGGCGGCGGCGGTGGCCGCCGGTCGCACGGCACGGTACGCCTCGACGACTGCCGCCAGCTCGCCGGGTGTGGCGCCGTGCAGGATCACGCTGTCGGCGCCCAGGTCGAACTGCCCGGCCACCCGGGCGGCGCAGTCGGCGGCCGACCCGGTTGCGGATGCCGCCAGCCACTCGTCAGGGATGACCGTGTCGATGTGCGCCAGCTGCTCGGTGGTGGCGACGGCGTCGATGGCACCCGTCATCGAGGCGACGACCTCGTCGGCCCGCAACCGATCCAGATCGGCCGGGTCCCAGCCGTTGACCGACACCATGAGGTCGCCGTAGGCCTGGCAGTAGGTGGCGAGCCGACCGGCGAGCTTGCGCAGGCGCAGGTCGTCCTCGATGTCGTCGGTGACGGTGGCGAGCACCGACCAGATGCGCACCGACGCCGGGTCACGCCCCGCTTCCTCGGCGCCGCGGCGGATCGTCGCCACGCAGCGCGCCAGGGCCTCGTCGCTGAAGAAGGTGTGCAGGATGACGCCATCGGCGACGCTGCCGGCCAGCTCGAGCGTCTTCGGCCCCATGGCGGTGAGCAGCACCGGGATGTGCTCGTCGAACGTCGGGTCCTGCATCAGCAGCGGGTAGCTGCCGGCGGGGCCCTGATGGCCGGCGACCATCTCGCCGTGCCACAGCCGACGGTAGATGCCGATGGCATCGACGAGCTGCGCCGACGTGACGTGGCGCAGCCCCATGATGTCGTTGAGGAACCCGAAGCCCCGACCGAGGCCGAGGCCGAAGCGACCGCCGGTGAGTCGGTGCATCGTCGTCGCCATCGTGGCGGTCACCATCACGTGGCGGGTGTTGTGGTTGGTGGCGCCGGTGGCGATGCCGAGCGTCTCGGTTGCGGCGCCGATGGCGCCCGACAGCACGCCGGCATCCTTCACGTTGAACCGTTCGGAGATGAACGCCGAGCCCAGCCCGATCGCCTCGGCGTCGCGGGCCTGGTCGATGCAGTCGCGCGGCGAGTCGCTGTGCCCGGCCAGGGCGTAGAAGCCGAGCTCGGTGAGGGCCGGCGAGACTCCGGCGGGAGGGGCGGCGTCGGTGGTCATGGCAGCGGAGCGTACGGGGCGCAACGCCGAACGTGGCGACCCGGTTCGTGCCTAGGCTGCGCGACGCGCTCAGCCGAGCGCCGACCGGCGGGCCCACTGCGTCCGCCGCACCAGGAGGATCACGCCATGCCCGAGCCCGGCGCCACCGCTCGCCCCGCCCTGCACCACGTCGCCTTCGCCACCCGCGACCTCGACGGGACCCACCGCTTCTACCACGAGGGCCTCGGCCTCCCGCTCGTGCACACCGAGCTCACGCGCTGGGACCAGGGCTACTTCCGCCACCTCTTCTACGACCTCGGCGACGGCTCGGCCATCGCCTTCTTCGACCTGCACGACGCCGGCGAGCCGACACCGATCCGCACGGCCATCTCGACCGACCTCGGCTTGCCGGCGTGGGTCAACCACATCGCGCTGCGCGTGGACGAGACGACCAAGCCGCAGATCGTCGAGCAGCTGGCCGCCATCGGCTATGTGCCCGAGATCGAGATCGACCACGGCTGGTGCGTGTCGGCGTACCTGACCGACCCCAACGGCATCCTCGTGGAGCTGTGCCTCGACCGCCCGGGCATCCCGGTGGACGAGGCCGAGGCCGAGCGCCTCATGCACGCCACGCCCGACGCGTGACCGCGGTGCGCATGAAGGCGCTGCTGCACTACCGCGCCACGCCCGGGTTCGTCGCCACCGTCGCGGCCCACGCTCCCGAGTGGCTCGACGTGGCGATCGTGCCCGAGGACGACGCCGACGCCTTGGCGCACCACCTGCCCGACACCGAGGTCCTGCTGCACGTGCTCGAACCCGTCACGGCGCAGCTCATCGCCGCCGCACCGCGCCTGGCGCTGATCCAGAAGATCGGCGTCGGTGTGAACACGATCGACCTCGACGCCGCACGCGCCCATGGTGTCGGCGTGGCCAACATGCCGGGCACGAACGCCCCGGCGGTCGCCGAGCTGGCGTTGGCACTGATGTTGGCGACCCTGCGGCGCGTCGTCACCCTCGACGCCACGACGCGCGCCGGCCGGTGGTGGGACGTCGACGCCTCGGTCATCGACTCGATGGGCGAGCTCGGCGGTCGCACCGTGGGACTCGTCGGCTTCGGAGCCACGGCGCGCCGGCTGGCGCCCGCGCTCGTCGCCCTCGGCGCCGAGGTCCAGTACACGGCGACGGCACCCCACGCCGACGCCGAGGGGCTGGCCGAGTGGCGCACGCTGCCGGAGCTGCTGGCCGAGTGCGACGTCGTGTCGCTGCATGTACCGCTGACCCCGGACACCGAGCGGATGATCGACGCCGACGCCCTGGCATCGATGCGGCCGGGCGCCGTGCTGGTCAACACGGCGCGCGGCGGTCTGGTCGACGAGGCGGCGTTGGTCGACGCCCTGCGCTCCGGTCGGTTGCGCGGCGCCGGTCTCGACGTGTTCGCCGTCGAACCGATCGACGCCGCCAACCCGCTGCTGGCGCTCGACAACGTCGTGGTCGGGCCGCACGTGGCGTGGCTCACCCCCGAAACGCTCGAGCGGTCGCTCGGCGTGGCGTTCGAGAACTGCCGCCGCGTACGCGACGGCGAGCCGTTGCTCCATGAGGTCGTCGCCCGCCGCCGATGACGACGCCAGCGCGGCGACGACATGGCGGCGGTGACATCGCCGGCGCAGCCGCACCCGTGCCGGACCGCGGTGCCGTCAGGTCTGCGGTTCGAGCGACGTGAGGGTCAGCTCGCCCTCTTCGGTGTAGGTGATCGGTCCGACCGGCGTGGCGGTGTCGACGCGCAGCGACCGGCGTTGGCGCAGGGGCAGGCCGGTGTCCGGGTGCAGCCACCATTCGACGACCTCCGTGCCGGTCTGGGCACCCGACAGCGTGTGGTCGCGCCGCACGTGCACGGCGGGGACGGTCGTGCCACCCACGACGACGTCCTCGACGCCGACCATCGTGGCCGTGCCGGCCGAGGTGCTCTCGCCCTCCATGGCGCTGCTGGTGCCGACGCACCGGCCGGTGCGGGTCTGCCCCGGGGCCATGTCCGGCCACAGCATCGCTTCGGGTTCCGGGCACGTGAAGGTCGACGTGTTGTCGATCTGGAAGGTGACGAAGTCGCGCCGGGCGAAGCTCGTGCCGCCCGTGTCGACCAGGCCCTCGGCGGTGGGGCAGAGCCGCCAGTCCTGCCAGTGATGGGTGTTGAGGTCGATGCGCCACGTCCAGCACCCGTCGGCGCCGATGACGATGGTCGCCGGCATGTCCGGACCCTGCTGCTCGGTGAGGGGTGGGAAGCTCGTGACCTCCTCGCCGGAGCCGGTGTAGGCGTACACCCCCGGGGCTGGCGCCGGGTAGGCGGCGCCGCCGTCGGCGGTGTCGGCGGTCGACGTGCCGTCGCCGGTCGTGGTGCCGGCCGAACCGGTGGTCGATGACCCCTCGGTCCGGAACCGGTCGAGCGCCGACTGGTCCGACACCGTCGTGGCGCGCTCGCCGGCGAACAGCACGAAGGCTGCGCCACCGATGACGACCCCGACGACGACGACGGCGAGGATGGCGGCGCGCCGCCGGTCACGCCGCGTCAGGCGGGGACGTCCTTGGTCACCGGTCACGCTCGCAACCTAGGTCGGTCCTGCGTCGACGACCAGGGACCTCGGTCCCGCGCTACTGCACGATGAGCGTGCCCTCCATGCCTGTTGCGCGATGGCCGTCGACGGAGCAGTAGAAGGTGTAGGTCCCGGCTGCACCGGCGGTGAACCCGCCGACGCTCGACGCTCCGCTGGCGGCGGAGATGTGGGCGTCGAGCTGGTCGATGACGAAGTCGTGCACGATGTCGTCGGACGTCAGCTCGACGGCGATCGGTTCGCCGGCGCTGACGACGATCTCATCGGGGTCGAAGGCGAACGACGTGGCGGCGACGCGGACCGTGCGGGCACCGTCGGGTACGGCGCTGTTGGTGCCGTGGGCACCTTCAGTCGGGCCGCCGCCGTGCTGGTGCCCGTCGTCGTGCCCGTGGTGGCCGTCGGTCGCCATCGGTGTCGAACCCATCGGTGTCGGACCCATCGGTGTCGGACCCATCGGGGTGTCGTGCATGGAGCCGCCCCCGCTGTGGGGCATGGTGTCGTCGGTCGCCATCGAGCTCATGGCGCCGTGACCGCCGGCGTCCATGCCGTGGTCGGCGTCGCTACCGCATCCGGCGACGACGAGGAGGGCTGTGGCCGTGCAGCCGAGCAGGGCGCGCGAGCGCGCCCGAGTGGTGATGCGCATGGTTGCGCTCCTTTCAGATCGAGTCGGTGAATCGGCGCGCGGGCGCGCGTCAACACCGCTCGACGCAGAGCACGAGTCGTAGGCGTTGTGCTGTCGTGACCCTCGGCACCCCGACCGACGTCCAAGGCCGGCGCGGTGCGGTCGACGGCTGTGCCGGCGAGCTCCGGATCGCTGCCAGGATGACGAGAGCGGCGATGAGCACGGCGAGGCACGCCGCCATCAGGTGGAGATGCAGCGTCGGCTCCGAGGCCGGATCCGTCGCCTGCGCCGCGCCCGGCGCGGTCGCGTTCGCACCGGCCGCCGTGTCAGCGGCAGGTGCGGCAGGTGCGGTCGCGGCGTGCCCGTCGCTGTGCTCGTGGCGGTGGCTGTGCCCGTTGCCATGGGTCGCTCCGCCGTGCACGTCGTGCGCCGTCGTTCCGGCGGCGGGCGCAGCCGAGGCCGGGCCAGCGGCGTCGGGCGTCGGGTGCGGGTGCTCGTGGAGGTGGCCGAGGCCGTGCGCGGTGACGCCGTGCATCACCAGCAGACCAGCGACAGCCACGAGGCCGATGATCGTCCGCCGCGCCCACGTCGCCGCTTCCATCGAAGCGACGCTAGCTGGATGCCTCCCGAGCGACGACGTCGGCGATAGTCGTCGAGCGGAGCGCGTCGAGCTGGGCGTCGACGGCTGCTCGCCACAGGTCGTCGAACGGCGACGACGACTCGACGGGCGAGCGCGCCGGTCCACCGTCGCCACCGGGCAGGTCGACGGCCGCGACGACGTCGGCAACCGTCACGTCGGCTGCGTCCCGCGTCAGCCAGTAGCCGCCGGTGGTCCCCCGTCGCGAGTCGACGAGCCCTGCCGTCCGCAGCGGACGCATCACGTTGTCCACGTACGCCGGTGGAATGCCGGCGCGCGCCGCCAGGTCCCGACCGCGGCACGGTCCGGGCTGCGACGCCAGGGCTACGACGGCCCGCAACGCGTAGTCAGCCGTGGCAGAGATCCGAAGCGTCACGTTGCCGGGTCCATCAACCCCCAGCGCTTGCGGATTGCTCGGTCGAGGGTGCCGAACACCAGGCTGTCGACCACGATGCCGATGACGAGGATCACGATCATCATCGCCACCAGGGCGTCGGCCTTGGAGAGCTGGCGGTTGACGTCGAGGAGGAACCCGAGCGACGGCTGGTTGGCGATGACCACGAGGAGCTCGCCCGCCATCAAGCTGCGCCACGCGAACGCCCAGCCCTGCTTGAGGCCGCCGACGAAGGTCGGCAGCGAGGCCGGCAGCACGATGAAGCGGTAGGCGTTGAACCCCTTGGCCCCGAGCACCCGGCCGGCGCGTAGCAAGATCGGTTGCACGTGGTCGGCGCCGGTGATCAGGCCGTTGGCGATGGCCGGAGCAGCGCCGAGGACGACCACGAACAAGATGGCGGTCTCGGTGAGCTTGAACAGCAGGATCGCCAGCGGGAACCACACGATGGAGGGCATGGTTTGGATGCCGGTGATCAGCGAGCCGACGGCGGAGCGCAGCACCCGCACGCGCGACACGAGGCTGCCGATGACCACACCGATGACGAGGGCGATGGCGAAGCCGAGGAAGGCGCGACGCAGCGTGGTGATGGTCGCTTCCTGGACCGTGCCCGCGGCGATGAGGGCGCGCAGCTCCTCGAACACGGCAGCGGGTCCGGGCAGTACGTAGGGCGGCTTCCACCCGCTCCACACGACCGCCTGCCAGATGCCGAGACCGATGGCGATGGCGGCCAGCTTCGGCCACGTCGCCGACCAGGCGCGTCGACCGAGGCTGGGGCGCGTCGGCGCGGTCGACTCGAGCGCGTCGAGCCCGGCGATCTCGTCGTCGAGCGTGTCAGTCGTTGGCATGGCGGCGTACCTCCTGGCGCAGCTCAGCAGTGACGGCGCCGGCAAGCTCGGTCACCTCGGGGTCCTCCATGCGCCGCGGCCGGTCGATGCCGACGTCGATCGTGGTCAGGACCTTGCCTGGCCGGCTCGACAGCACCACGATCCGGTCGGCGAGCCGTGCGGCTTCACGCACGTTGTGGGTGACGAACACGACCGTCAGGTTGCGGTCGCGCCACAGCGACTCGAGCTCGTCGTGCAGCAGGTCGCGCGTCATGGCGTCGAGGGCGCCGAAGGGCTCGTCCATCAGCAGCACCTCCGCGTCCTGGGCGAAGGCGCGGGCGAGGGCGACGCGCTGACGCATGCCGCCGGACAGCTCGTGCGGGCGCTTGTCGGCGAACCCGTCCAGACGCACCGTGCGCAGCAGTTGCATCGCCTGCTCGCGTCGATCGGCGCGCGCCACGCCACGCAATCGGAGCGCCAGCTCGACGTTGCGGCGCACCGTCGACCACGGGAACAGCGCCGCTTCCTGGAACATCAGCGCCGTACGCCCCGACACCTCGAGCCGTCCGGCGGTGGGGCGATCGAGCCCGGCGATGAGGTTCAGCAGCGTGCTCTTGCCACAGCCGGACGCGCCGACGAGGCAGCAGAACTGCCCCGCCGTGACGGTGAGATCGATGTGGTCCAGCGCGGCCACCGCGGCGCCTTGGGTGCCGTAGACCTTCGACACCTGGCGCAGCAGGACGGCTGGGATCGGTTCGTGGGGTGCGGCGGGGACGGTCGGCACCGTCCCCGCCTGCACCTCGTTGGGGGTGTCGCTCACTGCCCGGCGACCTCGGCCTTGCCCTGCGCCTTCAGGAGCTCGTTGAGGATCGACAGGTCGTAGATGCCCTGCAGGTCGACCGGCTCCAGCAGCCCGACCTCGACGGCGTCGTTCTTCGACTGCTCGAGCGACGAGGCGATCGGGTCCACCGTGAACGTGAGCTCCTTCCACGACTCGGTGATGGTCTCTTCGGGGAGTCGGGTGGTCGTGGCGGCCTCGATGCCGTCGTTGACGGTCTTCTGGGCCGCGGCGCTGTCGCCGTTGGCAAGCTCCACCGACTCGATCAGCCCGGTCAGCAGTTGCTTGACGACATCGGGGTGCTCGTCGAGGAACGTCGTCGACACGATCAGGTGGGTGGTGACGAACTCGCCGTCGGGCCACAGCTCGCGCTCGTCGATGAGGCGCTCACCTCCGCCCTCGAGCACCAGGCGCGTCGCCCACGGCTCGGGCACCCAGGCGCCGTCGATCTCGCCCTGCTTGAACGCGTTGAGCGTGTCGCCGTTCGACTGTGGCTTGATCGATACGTCGCCGCCTCCGGAGGTGTCGGCGTTGAGGCCGTTGTCCTTCAGCCACGCCCGCAGCGCCACGTCCTGCGTGTTGCCGAGCGATGGCGTGGCCAGCGACTTGCCCTTGAGGTCCTGCGGACCGGTGATGCCCGGCTTCACGACGAGCGACGCTCCGCCCGACGTCGTGCCGGCGACGATGCGCAGCGCCTCGCCCTGCGACTCGGCGAAGCCGTTGATCGCTGGGTTCGGGCCGATGAAGGTGGCGTCGATGGCGTCGGAGAACAGCGCTTCGATGGCTTCGGTGCCGGCGTTGAACGTCGACGTCTCCAGCGTCACGTTCGAGCTGAGGTTCTTGGCGAAGACGCCGTCCTGGACGCCGAGGACCGCCGGCGCATGGGTGACATTGGGGAAGTAGCCGAGCCGTAGCGTCACCGGATCGCCGCTCGCAGGTGCCGAGCCACCGGCGGTCGTGCCGCCGGACCCGGTCGAGGTCGTGCCCGAATCGCTGCTGCACGCCGCGCCGGCGAGGACGACGAGCGACAACGCGACGAGGGCGACGAGTCGGCGGAGCGGCGGAGCGGTTCGGGTATCCCTATTGATGATTGACATAGTCGGGTTTTCTAATACGCGGAAATATCTTTTGCAATCGCGAACCTTCGACGGACGTGGTGAACGTCTGAACCGCCTGGTGAGCGGCGCTGGCGAGGTGTGTGAGAATCGACGCCGTGGTTCGGGGATCGACCGCCAGCGGCGACGGTGCGAGTAAGGGGACCGAGGCCTCGCGCACGCAGTCGGTCACGCGCGCCTGGCGGCTGCTCCTGTATCTCGAGGACCGGCCCGACGCCGGCGTCACCGAGTTGGCACAGCACCTCGGGGTCAGCCCGTCGACTGCACACCGACTGGCTCGCACTCTGTGCGACGTCGGGCTGGTGGGCCAGGACGTCCGCACCGATCGCTACCACCTCGGGCCTGCGCTCATCCCACTCGGACGCGCGGCGGAGGCCCGACTCGGGTTCTCGGTCGCCCGACCTGCGCTCGCCGAGCTCGCCGCCGCGACGGGCGAGTCGGTCAGCCTGGGGGTGCGTCAAGGAGACGAGGTGCTGACCGTGGTGGCGGTGGCGTCGAGCCAGGCGCTGCGCTTCGACCTAGCCGAAGGCAGCCGGGTGCCGATCCACGCCTCGGCCATGGGCAAGGCGCTGCTGGCCTTCGCTCCTGCCCACGAGCGCGGCGTACAGGCGCTCGACGCGCTCACCGACGCGACCATCACCGACCCCCGAGCCCTGGCCGCAGACCTCGAGGTCGTGCGGGAGCGGGGATGGGCACTCAACGACGAGGAGCGTGACCGGGGGGTGCGGGCCATCGGCGTGCCGTTGGTCGGTGCTGGGGGCGTAGCCGTGGCAGCCCTCGCCGTGCAGGGGCCGAAGGTGCGCCTGACCGACGACCGGCTCGATGCGGTGGCTGCCGAGGCGGCGACCATCGCAGCCCTCGTGGTATCCGCCATCGGCGACGGTCGCTGACCACCGACGCAGCCGTCGAACCCCCGGCGGTGGTCGCATCGTCCGTGCTGGGGTGCGACACTTCTGCCATGAGCGATCCCAGCGCGACCCCACCGCAGCCCGGCCAGACCACTGGGCGGTTCAACCAGGCGGACGTCCAGGCCGCCGTGCAGTCCGGTGCGGCGCCCGGCGGCGACGCCAGCGGCATGAGCGGGATGTTCCAGGACCCGTCGACCCTGGCGGCCACCGGCCTCATCGCCGCCGTCGCCTTCGCTGCCGTCGCCGGCCTGCTCAACTTCCTGGGCAGCGACTTCATCGATCTCAAGGCGCGGCTGTTCGCGCTGACCGACACGGTCGACGTCGGCGACGTGGCCTTGCTCGGCATCGCCGTGGTGCTGTTGCTGGTCACGCCCGATCCGCCGGGCGGCATCGAGCGCTCGACGCTGTTGCGGGTCGACGCCGTGCTCGCCGCCGTCATCGCCGGCTACGGGCTGTTGCGCTGCCTGATCATCGCCATCGACGGCGGCGACTTCTTCGCCCAGTTCGCCGCCTTCCTCGCCACGCTGGGTGTGGCGCTGGCGTCGGCGACGGTCGCCTTCTATGCCGCCAAGGAGTCCTTCCTGAAGAAGGAAGGCAAGATCTGACGGCAGCCCTCAGCTGATGTCGGGTCCGTCGCTCAGACGGGTGATCGTCCACGCCGGGTCCGGCTCGCACATGCGGAACGTGACCGCCTCGATGGCGATGCCGAGCAGCGTCAGCTCCTCCTCGCTCGGGCCACCGTCGCGACCGTCGACCGCCACCGGCGTCCGGTACACGGTCGAGTAGGCCGAGCGCATCGCCACGCCGTCGCCGAGGGCATGCACGATGAGCACGAGCTGTTCGAGGGTCATCGGGTCGCGCAGGCGGTAGCCGAGGTAGTAGCCGAGGTCGCCGTAGAGGCTCGTGTAGTAGTCACGCTGACCGTCGAGGTAGATCTGCACGGCGGCGCGCACCCGGGCGACGTGCTCCGGGTCCTGGGCCGGGTCGGGGTACGACGAGGCGATGGCCCCCATGGCAGCGAGCACGACCCGGTTGTGCGGGTCGTTGATGGCGTCGCTCACGTGCTCGTCGACGGCGGCATGGCAGATGCCCTCGAGGCCGCGGCGACGCCCGTCGGCCGTGGTCAGCTCGGCGTTGCGCACCACGGCGCGCAGGCGGGCGCCGGTGCGTTCGTGCACGGGGCTCGCCCGCTCGACGATGGTGGCGAGCACGTCCCATTGGAACGCCGTCTGGTTCTCCCACAAGCGGTCGTACACCGACGCCCGGGTGACGCGACGTCCCGTCGTCTCCTCGACGCGCTCGAACACGCGCCCGAAGGTGATCTGGTCGACACCGCACTGGATGCCGTCGTCGAGGAGGAGGTCGATGCCGGCACCGAGCACGAGGTCACGCAGCTCGGAACGCTTGATGTTGCGTCGGCGCGGCTCGGCAGGCACTTGGTCGACGCTATCGGGTGGCTCGACGGATCACCGGTGCCGTGGGGGTCGACTGCTCGCCTCCTCCAGCCAGCCAGATCTTTGCTCCATCAGTTGGTTGACAACTGCGTTCGATTGCGTCACAGTGCGACTCGCAGTTGCAAACCGGTCCGCTGGGTGACGGGTCGGGTGGTGGCAGGGAGGTTCCCCCCAACTCTCTGCAGCTCGCGGGTGGTCGGCAGCCGGCATCGCGCCCCGATGCCGGTGCCGACCGCCGCGTCGCGTCTACGGGCGATCGACGAACGGTCCGAGTGCCTCGATCTGCTCGGCCGGGCCGGTGATGCTCTGGCGGACCGCGTCCCGCGTGTGGGCGCGCGTCAGCAGGTCAGCCGTCTGCGCCGTGGTGCCGAGCGTGACGTCGCCGATCGACCAGATGTCATCGCTCGGGGTGGGCGCCGTGGCGGGGAGCCCGCTCGCTGCAGCGATCACGCCGACGCCGACGGCGACGAACGGGTCGTCGGCGAGCGAGCCGAGGCCGAGCGCTCGACGGATCTGGGAGTGGTGCACCCATCGTTCGACGTACTCACGTGCCACGGACTGCCACATCGGCGAGCTGGCGCCGAACGCCCCGAAGAAGCCGACGGGTTCGCCAGGCGCCAACGGGTCGACGCCCTCGTAGTAGTCGGCCGTCCACTCGCCCGTCAGGCGCAGCAGCTCGACGAGCAGCTCAGGGCTCACGAACTGCGCCGCCGCCACCCAGCGGTCGTTGAACGTGTCGAGCAGGGTGCGGAAGTCGCTACCCGGCATCGTTGTGGCGAGCTGCAGCAGGCCGCTCTCGGCGCCGTCGCGCTGACGGCTCAGCAGGCTGAGGTCGTCACCGAGGATGTGGGTGGCGACGCCCTTGATGGTGTAGGCGGGGCACTCGGTCGGCCGTGCCCACTCGGCGTCGCCCCGGTCGGTGAGCAGGGTGAGCAGTGCGGCCCGCTCGAGGCGCATGGCGTCGAGCACGACGCCGATCGTGCGTCCGTCGATCATGACGCCGGCTCGTCGTCGGGGTGCCGCTCTCGTGGCTCCACCACGTGGAAGGCGACGCGATACACGGGCGTGTCGTCGCGGATCGGGCCGGCGTGCGCGGCGCGCGCCCGCAACGACTCGAGGTCGGGCTCGCCGGTGCCGGCGAGGTCGCCAGGGGTCAGCGCGCCGAAGGGGATGAGCTCGAGGTCGTCCACCTCCAGCGTCACGCCGGCGGTCTGGTAGCGCCCACCGACCTTCACCTGCGGTCGGGACCACAGTCGGTACGACACGACGATGGTGCCGTCGGCGACGCGGTCGCGGAGCTCGGCGCTGAACTGCACGCCGTCGATCTTGCCCGACGAGCCCAAGGCTCCGCCGGATGCGGCGATGGACGTGGGGGCGCGGTCGCAATCTGCACGGTCGTAGCGGGATCGACCGTGCAGATTCGGTGCGATATGCACGCGATCTGCCGGTTCGATCCCACGGCGACGGCGACGGCGACGGCGTTGGCGAGGCGACGGCGTTGGCGCGGCGGTGCGGCGACGGCGTTGGCGCGGCGGTGCGCGCCTCGCCGGTGCCTCAGAGGTCGGGGTTGGGGAGGCGGGTGAGGGCCTCGTCGATGCGCTCCTGCGGGTAGTCGAAGTCCTGCACGTCGCCGGCGAGGTACTTGTCGTAGGCCGCCAGGTCGAGGTGGCCGTGGCCACAGAGGGCGGTGAGGATGACTTTCTCCTCGCCGGTCTCGGCGCAGCGCCTCGCCTCGTCGATGGTCGAGGCCAGGGCATGCGTCGGCTCGGGCGCCGGCACGATGCCCTCGGTGCGGGCGAACTGCACGCCGGCGGCGAAGCACTCCGATTGCTGGCGGGCCTCGGCCGTCATCAGCCCGAGCTCGTAGACGTGGCTGATCAGCGGCGACATGCCGTGGTAGCGCAGGCCGCCGGCATGGATGGGATCGGGCACGAAGTCGTGGCCGAGCGTGTGCATCTTCAGCAGCGGCGTCATGCCGGCGGTGTCGCCGAAGTCGTAGGTGTAGATGCCCCGGGTGAGCGTGGGGCAGGCGGCCGGCTCGACGGCGCGGATCTCGCAGTCGAGGTTGCCCTTGAGCTTCTCGCGCAGGAACGGGAAGGCCAGGCCGCCGAAGTTCGATCCGCCGCCGACGCAGCCGACGACGAGGTCGGGCGTGTCGCCGGCCATCGCCATCTGCTTGATGGCCTCCTCGCCGATGACGGTCTGGTGCAGCAGCACGTGGTTGAGCACCGAGCCGAGCGCGTAACGGGTGTCCTCGTTCTGGGCCGCGATCTCGACCGCCTCGGAGATGGCGATGCCGAGGCTGCCGGGCGAGTCGGGATCGTCGGCGAGGATCTTGCGTCCGGCCTCGGTGAGATCGGATGGGCTCGGGTGCACGACGCCGCCGAAGACCTCCATCATCGACTTGCGATACGGCTTCTGGTCATAGCTGGCGCGGACCTGCCACACCTCGCACTCGATGCCGAACAGCGACGAGGCGAAGGCCAGCGCCGTGCCCCACTGGCCGGCGCCGGTCTCGGTGGTCAGGCGCCGGATGCCCTCCTGCGCGTTGTAGAAGGCCTGCGGCACCGACGTGTTGGGCTTGTGGGAACCGGCCGGGCTGACACCCTCGTACTTGAAGTAGATGCGTGCCGGGGTGCCGAGCGCCCGCTCGAGGCGCCGTGCCCGGTACAGCGGCGACGGTCGCCACAGCCGGTAGACGTCGCGGACCTCCTCGGGGATCTCGATGTACGAGTCGGTCGAGACCTCCTGGAGGATCAGCGCCATCGGGAACAGCGGCGCCAGGTCGTCGGGGCCGACCGGCTCGTTGGTGGCGGGGTGCAACGGCGGCGGAGGCGGCGCCGGCAGGTCGGGGATGAGGTTGTACCAGTGGGTCGGCAGCTCCGACTCGTCGAGGAGGTACTTCGTCTGCTCGGCCATGGTCGGCTCCTTCGGTCCTCGGTCGCGAGCCGTCACCGTAGTCCCGAGGTGATGACCAAGGGCCCGGGACGAGACGACCCACGTCCGCCGACAGACGCATGGCGAAGAGGTACGCTCCGCACGGAAGTACGTGGAGGAGGACCACTGTGACCGACATCGATGCGCGTCCCGAGACCGAGCCGGAGGAGCCGAGCGATCGGCGCCGGTTCCTGACCAAGGGGGCGGTCGCGGCGGCTGTCGCTGCTGCGGGTGTGGCGATCGCCCGACCCGCTGAGGCGGCCAACGGCAGCAACTTCGTCCTCGGCAACAACTCGAACAACGCCACGAACGACACGGTCGTGACGGGCTCGCAGTTCCGGTTCGTGCGTTCGACGGGCATCTCTGTGCAGGGCACGAACGGCAACGGCACGGGTGTGTACGGCCTCTCCGGCGACTCCGCCGGTGGTGGCATCGGTGTGCGGGGGCGGACGAACAACTCGGGCATCGGCGTGCTCGGCGAGGCACCCAGCACGTCGTCGTCGGGCACCGGCGTCAAGGGCACATCGGGCATCGGTGCCGGTGTGTGGGGCGAGGGCGGTACGTCGTCGGTCCGTGGCGTCGGCCTGCGCGGCAGCTCGTCGCTGGGCGCGTCGCTGCTGCTCGACGAGACGGGGATCACGGTGCCGCCGGTGTCCGGCTCGTGGCAGCGTGGCAGCTTCCTGAACAAGGGCGGCCAGCTCTGGTACTGCTACGTCGCGGGGACCGGCACGGCGTCGAAGTGGGTGAAGGTCTCGGGCGCCCCGATGATCCTCGGCACGTCATACCGCGCCTACGACTCCCGGGCCGGCTTCGCGCCGCTCGGCGTCACCAAGGGCAAGCTCACCGAAGGGCAGACCCGCACGAACATCGACTTGAAGGTCAATGGCGGCGCCGAGGCCATCCCGATCGGCATCAGCGCGGCGATCGTCAACCTGACGGCGACCAACACCAGCTCGGCTGGCTTCTTGGGCATCTTCAAGAACGGCACGGTGTGGCCGGGCACGTCGACCGTGAACTGGTTCGCCACGAACTCGAGCATCGCCAACTCGGCGATCGTCGCCGTCGACGCGCAGAGCCGGGTGTCGGTGCGCTGCGCCGGTTCGGCCGACTTCATCATCGACGTCATCGGGTTCATGCCCTGAGCTGACGCCCGCAGTCCACGTACGTCCCGGCGCCGACGGCCTCGTGTCGTCGGCGCCGGCGCGTCCGGGCCGGGGCGCGACCGGGCCTGTGTGCGTCCGGGCCCCGACATGCGCTCGGGGGACTCGCTCGGGGGACTCGCTCGGGGAGTCGCTCAGGTGGCGGCGAGCAGTCGGGCGATCGGCTCCGACAGCGCCGGTGCCGGGGCGTAGCCGACCCCGGGCCGGCCGTCGACGCGTCGCGACGGTGGCAGCGGTCGGCGGACGAGGGCGCCGAGGTCCGCCAGCGCCTCGAGCGCCGCCGCCGGTGCCGTGCGGTCCTCATCGGTGTCGATCGCCAGCTCCTCGAGGTGGGCGGGCGTCAGGAGGCGTGCAATGCCGGCGTGCACGATGAGCGCTGCCGCCGCATCCTCCAGACCGCCGAGCGCCGCTACCTCGCCGACACAGGCGTCGAGCGCTTCGGCTCGGCGCCGGTTGCGCTGGGCGCCGAGCACGGACCAGTGCGTCGTGAGCGCCGCGAACGGTGTCGGGTCGAGCAGCTCGGCGTCCCAGGTGGGCGTCGTCCACTGCCCCTGCTGGAGCGCCTGCACGTAGTCGTTGCGACGTTCGGTCATCAGCTCGATGGCGCCGAGGTCGAGTGACGGCGTCGAGCGCGCCGCCACCAGCAGGTAGAGGAGGCGGGCGGTGCGACCGTTGCCGTCGACCCACGGGTGCAGGCTCATCCAGCAGAAGGCGATCCACGCCGCTACCGCCGGTGCCGGGGCGTCGGTCATCGCCGCTTCGGTGACGATGCGTTCGGCGAGCGGGCGCACCACCGCCGCCGGCGGGTGCGCATACGGGCTGACCCGGGCGACCCACGCCGAGGTACGGCTGCGCAGCACCGCAGGGTTGGTCTCGTCGTCGCTGGTGCGGCGACCCTCGACCAGGGCGTGCAGCACGAACGGCGTCTCGATGCGCAGCGGGTATGGCTCGAGCCCCATGCGGGCCAGGGTCACCTGGACGTCGATGTAGCGGTAGGCCTCGGCGACGCCGGCGCGGCGCTCGACGTGACGCTTGGACAGGAAGGCCCGCGGTGGCGGGAACAGCGGTTGGGTGACGGCACCGCTGATCGACGGGTAGATGCCGGCGAGCGCCGTCGTCGTGTGGTCGGTCAGCCAGCGGCCCATCGTCCGCACGGCGTCGGGGCTCAGGCCGCCGACGGTGTGCTCGAGCTCGCGGTGCGCCGTGGCGTGCGCGTCGAGCAGCTCGACCGGCAGGTCCGGGAACGGCGGCACCGCCACCTCGACCCACGGTGTGCCGGGCTCCTCGCTTGCGTCGGCCGTCCCGGGTGCAGCGACGTCCCCGGGCTCGGTCGGAGCGCCGTCGGGCACGAGGCCGTCGGGAGCGGCGCCGTCGGTGCCGTCAGCCATCGGCGGGTTCGTCGTCGACCGCGATGCCGTCGGGAAGCTCGGTGCGGAAGACGAGGGTCGGGGCGATACCGAAGATGGCTCGGGCGCCCTGGGAGGTGAGGTGGATGGTGTCGGCGTTGTCCACGACGACCGACGTGCCCGCTTCGGCGAGCCGGGTCCGCAGCGCATCGAGGTCGCCGTGGCCGGGCACGGAGAACAGCAGCTGGGTGAGCGCCACCTCGGGGTCGAGGATCTGCGGCCGGTCGCCGGTTGCCGTGCGGTGCAGGAGGTTGATGGCGATGGCCCCGGCGTCGAGCGTGACGACCTCGGCATCGACCCCCGGATGCGGTCCACGGGCAACCACCTCGAAGCCGAGCAGGTCGACGAAGAGCTCGAGCACCCGGTCGAGGTCGTCGACGATGTACTCCAGGCCGATCAGCTGCGGCATGCGCTCGCGTGGCTGGGCCCCTTCGGTGGCTGGCTCGGTCACGGATCGCTCCTGTGCTGCGTCCTCGTCGGCGGCCCTGGCGGCGCGGCCGGCGCCAGAGCCTACCGGCGGCCGTCTGGCCGACTGATTGGCCGGGTGGTCGGGTGGCGGCCTGCGCGGCGCGATCCGTTCTGGTAGTGAACTCGCGGCGTTGGTGGCGCGAGTTCACCACCAGTACGGACCGCCCTCGTTCTGGTAGCCGACTCGCGTCGTTGGTGACGCGAGTTCACCACCAGTACGGGGGTGCTCGTCGGTGCTCTTCGGGGCCTGGGACGGGTGCGCCTGGGCAAACTGACCGGCTGCACTACCAGTACGGAACCACCTCGTTCTGGTGGTGCAGACGGTGGGCAAACTGACCGGTTTCACTACCGGAACGAGGGGTGGGGTTAGTGGGGTGGGGTGCGGTGTGGGGTTTGTGGTGGGGTTGCGGTCTTGACCTGGAGGCGAGACAGATTTCGAGGACGTCTGGCCGGGCCCGGGAGCCGGGTGCTACAAACGGCGCACACCGGCGAGCGAGGGGGCAGTGGTGGCAGGAGCGGACGCGACGATCGGCTTCGTCGGGCTGGGGTCGATCGGCCGGCCGATGGTCGAGAACATGCTGCTGGCCGACCTCGACGTCGTCGTCTTCGACCTCGACGCTCTCGTCATGGACGAGTTGGCGGTGCTCGGCGCCCGCCCCGCCGCCGACCTGGCCGAGCTCGCCGCCGCCTCGTCGATCGTCGGCGTCTGCGTGCCGGCCGATCAGCACGTGCGGGCGGTGCTCGACGGGCCCGACGGTGTGCTCGCGCATCTGGCCGAGGGTGCCACGGTGTCGATCCACTCGACGGTGCTGCCCGAGACCGTGGTCTGGGCGGCCGACGCAGCGGCGGCCCAGGGCATCACCGTCGTCGAGGCGCCCGTCACGGGCGGGTTCATGGCGGCGCAGCAGGGGCGCTCGACGTTCCTGCTCGGCGGCGACCCCGCCACGTTCGCTGCCATCGAGCCGATCCTGGCGGCGTGCGGTGAGGAGCGCATCCACGCCGGCGGCCTCGGCGACGCCAGCCGGCTCAAGCTGTGCATCAACCTCCAGACCTACGCCACCTTCATGGGCGTTGCCGAGGCCGCGACGCTGGCGAAGGCGAACGGCCTGTCGATCGACGCGCTCAAGGCGGCGATGAAGGCCAACGGCCAGCTCGGCGTGATGACCGAGATGTACATGATCCTGCACGACTTCTCGCCCGAGACGCTGGCCGACCCGTCGATGCAGTCGACGCTGGAGGGCTACGCCGCCATCATCGAGAAGGACCTCGTGCTGATCTCGCAGCTCGCAGCGGCGAGCGGGGTCGAGGTGCCCGCCGCCGAGCTGGCCGGCCGGCGAGCCCGCAACGTCTACTTCCTCGACGACGAGCACTGACGAGAACCGACCAGGAAAGCTGAGGACCATGGAGCTGAGCGACGTCAACCTGCTCGAAGACACCTGGTGGGGCGAGGTGCCCCACGAGATGTTCGACCTGCTGCGCGAACAGGCGCCGGTGTTCTGGCATGCCGAGCCGCCCGAGCAAGGTCCAGGCTTCTGGGCGGTGACGCGGTGGGAGGACATCCGCGCCGTCTCCACGGACACCGCCACCTTCTCGAACGAGGAGAAGGGCACGTTCATCAAGGACCCGGACCCCGAGGCGTTGGCCCAGTACCGCCTGTCCATCCTCAACATGGACCCGCCCAAGCACCACCGCTATCGCCGCCTGGTGAACCGGGGCTTCACGCCGCGCGTCATCCGCACGCTGGAGCAGACGATCGAGGAACGGTCGAGGATGATCGTCGACCAGCTCGAGTCGAACAGCGACATCGACTTCGTGGCCGACGTCGCCGTGCAGATGCCGGCCCAGGTGATCTGCGACATGTTGGGCGTGCCGCCCGAGGACCAGCAGATGGTCGTCGACTGGACGAACACCATGGTCGGCTTCGACGACCCCTACTGGCAGAACACGGCCGAGGACGGCATGAACGCCGCGGTGGCCATGTTCGGCTACTGCTTCGAGTTGGCCCAGCAGCGCCGCGCCGAGCCCCGTGACGACATCGCGTCGGTGCTCGTCGAGGCCGAGGTCGACGGCGAGCGCCTCACCGACGAGGAGCTGGTGATGTTCTTCGTCACCTTGGCGGTGGCAGGCAACGAGACGACCCGCAACCTGATCACCCACTCGGTGATGGCGCTCGACCGGTTTCCCGAGGTCGCCGCCGAGCTGCGGGCCGACCCGTCGCTCTGGCCGACGGCCGTGGAGGAGATGCTGCGCTGGGGCAGCTCGATCCACAACTTCCGCCGCACGGCCATGGTCGACACCCGCATCGGCGACGTCGACATCGCCGCCGGCGACAAGGTCGTCATCTACTACATGGCCGGCAATTTCGACCCGGCCGTGTTCGCCGACCCGCACACGTTCGACATCCGCCGCAGCGCCAACGAGCACCAGACGTTCGGCGGCGGCGGCGAGCACTACTGCCTCGGCGCCAACCTGGCCAAGGTCGAGATCCGGGCGATGCTGCGCGAGTTCGTCGACCGCGTCGACTCGTTCCAGATCACCGGCGATCCGATCCGCATGCGATCGGATTTCATCAACGGCATCAACAAGCTGCCGATGCACATCGGCACCGTTGCTCCGGCGACGTCGGCGTCCACATCGTCGGACGCGGCGTCGGCCTGAGGGGGAGTGTGATGAGCGACGAGTCGATCCTGCCGTCCGACGAGCGCATCGCCCAGGGGAGCGAGGTGTTCGACGCCGTGTACGGCGGCGTCCTCGGCCCGGCGCCGCCGGGGATGCTCGACTACGCCGACCTGATGCTGGGCCAGCTCTTCGCCGAGGGGTGGGCCCGTCCGCAGCTGGGGTTCCGGGAGCGGCGGCTGCTGACGCTGGCGTCGATCGCTGCCGTCGGCGACGCCGACACGTGGGCCATCCACCTCGAGGCGGCGCTGCGCAACGGCGAGCTGAGCGATGTGGAGGCACGGGAGTGCGTCATCCACTTGACGCACTACCTCGGCTACCCGCGCACCTCGCCGCTGCTGCTCAAGACCGAGGAGATCATCGCCAAGGTGGCGTCCGACGCCTGAGCGTCGGGTCCGGGCCCGTCGGGAGTCGGCGGGCGTCGGTCAGAACGTGATCGGGAGGCTGACCCAGCCGGTGACGTTGCCGCTGTGGAAGCGGACCTTGGCGTCCTGGTCGACCTCGTAGCCGGGAAGGCGACGCTGCAGCTCCTCGAGCGCGACGCGCGCCTCCATGCGCGCCAGGCCGGCGCCGAGGCAGTAGTGGGCGCCGTAGCCGAAGGCGATGTGGCGGTCGGGGTGTCGGTCGATGTCGAACTGGTCTGCCGTCGATCCGAAGACGCGCTCGTCGCGGTTGGCGGCGCCGATGAGCAGCAGCACCGAGTCGCCGGCGTGGATGGTTTGGCCGTGCAGCTCGTGGTCGACGGTGGCGGTGCGGTGCATGTACTGCGTCGAGCTCCAGAAGCGCAGCACCTCTTCGACGGCGTCGGGGATGCGTCCGGGGTCGGCGGCGAGCATCGCCCGCTGCTCGGGGTGGCGACTGAGCACCTCGACGGCATTGGCGACGAGCTTCGTGGTCGTCTCGTGGCCGGCGATGATGAACAGGATCGAGAAGCCCAGCAGCTCGTCGTCGGTGAGCGGACGTCCCTCGACCTGGGCCTGGGCGAGGTCGGTTGCCAGGCCGTGACCTTCGCCGCGACGCCGCTGGGGGAGGTCGTCGCTGAAGTAGCGCACGAGCTCGAAGAACCCCTCGAGCGCGGCGGCGGGCAGCGCCATCTGGCCGTCCTCGCGGATGAGGATCTGGTCGGCGTGGTGGCGCAGCTCGGGCCGGTCGGCCTCAGGCATGCCGAGCACGGCGGAGATCACGTCCATCGGGAACGGGCCGGTGAGGTCGGCGACGAGGTCGCAGCGGTCGCCCCGCTCGAGGATGCGGTCGAGGTAGCCGGTGACGATGCGACGGGCCTCCGCCTCGAGCTCGGCCACGCGGCGGGGGGTGAAGATGCGATTGACCAGCTTGCGCATGGCGGTGTGCTCGGGCGGGTCGAGCACGATCAGCGTCTGCAGCGTCTGGTTGGGGCCGCGCGACTCGAGGGCGATGCCCTCGGTCGACGTGTAGGTCGCCGGGTCGCGGAACGCCTGCTGCACGTCGTCGTAGCGACTGAGCGCCCAGAAGCGCAGCTCGTCGTTCCAGTACGCAGGTGCCTCGTCACGCAGGCGCCCGTACACGGCGAAGGGGTCGTCGTGCAGTGAGAAGGCGTACGGGTTGTAGACCAGCTCGGCGGTGTCGTCGGCGGTCGTGGTGGCGGCAGTGTCGTCGGACGTGGCGACCATGCGGGCGACCGTACCACCGATCAGACAGTTTCCAAGAACGTCTTGGCTCGTGGCGAAGCGTCCGTTTGGCGCGATCGTGCAGCCAGGCGAGCGGCAACTCGTGACGCCGCGCCGGTGCGCCCGTGACACGATCCGGCGGTGCGTCGTGCCGACCGAGAAGCCATCGAAACGATCGTCACGGCAGCGCTCGAGGCGGCGCCGGTGCGTGCCAAGACCGTGGCGGTGGGGGCCGAGCAGTGGGCCGATGATGCGCCGGAGCTGGTCCGGGCGCTCGCCGATGCCTGGGACCTCACCGTCGTCGGCGCGCTGGTCGGCGGTACGGAATCGATCGTGCTCGACGTGCGTCGTTCCGACGGCAGACCGGCCGCGCTGAAGCTGGTCATCCCGCGCGCCGGCGACGCGGCGAGGCACGAGATCACGGTGCTCCGGCTGATCGACGGCGACGGCGGCCCGGCGCTGTTCGAGGCGGACCCCGACCGCGGGGCGATCCTGATGGAGCGCCTCGGGCGGTCGCTGTCCGAGCTGGGCCTGCCGATGGAGCGCCGCCACAAGATCCTCTGCGACGTGGCGGCGCGGCTGTGGCGACCCGCCGCCGGGTGCGGCCTGCCGACCGGTGCCGACAAGGGACGGTGGCTGATCGGTGCCATCGCAGATCTGTGGGACCAGCTCGACCGTCCCATCACCGAGCGCGCCGTCGACCACGCCGTGGCGTGCGCGCAGCGCCGTGTCGACGCCCACGACGACGAGCGCGCCGTGCTCGTGCACGGCGACGTCCACCAGTGGAACGCGCTCGAGTCCAGCACCGGGTTCGCCCTGGTCGATCCCGACGGCCTGCTCGCCGAGCCCGAGTACGACCTCGGGATCGTGATGCGGGAGGATCCGGCGGAGCTGTTGGTCGAAGGCGCGTGGCATCGTGCGCACCGCCTGGCGGAGCGCACCGGTCTCGATCCGGTCGCCACCTGGGAGTGGGGTGTCGTCGAGCGGGTCTCGACCGGCCTGGTCTGCACCCAGCTCGGACTCCAGCCGTTCGGCGAGCAGATGTTGGCGGCCGCCGAGGCCATCGCCGCCGGCACACTCGACCGATAGCCGACGTCAGGCGTCGAACCACCGTCGTCCCGTCGTCGCCCGGCGGGGCATGCGATCATCATGCCCGTGCTGTTTCCCGGTCCGGTCGTCGAACGTATCGAGCGCGGTGAGATCACCCTCGCCTTCCGCCGCTGGAAGCGGCCGACCGTGGTGGCGGGCGGTGCGTTGCACAGCCCGGCGGGGCTGCTGGCCATCGAGGAGGTCACGATCGTGACCGAGGCCGACATCACCGAAGCCGATGCGCGCGACGCCGGCTACGACACCATCGACCAGCTCATCGCCTCGTTGCAGCACGGCGACGGCCGCACGCTGTACCGCATCCGGTTCCGGCGTGCCGGCGACGACCCCCGGCACGCGCTGCGGGCGGATGCCGACCTCGACGATGTGCAGATCGCCGCCATCGACGCGCAGCTCGACCGCTGGGACGCCGCCAGCAAGACGGGCCTGTGGACGGCTGACGTGCTGCGGCTCATCGCCGCCCGGCCTGGGGAGTCGTCGGCGGAGCTGGTCGCCGACCGGCCGGAGGAGCGCCACGTCTTCAAGCGTCGGGTGCGTCACCTCAAGAAGCTCGGGCTCACCGAGAGCCTCGAGGTCGGGTACCGCCTCTCGCCCCGCGGCCAGGCGTACCTCGAACGCACCGACCGTCACTGACGAACGACGGCGGTCGGCCGACGGCTCAGGCAGTCGTCCGGCGCATCGGCGCAGACCGCCGCCCGGCGCATCGAGTGTGCAGATCGCGTCGATATCGCGCCGGATCTGCACAGTCGTTCTCGGCACGACCGTGACTGCCCGCGACCGGCAGCGGGGGACCGGCGGGACCTGACCGTCGACGTCAGCGGGCGGTGGAACCGGTGGCGTCGGTGATGTCGTCGAGGCGGACGACGCGCTTGTCGGTGAAGACCTCGCCATGGCGCTCGATCGCGGCGAGGCGTCGGTCGTCGGCGAGGTACGCGGCGAGGGCCTTCTCATTCGGGAACCACAGGACGTGGAGCTCGAGCGGCTCGGTCTCGGGCTCGTCGGCGGTGCGCCCGCCGCGGAACAGGACGCGGCCGCCGTGATCTGGCAACAGCGCCAGCACCTCGTCCTCGAAGGCGCGGGCAGCGGCGGCGTTGTCGCTCGGCCCGTAGCCGTGGAAGCCGATGGTCAGCCCCGGGTCGGACCGGTCCTCGCCGCTCGCCTGCCCCATCGGCGCAACGCTAGCGATGGTCGTCGCTCGCCGGTTCGGCTGTTTGCGCCGGTTCGGCCGGGTCTGCTGGTTCGGCTGGGTCCGTCGGTTCGAAGAGGACGACCGGGGTGGGGGCGGATCGGGATGCGGCGTAGGCATCGAGGCCCTCGTCGATGGCGGCCCACCGTTGCCACAGCCGGGCGCGCTCGTCACCTTGCGCCACCCGAGCCCGCACGGCACGTTCGGGCTGGCCCTTGGTGCGGATGACGGCGTCGCGATGGGCTTCGAGGTTCAGCCACCACGCCGGCTGCCCTTCGTCCCAGCCGTTCATGGCGAGCACGACCGGGGTCGTGCCGTCCTCGATGTAGCCGACGATGACGCCGCGCGGCTCGCCGGATCGCCGGCCGGTCGTCGTGAGGTGCATCGCCCCCCACCCGCGTTTGGCCTGCGGCGTCCACAACACCCTGCTGCCCAACACCCGGTAGGCCACGCGGTGTACCCGCCAGAAGAGGTGCTTGAACCACGGCGGCGGCAGCTTCGGTGGCGGTGCGGTCGTGCTGTCGTTGGGGCTCACGCCGCCTCCTCGTGCTGCGCAGGTGCAGGAAGGCTTGCGCGTGCACGATGCCACCGTGCACCACAGCCCGGACAGGGCCGAACGGCAGTACGCGTTCGGTTGTGGCGATCGACCCGGCAGATCGCGTCACCAACTCACGAGATCTGCCGGGTCGTTCTGTCAACGACCGTGCCGGCCACGACCGGGCCGGTGCTGCCTCGACCGCGAGCGACTCGTCGCCGGCTGCCTGCTCCTACGATGCCGGCTGTGTCCGACCCCGTCGCCGCCCTGTTCTCGGACCCCGACCACATGGGGCGGACCGACGCCGTGGTGGTGCTGCGTGACGGTGACGTCGTCGCCGAGCGCTACGGCGAGGGCATCGGCCCGGACGACACGCTGCGCTCGTGGTCGATGGCCAAGAGCATGCTGCACGCAGCGATCGGCTTGCTCGTCGATCGGGGCGCGATCGACCTCGACGCCCGGGCGGCGGTCGCAGCGTGGGCGGACCCCGACGACCCGCGCCATGCCATCACCCCCCGCCAGCTGCTGACCATGCGCGCCGGACTGACGTGGACCGAGGAACCGGTCGGGCGCACCCTGCCCGACGTCGTGCATTTGGTCTACGGCAACGACGGGCGGCCGCAGCCCGACTCGGCGGCGTGGGCGGCGGACCGGCCGCTCAGCTACGCGCCCGGCGCGCACTTCCAGTACGCCAGCGCCTGCAGCGCCGTCCTCGCCGGCATCCTGCGCGACACGGTCGGTGCGGGGCCGGACGGGGCGTCGTGGCTGCGCACGCATCTGTTCGATCCTGTCGGGATGGCGTCGGCGACGCCGCGCTTCGACGAGGCCGGCACGTGGTTGGCGTCGTCGTTCTGCTTCTGCACGGCCCGGGACTTCGCCCGGTTCGGCCAGCTCTACCTCGACGAGGGCGTGCGCGCCGACGGCCGCCGACTCCTCGACCCGGCGTGGGTCGCCACCGCTGCCGTGGAGACCGGACGAGACACCCTCGGCCGAATCCACACCATGCACTGGTGGCGATTCGGCGACGACCCCTGGGGTGCCTACGGCGCTTCGGGCTACCTGGGCCAGCACATCGTCGTCGTGCCGCCGCTGCGTCTCGTCGTCGTGCGCCTCGGCGAGACGCCCACCGAGCAGCGCCAGCATGTCCACGCCGCCCTCACGGACCTCATCGCCTCGTTCGACGAGTAGGCGGTTCTCAGCTGTCCCACGAAGCATGTGCGGCGTCGTGAACGACGGGTGTCAGGGGCGCGCCTGCATGGAGTCTTCGAGCACCAGCGAAGCGAGGTCGGGCGGGAACATGGAACGGATGTCCTCGGCGAACAGGCTGCCGTCACGCGGGACGGTGATCTCGGCGTCGGTGACAAGCATCGGAGCGGAGACGCCACCGGAGCTCGGTCCCATGCAAGTGGCCCAAACGTAGGACTCGTTTCCCTCGCGACCGAGCAGGCGAACGTCGCACGTGGCGTCGCCGTTGTTCGAGGCGATGCGTTCGGCGAGCTCTGCCTCGGCTCGGCGCACGGCAGGGTCCGTGCGGTCGGGCAATGCATGGGATCCGGAACATCCTGCGGCGCCGACGATGGCCGTCGCGAGGATCCAAGGCACTCGTCGCATCCACGGAGTATCGCGTGCTCCCGGCGCCAGTCGCCTCGGAGCGTGCGATCAGACAGTTTTGAGGAATGTCTTGCCATGATCGGCGCGGCTTGGTACAACGGGCGCAGGCCCGAGCGGAGGTGCTACCGGGCGCGATGGGGGAGGCAGCTGCATGGCGGACATGACCGTCGACACGACCGTCGACAGCGATGAGGCGAACTACGTCGTCGTCTCCGCCGATTGCCACGGCGGCGCCAGCATCCGTGACTACCGCCCGTACCTCGAGTCCCGCTACCACGACGACTTCGACGCCTGGGTGACGACGTTCGACAACCCCTACGACGACGTCAAGGGCGCCGACGCCGACCGCAACTGGGACTCCGAGCGCCGCCTGCGCGAGATGGAGGCCGACGGCATCGTGGGCGAGGTGATCTTCCCCAACACGATCCCGCCGTTCTTCCCCAAGGTGTCGCTGCTGAACCAGGCGCCGGGCGCGTCGGCTGGCGACCTCGAGCGCCGTTGGGCCGGCCTGCGCGCCCACAACCGCTGGCTCGCCGACTTCTGCGCCGCCGCCCCGGGACGGCGCGCCGGCATCTGCCAGATCATGCTGCACGACGTCGCCGGCTCGGTCGACGAGATCCGCTGGGCGCACGAGCACGGCCTCACGGGCGGGGTCCTGTTGCCGGGCGCGCCCCCCGGCTCGGGCGTCCCCCCGCTGTACGCCCCGGACTACGAACCGATCTGGGCCGTCTGCGACGAACTCGGCATGCCGGTCAACCACCACAGCGGCAGCGCCGCCCCCGACATGGGTGACTACCCGGCGGCCCAAGCGGTGTTCCTGCTGGAAGTCACCTGGTGGGCGCACCGGTCGCTGTGGCACCTGATCTTCGCCGGCGTGATGGAGCGCCACCCCGACCTGCAGTTCGTGTTCACCGAGCAGGGCACGGCGTGGATCCCCGAGGAGCTGACCCGGCTCGACTACTACGCCGGCCGGCTCGCCGGCGCCGGGGGCGCGGCCGGGTCGCAGGAGGCGCGCTTCGGCGCCGCCACCAAGGCGCTGTCGCTCAAGCCGTCCGAGTACTGGGCCCGCCAGTGCCACCTCGGGTCGAGCTTCATCCGCCGCCACGAGGTCGACCTGCGCGACCAGGTCGGCGTCGACCGGATCATGTGGGGCAGCGACTTCCCTCACCTCGAGGGGTGCTGGCCCTTCTCGCGCCAGCACCTGCGCGTCGCCTTCGCCGACGTGCCCACCGACGAGGTGCGCGCCATGGTCGGCACCAACGCCGCCCGCCTCTACCAGCTCGACCTCGACGTGCTCGAGCCGCTGGCGGCGCAGTTCGGTCCCAGCCCGGCCGAGGTCGCCACGCCGTTGCCGGCCGAGGACATCCCCGACGAGGCGCTGCGCTGCCCGGCCTTCGCCGCCGCCCGCTTCATGGGCCGCTGAGGAGGACTCGATGCCCACGCCCGCCATCCGCTACGGCGCCCGTCCCGTCGCCGACCGCGCCGACCGCGAGGTGGCTGCCACCAAGCTCGGCG
Organism: uncultured Iamiaceae bacterium; assembly: GCA_964648005.1. Taxonomy (GTDB): domain Bacteria; phylum Actinomycetota; class Acidimicrobiia; order Acidimicrobiales; family Acidimicrobilacustridaceae; genus JAGQTE01. The sequence continues at coordinate 28,595 of CAZYKR010000011.1, forward strand.
CCTGGTCGACGTCGCTCACCGCCACCTTCACCACCGACCCCGCCGTCGTCGCCGCCGTGCTGCCGCCCCCGCTGGCCCCGACCGCCGAACCGCTTGTGAAGGTCGGCGTGTCGCGCGTCGATCTCGGCGGCACCTACCCGCCGTTCGGTGCCGGCACCGTGGCGGTCGCCGCCCGCCACGATGACCTCGAGGGCTGGTACCCGCTGCTGATGCCGATGACCACCGAACAGGCCGTCATCGGCGGGCGCGAGACGTTCGGCGAGCCGAAGAAGCTGGCGCAGATCGCGCTCGACCTCGACGAGGCGACCGGCACCGTGTCGGCGACGGTCGCCCGGATGGGCGCCACCATCGTCGAGATCGGCGGCACGGTCGGCACCGAGCTCGTCCCGCCGCCGGCCGGCGACCGCGTCGACTTCTACGTCAAGTTCCTGCGAGCGCCGTCCGGCGTCGGCTTCGACGACGACCCGTGGCTCGTGCACTGCCACCGCGAGACCGAGACCCGCTCGCACCGCGCCGTCGACGGCAGCCTCGTGCTCGGCGAGTCTCGCTTCGACCCGGTGGCCGACATCCCGATCGTCGGCGGCCTCGCCATCACGTTGTCCGAGCGTCGCAGCTCGCAGTGGGGTGAGCTGGTCGAGCGGGTGCCCGCCGCCGACATCGAGCCCTACGCCCACCAGCGCTACGACGACCTCTCCCCGGCGGGGAAGGACTGATGCGCGACGTCGACGGCAAGGTCGCCGTCGTCACCGGCGGCGCCGGCGGCGTCGGCAAGGCCCTCGGCGCCTGCTTCGCCGAGGCCGGTATGCGCGTGGTGCTCGCCGACGTGTTCGCCGACCCGTTGGGCGAGGCCGTCGCCGAGCTGCGCGCCGACGGCCACGACGTCATCGGCGTCGCCACCGACGTGTCGGACTACGCCTCGGTCGAGCACCTGCGCGACGAGGCCTACGCCGCCTTCGGCGCCGTCCACGTGCTCTGCAACAACGCCGGCGTCGGCGCCGGGGCCGAAGGCAAGATGTGGGAGCACACCCTCAACGACTGGGGGTGGGGCTTCGCCGTGAACCTGTGGGGCGTCATCCACGGCATCAAGGCGTTCGTGCCGGCGATGCTCGCCGGCGGCGAGGACGGCCACGTCGTCAACACGTCGTCGGGCAATGGCGGGGTCGCCCCGCTGCCGAGCACTGCCATCTATGCCACGACCAAGTCGGCCGTCACGACCCTGACCGAGGTGCTCTACGCCCAGCTGCGCCAGGTCGACGCGCCCATCGGCGTGTCCGTGCTCTACCCCGGGCCGAAGGTGCTACGCACCGGGCTGCTCGAGTCGTCGAGCAAGCGGCCCGAGCGCTGGGCCAACGCCGAGCCGCGCCGCACGCCGTACACGACCATCGAGTCGTTCGAGGCCCGCATGGCGGCGGCGGGCATCCCCGTCGAGTACACGCCGGTCGAGGCCGTCGCCGCAGAGTGCCTCGCCGGCATCCTCGAGGACCGCTTCTGGATCCTCCCCGCCAGCGAGAAGACCGACGCCAAGATCGACGCCCGCGCCACCTCGATGCGCGAGCGCTCGGCCCCCACCTACCTGGAGGACCCGCTATGAGCGACCGCTACCTGGTCATCAGCTCCGACACGCACGCCGGCCTGCCGAACGAGCAGTACCGCGAGTGGCTCGACCCCGAGTACCGCGAGCGCTTCGACGCCTACCTGGAGGCGCGGGCCAAATTGGCCGAGTCCGCCCGGCAGGGCTTCTTGAACGAGGAGTTCGCCGAGGAGTGGCACCGCGAGAACGAGGAAGGGCTGCGCGGC
>CAZYKR010000012.1:0-29769 GCA_964648005.1 uncultured Iamiaceae bacterium
GACCGTCGGCATGCGCTCGAACGCGCCGGTCAGCCCGTCGGGCCGGTGGATGCCCGTTGCGCCGAGCGAGGCGAAGATCACTGCACCGTCGGCGCCGGTGCCGGTGACGCGCACCTGGTTGGTGCGCCGGCCGCCGGCCAACACCTCGGCGTGCAGGTCGACGGTGGCGCCGAGCTCGACCGTCGAGACGAACTGCGTCGTCATCCACAGCGGGGAGCGTTCGGTGGTCTGCACGGCCGCCGCCACCGACGCCGCGATGGCCGTGCCGCCGTAGAGCTTGCCGTCGAGGCGGGTCAGGTGCTCGACGACCTCGAAGCGGAAGCGTCCCGGCGCCCCGGTGGGGGCCAGGCCCAAGAAGGCGACGTCGACAGGCACCGCCGCAACCTAGCCAGCCGGCGCGCGCCGCCCAAGACCGGGCCCGCCCGACGGCCGACGAACCGCTGTTCATGCTGAAGCGAATGTGATAGCAATGCACTGAACCGTCGTTCATTCTCGAGCAGGCGCCCAGCATCGACGACGACGTCGACGTCGTCGGCGGCGACGCCGTCGGGAGGAGATCCATGAGCCGCTTCCCGTTCCCCATCCCGTACAGCTGGTACCAGGTCGCCTGGAGCGACGAGCTGCCCGTCGGCGGTGTGCGGCCGCTGTACTACTTCGCCACCGATCTGGTGCTGTGGCGCGATGACGACGGCACGGCGCACCTGCAGGACGCCATCTGCCCGCACCTCGGCGCGCACCTCGGGCACGGCGGACACGTCGAGGGCTGCAACCTGCAGTGCCCCTTCCACGGCTGGCTCTATGACGGCGAGGGCGCGAACGTCGCCATCCCCTACAGCACGCGCACCAACGGCCGGGCGAAGCTGCGCACCTATCCGGTCGTGGAGCGCAACGGCCTGATCATGGCGTGGTACCACCCCGAGGGCGTCGAGCCGCTCTTCGACATCCCCGAGGTGCCCGAACTCAACGATCCCGACCACTTCACCCCGCAGGTGCACCGCAGCTTCGACATCCCGGCCGCCTGGCAGGAGATCGCCGAGAACCAGGTCGACGTGGCGCACTTCCGCTACGTCCACAACACCGACATCGTCCCCGAGATCGCCGAGTACACGACCGACGGCCATATGGCGTACCTGCGCTCGGAGCAGAAGTTCCCGACGCCCCAAGGGGTCGTCGACGGACGCATCGACGTCGACACGTACTGCCCGGGCTTCGGTGTCGTGCGCTTCAGCGGCATCGTCGACACGGTGCTGCTGGGCTGCAACACGCCGATCACCGCCGAGGAGTGCCAGCTGCGGTTCACCTTCACCGTGCGCCGCTTCGACGACGAGCGGTTCACCTCCGCCGTCGGCGACGCCTTCGTCGAGGAGGTGTCGCGCCAGGTGCAGGAGGACATCCCGATCTGGAAGTACAAGGGGCACCTCCAGCGCCCAGCGCTCGCCGACACCGACGGCCCGTACCTGCAGTTCCGCAGCTGGGCGTCGCAGTTCTATGCCGAGGGCGTCGACTACGACCGTGCCGTGTACCCGCCGAACCGGCCGGCGTCGGCGCAGCCCGAGCCCGAGGGCGTGCACAAGCAGACGGCCTCGGCCAGGCTCAAGGGCGAGGACACCCACAGCGCCGACATGGCCCTGGACGGAGAGCAGCCATCGTGACCGCGACCGACGCGTCCCTCGTCTACAACCCGTACGACGCCACCACGAACCGCAATCCGTTCCCGGTCTATGCCCGCCTGCGGCGCGAGGCGCCCGTGTACCACAACCCGGATCTGGGCTTCTACGCCCTGAGCAAGCACGACGACGTGCTCGCCGCGCTGCACGACACCGAGGTGTTCTGCTCGCGCCACGGGATCACGCTCGAGCCGCGCAGCCCGTTGCCGTTGCTGTTGACGATGGACCCGCCCGAGCACACCGACATGCGCAGCCTGATCAGCCGCGGCTTCACCCCCCGGCGGGTGGCGGCGATGGAGGAACAGATGCGCGAGCTGTCGCGCAAGCACCTCGACCGGTTCCGTGACGCCGGCACGTGCGACCTGATCGCCGACTACTCGGGGCGCCTGCCGATGGACGTCATCTCGACGATGCTCGGCGTGCCCGAGGAGGACCAGGAGCAGATGCGTGTCTGGTCCGACGCCATGATGGAGCGTGAGGACGGCAACCCCGACATCCCGCCGGCGGGCATCGAGGCCGGGGCGAACGTCTACAACTACTTCACCGAGCTCGTGGCCGAGCGGCGACGGCACCCGACCGACGACCTCACCAGCGCCTTCCTCGAGGCCGAGCTCGATGGCGAGGGCCTGAGCGACCTGCAGGTCGTCAGCTTCTGCTTCTTGTTCATCGTCGCCGGCAACGAGACCACGACGAAGCTGATCGGCAACGCCTTGTACTGGCTCGCCGCCCATCCCGATCAGCGCGCCGCCGTGTACGCCGACCCCAGCCGCATCCCCGACGTCGTCGAGGAGGTGCTGCGCTACGAGGGGTCGACGCAGCAGATCGCCCGCACCCTGACCGCCGACGCCACCGTGCGCGACGTGACCATGCCCGAGGGGTCCAAGGTGCTGCTCCTGCTGGGATCGGCCAACCGCGACGAAGACGTCTTCGATGATCCCGAGGTCTTCGACATCGACCGGCGGCCGACCCGCCACATCGCCTTCGGTCACGGAGCCCACGTCTGCCTCGGCGCCGCCATGGCCCGACTCGAGGCCCGCCTGGCCATCGAGGACCTGCACGAGGCGATGACCGACTACGCCTTCGACGAGGAGGCCCTCGTGCGGTTCAACTCCGGCAACGTGCGCGGCTACGCCTCGATGCCCATGACGTTCACGCCGCGCTGAGCATCGCCGCCGACCTCGTCGGCGCGCCGCAGATCGGTCGCGCCGCACGCTCCGCCTCTACGGTGGGCCCGTGACCGGGGGCGACCAGGCGGCGACGGCGTTGGTGCTCGCCGCCCCGCGGCGCCTGGAGCGGCGGACGTTGGCGCTGCCCGGGCTCGGCGAGGACGACGCGCTGGTGCGGGTCGAGGCCTGCGGGCTGTGCGGCACCGATCACGAGCAGTACAGCGGGGCCCTGCCCGGACCCGGCCCGTTCGTCCCCGGACACGAGACGGTCGGCGTCCTCGATCAGATCGGGCCGGCGGCGGCCGAGCGGTGGGGCGTGGAGGTCGGCGACCGCGTGGCCGTCGAGGTGTTCCAGTCGTGTCGACGCTGTGACGCCTGCCGGACAGGCGCCTACCGCCGATGCGAACGCCACGGCATCGGCGACATGTACGGCTTCATCGCCGCAGACCGGTCGCCGGGGCTCTGGGGCGGCTACGCCACGCACCAGTACCTCGGGCCCGACGCCCTGGTGGTGCCCGTCCCCGACACCCTCGATCCGGTCACCGCCACGCTGTTCAACCCGTTGGGCGCGGGCATGCGGTGGGCGGCCACGTTGCCGGGCACGGCGCCCGGTGACGTGGTGGCGGTGCTCGGCCCGGGCATTCGGGGCCTGTGCGCCGTCGTCGCCGCCCGCGAGGCCGGCGCCGGGTTCGTACTCGTCACCGGGCATGGGCCCCGAGACGCCGAGCGTCTGGCGACGGCGCGCGCCTTCGGCGCCGACCTGGTGATCGACGTGGCGGTCGACGATCCGGTGCGGGCCCTGCGGGCGGCGACCGGCGCCGGCGCGGACGTCGTCGTGGACGTGACGGCCAAGGCTCCGGCGGCACTCGGCCAGGCCGTGGCGCTGGCACGACCGGGCGGGGTCGTCGTGCTGGCGGGGACCCGCGGCTCGGTGGACACCCCCGGCTTCGTGCCCGACGACGTGATCTACAAGGAGCTGCGCCTGGTCGGTGCGCTCGGGGTCGACACCGACGCCTACCGGGCCGCGCTCGAGGTGCTGGCGAGCGGCCGGCATCCGTTCGACGCCGTCGATCGACGCGTCGCGGGCTTCGACGGCCTGGGAGCGCTGTTGGCGGACCTGGCGGGGGAGACCTCGACGCCGCCGCCGCTGCACGGCGTGTTCGTCCCCGACGTCTGAGGCGTCCGCCGGGTACGGTCGTGCGCCGATCGACCAGGGGGGACGCATGACATCGAGCGACACGCCGCGGCTGGCGCTGACGACCGAGGACGATTGGGACGACGAGACGCAGGCACTCGTCGAGCTCTCCGGTGGCCTCAACATCTTCCGGGCCCTGGCCAACCACCCGAAGCTGCTCAAGCGGTGGTTGGTCTTCGGGTCACACGTGCTGGCCAAGTCGTCGCTGTCCGAGCGCGACCGCGAGCTGGCCATCCTGCGCACCGGGTGGCGGTGCGGCTCGGCCTACGAGTTCGGCCAGCACACCGTGATCGGCGGGCGAGCCGGGATCGGTGACGACGAGATCCGCCGCCTGACCGTCGAGGCGCTCGACGGTTGGTCGCCGCCGGAGCGGGCGCTGCTGGCCGCCGTCGACCAGCTCGTCGCCGACCACGATCTCGACGACGCCACGTGGGCGGCGCTGGCCGAGGGTCGCAGCACCGAACAGGTCATGGACCTCGTCTTCGCCGTCGGTCAGTACGTGCTGGTGTCGACGGCGCTGCGCACGTTCCGGGTGCCGATCGACGACGGCATGCCGGGGTTCCCGTCGTGAGCGGCGCCTGGCCCGATGGCGCCACGACGCCGGCGCAGGGGCGACTTGCCGGCAAGGTCGCCGTCGTCGTCGGCGCCGGGCAGACGCCGGGCACGACCATCGGCAACGGCCGCGCCACGGCGCTGCGCTTCGCCGCCGAGGGGGCGCGCATCGTCGCCGTCGACCGGGCGTTGGCCTCGGCCACCGAGACCTGCGACGCCATCGCCGCCGCCGGGGGCGAGGCCGTCGCCGTGGCAGCGGATGTGCGTGACGAGGACGAGTGCGCCTCGGCCGTCGCCGCCGCCCTCGATGCCTTCGGCGTCATCGACGTGCTGCACAACAACGTCGGCATCGGCACCGGCGACAGCAACGCCGTCGACCTCGACGTGCGCGGCTGGGAGCTCGTGATGGACGTCAACCTGCGCGGCACGTGGCTGATGTGCAAGCACGCCATCCCGTCGATGCGCGAGCGCGGCACCGGTGCCATCGTCAACGTGTCGTCGATCGCGGCGGTGTGCAACGCGCCGCTCATCACGTACAAGGTCTCCAAGGCCGGGGTCAACGCACTGACGCATCAACTGGCGATGGACGAGGCCCGCCACGGCATCCGGGTGAACGCCATCATGCCGGGGCTGATGGACACGCCGATGGCGATCGAGAACGTGTCGAAGGCCTTCGGCGTCGACCGTGACGAGCTGCGGGCGCAGCGGGCGCGCATGGTGCCGCTGGGCCGGCAGCAGGGCACGGCGTGGGACGTCGCCAATGCTGCGCTGTTCCTGGCCTCGGACGAGGCGGCGTTCATCACCGGCGTCGTGCTCGCCGTCGACGGCGGCCAGAGCGGCAAGGTCGGCTGAGGTGCGCCACCCGATGGTGCGACGTCTCGTCCTCGCCGCCGCCGTGCTGTGTGTCGCCGGCGGGTGCGCCTCCGGCGCGTCGGACGCCAGTTCGTCCTCGACCAGCGGCGCGACGAGCGGCACCGTCGACGGCGCCACCGGCACGACGGTGGCCGTCGACAAGCACGTGCTGGCCACCCAGGTCGACCCGCCGGGCGCACCGGGGATGACGCTGACCTTGATCGAGTACACGATCGCTCCGGGGGCCAAGCTCTCGCCCCACATCCATCCGGGCATCCAGCTGGCCTCGATCACCTCGGGCGAGCTGACCTACACCGTGCTCGAGGGCACGGTCGTGCGCACGCTGGCTGACGGCTCGGTGCAGGACCTCGTCGGACCGACGACCGTCACGCTGGAGCCGGGCGACGCCGTGGCCGAGGTCGGTGACGCCGTGCACTTCGGCGCCAACGACACCGATGAGCCCATCGTCATCACGGCGACGTTGCTCACGGAGGACGGGCAGGACCTGGCGGTCACGGTCACGACGACGTCCAGCACGACGGCCACGCCGTAGCCGGCGACGCGTCAGCGGGCGGCGACGTACAGGTGCTGGGTGGCGGTGCCGATCGGACCGTCGGGGTCGAGCAGGGTGGCCTCGGCGCGCGCCGCGCCGCCGGGGAGAAGCCAGGTGCGGGCATCGTTGGCCACCCACTCGCCGGCCGGCAGCCGGTGCAGGTGCACGGTGAGGTCCGGGTTGATGAACACGTGGGTGAGGATCGACGTGACGCTGGCGATGCCGTTACCGAAGTCCGCCGCGATCAGGGCCCGCGTCAGCGGCGTGATCGGCTCGTCGTCGACGAGCGGTTTGTGCACCCGGAACCAGTACGTCGCCGGGCCGGGCTCGACCGCCGACCCGACAGCGCTGCGCAGCTCGACGGCGCTGGTGATGCCGATCCGGTCCGGCGCCAGGCCGAACGCTGCGTGCGAGGCCTCCGGCGGCGGGAAGGCCGGGGGGCCGTCGTGGGTGGTGGCGGGCGCGTCGTCGGCTGCGGCGCGCACCTGCAGGACGGTGGCACGGGCGACCTCGGTGCCGGCGCGGTCGTCGATCGACACGCCGATCAGGCGGACGCGCCGACCCGGGCGGACGGTGGTCGTCCGCACGACGATGCCGGCCAGAGGCACCGGCCGCAGCAGCTCGATGGTGTAGCGAACGGTGACGAGTGTCGGGTCGGGCTCGTGGCGCTCGACGGCCCGGCCGATGAGCGCCGCCACCGGGCCACCGTGGGCGGCGCCCTCGTCCCACGGCCCGCGCGCCAGCGCCGTGCCGACGAACCCGTCGCCGTCGCTGAGGAACATCGCCGGGGGCAGCGACTCGCCGGGCGTGTCGGTCATCGACCTGTTCAGCGGCAGTCGGCGCAGACGCCGACCAGATCGAGACGGTGGCCCTCCACCGAGAAGGCGGTCCGGCGGGCCACGGTGCGCAGCGCCTTGTCGAGGTCGGCCTCGACGGCGGGGGTGAGGGCGAAGTCGCTGACCTGCCCGCACGACGTGCAGATGAGGTGATGGTGGTGCTCGGTGAGGTCCTCGGCCAGCTCGTAGCGGGCGAAGTCGTCGCGGGTCACGATGCGGGTGACGGCGCCGACCTCCTCCAGCACGACCAGGTTGCGGTACACGCTGGACTGCGCCAACGAACCGTCGGCGTCGAGGATCTGGGGGATCGTCATCGGCCCGTCGCCAGCGCGCAGCGCCGCCACGATGCGCTTGCGACCGCTGGTGTAGCGCTGGTCGGCGGTCCGCAGCAGGGCGGCGACCTCGTCGTCGGTGGCGTCGGTGCTCACGGGCGGCAGGCTACCCGGAGTTGAGAACGATCGAGAACTGACGTGGCGTGCGGGCGGCGCGTCAGTGGTGGTGGTGGGGCTGATCGGTGTGGCGGGGGTGGTCCGGGTGCTCGGCGTGGTCGTGGTGGTCGTGGTGCGGGTCGTCGAGCAGCAGGTCGCCGTCGGGACCGAGGCGCACGACCTGGCTACCGAAGGCGCGCCGCAGGGCGTCGTCGCGCAGCACCGCCTCCGGAGGGCCGAGGGCGATCGGGCGGCCGTCGACCAGGAGCACCTGATCGCAGCGCCGAGCGTCGTCGAGGTCGTGCGTGGTGGTCACGACGGTGCGTCCGGCGGCGAGCTCGGCATCGATAGCGTCCAGGATCGCTTGGCGCGACACCAGGTCGAGGCCGGTGACTGGCTCGTCGAGCAACAACAGATCGGCTTCCTGGGCCAGCCCTTGGGCGACCATCACCCGCTGGCGTTGCCCGCCGGAGAGGTGATGCAGCTGGCGGCTCGCCAGGTCGGCGATGTCGAGCCGGTCGAGCGACGCAGCGATGGCGGCGCGGTCGGCGCCGGCGAAGCGGCGCAGCAGACCGACGCGGGGGTACCGGCCGAGGCCGACGGTGTCGCGCACGCTGATCGGCAGGCTGCGGTCGACCTCGGTGGACTGCAGCACCATGGCGACGGTGCCGTCGCCCGGGCGTTCGATCGTGCCGGCGGTCGGCTCGGCCAGACCGGCGATGGCGCGTAGCAGGGTGGACTTGCCCGACCCGTTGGGGCCGATGACGGCCAGCGACGTGCCGGCGGGGACATCGAGGTCGACGTCGGTCAGCGCGACGTGGTCGCCGTAGCGGACCTCGAGGGCACGGATGGTGAGAGCGTCAGCCACGGCGTGAGCCTACGCCCCACCGACAGGAGTGGTTCTCATCGCGAGTTGCGCGAGCTGGTTGGGCGCTCGTACGGTTGCTGAAAGTGAGTCTCAATCCTGTGCATCCGGAGTGTCCTGCCATGCGTCGCCGTCCCAGCCCACTGACCCTGCTCGCCTGTGTGGCGGGTGCGCTGGCTCTCGCAGCCGGCGCCTGCTCGAGCGGCAGCACCGACACGGCGACCGGCGGCACGGGTGCCGGGACCGTGGCCGACGGTTCAGGCGGCGACAAGCCCACCATCGTGGTCACCACGAACATCCTCGGCGACGTGGTCGGCGAGCTCGTCGGAGACGAGGCCGAGGTGGTGACGATCATGCCCGTCGGCGCTGATCCGCACAGCTTCTCGCCTTCGGCACAGCAGACGAACGAGATCCGCGAAGCCGACGCCCTCGTCGTCAACGGCGCCGGTTTCGAGGAAGGGCTGCTCGACGTGATCGAGTCGGCCGAGGCCGACGGCGTGCCGACCTATGAGGCGATCTCGGCGGTCGATCCCCTCGAGTTCGCCGACGAGCACGACCATGCCGACGAGGAAGCCCATGCCGACGAGTCCGGCGACGAGCACACCGAGGAGTCCGGCGACGAGCACACCGAGGGCACCACTGACGAGCACGCCGAGGAGTCCGGCGACGAGCACGAGCACGAGCACGAAGGCACCGACCCTCATTTCTTCACCGACCCGGTCCGTATGGCAGCTGCCGCCGAAGGCATCAGCGAGTTCCTCGTGACCGAGGTCGACGGGCTCGACGCCACGGTGGTCGAGGCGAACACCGCCGCCTACGTCGGCGAGCTCGAGGCGCTCGACGCCGAGCTGGCGGCGCAGTTCGAGACCATCCCGGCCGAGCGGCGGGTGCTCGTCACCAACCACGAGGTGTTCGGCTACTTCGCCGACCGGTTCGGGTTCGAGGTCGTCGGCGCTGTGGTCCCGAGCGGCACCACTGCCGACGGCGCCAGTGCCGCCGACCTCGCCGCCCTGGCTGAGGTCGTACGGGCCGAAGGCGTGCCGGCCATCTTCGCCGACACGTCGGCGAGCGATGAGCTGGCGCAGACGCTGGCGGCCGAGGTCGGTGGTGACGTTGCGGTGGTCGAGCTGTTCAGCGAGTCGCTGGGCGAGCCCGGCTCCGGTGGCGCCACCTACCTCGAGATGATGCGCACCAACGGCCAGCGCATCACCGACGCCCTCGGGTGAGCCCCGGCCGCAGCGGCCTGGCAGGCTGAGAGCCGATGGATCTGCTGCTCGACGCCTTCGAACCCGCCTTCATGCAGCGCGCCCTCGTCGGTGCGCTGTTGGCGGTCGTGGCGACGTCGATCGTCGGCACCTGGGTCGTGCTGCGGGGACTCGCCTTCCTCGGCGACGCGCTGGCGCACGGCGTGATCCCCGGCATCGCGCTGGCGGTGCTCGTCGGCTTCAACCCGGTCATCGGCGCCTTCGCCGCGGCGCTGGTGATGAGCGGGCTCGTGACGGTCGTGTCGTCGCGTACGACCGTGCGGGAGGACACGAGCATCGGGCTGCTGTTCGTGGGCATGCTCTCGCTCGGCATCATCATCGTGTCCCGGGCGCGCTCGTTCGCCACCGAGGTCACGTCCCTGCTGTTCGGCGACGTGTTGGGCGTGACCGCCGAGGACATCACCGGCCAGCTCATCGCCACCGCCGTCGTGCTCGTCGTGACCGTCGTGCTCTACCGGCCCTTCCTGGCGCTGACCTTCAACCGCGACAAGGCCCAGACCCTCGGCATGCGTCCCCGCCTGGCGCAGGCTGCGATGCTGACGCTGCTGGCCGTGAGCATCGTCGCCAGCTTCCAGGCCATCGGCACCTTGTTGGTGTTCGGCCTCCTGGTCGGTCCGCCCGCCACGGCATCGCTGCTCGTGCGGCGGGTTCCCGTGATGATGCTGGTGGCCACGCTGCTCGGTGCCGTCGCCGTGGTCGTCGGCCTGCAGCTGAGCTTCCACCACGGCACCGCCGGCGGCGCCACCATCGCCTTCTTGTGCATCGTCGAGTTCTTCGTCGTGTTCACGGCCAAGGAGGTGGCCCACGCCGTCCGCCATCGCCGGCCGACGACCGCGCCCGCCTGACGCCTCGCCCGCCGCCTCCTACCCCGGCCCAGCGAGCCGGCACATCGAGTGAGCAGAGGCCGTGCCATGTCGACGCGATCTGCACGGTCGATGGCGCCACGACCGTTGGTCACTGCGACCAGGGTTGGGACCGGTGCGGGATCTCGCAAAGTTGGCAACGGGCGTCTCCACGATGGTGTCCGCTCCGATACGGTGCGGGGCCATGACGATCGCCATCACCGAAGACCACCGCGCCCTCGGCGACACCGTCGCCGACTTCCTCACCGCCCGTGACGCCCGCGGGGCCGCCCGGGCGCTGCTCGAAGCACCCGACGAGCCGATGCCGGCCTTCTGGGACGAGGCGGCCGGCCTGGGCTGGCTCGGTCTGCATGTACCCGAGGAGCACGGCGGTTCGGGCTTCGGGCTCGAAGAGACCGTCGTCGTCGTCGAGCAGCTCGGCCGGGCCATCACGCCGGGACCGTTCGTGCCCACGCTCATCGCCTCGGCGGCCTTGGCGGCCATCGGCGGGGACGCCGCTGCGGCGCACCTGCCCGGCCTGGCGGACGGCTCGACCGTCGGAGCCGTGGCGCTCGCCGGCGACGTGACGGTGGCCGACGGTGCCGCCACCGGAGCCGCTGGGGTCGTGCTCGGGGGTGGGCTGGCACACCTGCTGCTCGTCGTGGCCGGCGACGACGTGGCCGTCGTGCCGGTCGGCGACGGGGTGACCGTCGAGACGCCCTCGAACATGGACCCGACCCGGCGCTCGGCGCGCGTCACGCTCGACGGCGCCGCCTGCACGATGCTGGCGGGCGCCGCCCGGACGCTCGTCGACGTCGCCCGGTTGCTGCTGGCGGCCGAGGCGGTCGGCGTGGCGCGCGAGTGCACGCTGCAGGGTGCCGACTACGCCAAGGAGCGCCTCCAGTTCGGCCGGGTGATCGGCACCTACCAGGCGGTCAAGCACCACTGCGCCAACATGCTCGTCGCCACCGAGCTGGCGACCGGCGCCGTGTGGGACGCGGCGCGCGCCACCGCGTCTGGCGGCGACCAGCTCACCTACGCCGCCGCCGTCGCCGCCACGCTCGCCGCCCCCGCCGCCGACCTGTGCGCCAACCTCAACATCCAGGTGCACGGCGGCATCGGGTTCACCTGGGAGCACGACGCCCACATCTACCTGCGGCGGGCCACGGTGCTGGAGTCGCTGCTCGATGCCGACGCCGCCGCTGCCGAGCTGACCGACCTGTCCCGCCGCGGCGTCGCGCGGGAGAAGGCGATCGACCTGCCGCCCGAGGCCGAGCCGATCCGTGACGAGGTACGCGCCTTCGCCGAGGGCATCGCCGGGCTCGACGCCGCGGCGCAGCGCACGAAGCTGATCGAGACCGGCTACGTCATGCCGCACTGGCCCAAGCCCTGGGGGCGTGAGGCCGGCGCCATCGAGCAGCTGGTCATCGAGGAGGAGTTCGCCGCCGCCGGGGTGAGCCGCCCGGCGTACTCGATCACCGGCTGGGTCATCCTGACCCTCATCCAGTACGGCACCGACGACCAGGTGGCCCGCTGGGTGCCCCCGGCACTCAACCAGGACATCATCTGGTGCCAGCTGTTCAGCGAGCCCGACGCCGGCTCGGACGCCGCCGGCATCACGACCAAGGCCACCCGCGTCGACGGCGGCTGGCTCGTCACCGGGCAGAAGGTGTGGACCAGTGGCGCCCACGTGTCGGGCTTCGGCTTCGCCACGGTGCGCACCAACCCGGACGTGCCCAAGCACGACGGCATCACCACGATGGTCATCGACATGAAGGCGCCGGGCGTCGAGGTGCGCCCGCTGCGCATGACGTCGGGCATCTCGGAGTTCAACGAGGTCTTCTTCGACGAGGTCTTCGTGCCCGACGACGACGTGGTCGGCCCCGTCGACGGCGGCTGGACGGTGGCGCGCGCCACGCTCGGCAACGAGTCGGTCAGCATCGGCGGCGGCCAGGGCGGCATGTCCTTCCCCGGCTCGGGCCTCATCGCTCCGTTCGACGCCCACCCGGAGCGGGTCGGCGGCGGGGCCGTGCGCATCGGCAACTACCTCGCCGACGAGCAGGCCATCACCCTGCTCAACCTGCGCAGCGCCAACCGGGCCGTCGCCGGCGGCGAGCCGGGGCCGGAGGGGTCGATCACCAAGCTGGCCCTGTCGGAGCTGATCCACGACGCCGCCGAGATCCTCACCGAGCTGAGCGGCCCCGACGCCGCCTTCATGGACGGCCCCGGCGCCATCTCGAACATGCTCGTGCTGATGCACCGCGGCCTCTCGATCGCCGGCGGCACGTCCGAGATCAAGCGCAACCAGATCGGCGAGCGCCTGCTCGGGCTGCCGCGCGACCCGCTGATCAAGTAGGGGCGCGCCCAAATCGCTCGGACCGGCCGGGGTCGACGCTGCACACTGCTGCGATGCCGAACCCCGCTGCCGACCGTTCCGAGACCAACGTCTGGCGATCGCCCGAGCTCGCCCGGAACTACCTGGCGATGGCCGACTCGGTCGCCCACCGCACCGAAGGCGAGGCGGCCCTGCTCGAGGTGCTGCCCGCCCGCGTCGAGCGGGTGCTCGACCTCGGCTGCGGCGACGGCCGGCTCGGCGCCATCGTGCTGGCGGCGCACCCCGCCGCCGGCGGGCTGGCGGTCGACTTCTCCGAGGTGATGCTGGGTCTCGCCAACGAGCGCTTCGCCGGCTCGGCGATGGCGGTGGCCGAGCACGACCTGGCCGAGCCGCTGGTGGACGGGCCCGTCGGTGCCTCCGTCGACGCCCACGGACCGTTCGACACCGTCGTGTCGTCGTTCGCCATCCATCACCTGACCAACACCCGCAAGCGCGCCTTGTACGGCGAGATCCTGGCGGTGCTGCGGCCCGGCGGCGTGTTCGCCAACCTGGAGCACGTGGCGTCGGCCACGGCGCGCCGTCACGACGAGTTCATGGCGATCATCGGCGAGTCCGAGGACGAGGATCCGTCGAACATCCTGGCGCCGGTCGAGGCCCAGCTCGAGTGGCTGCGCGACCTGGGCTACGTCGAGGTCGACAACATCTGGCGCTGGCGCGAGCTGGCCCTGCTGGTCGGCGAGGCACCGGCGGTCGGGGGCGCACCGTCGCGGTAGCGTCGGCGGCCCATGGCCACCCACGAGCACGAGATCACCGCGCCCGTCGACCTGTGCCTGCCCGACGGGCGGGTGCTGTCGCCGGCGGCGCGGGGCTGGTCCCGCCACCCGCTGCACCGGTGCAACCTGCGCGGCGGCTGGGGCCGCACCAAGCGGTGGGACTACTGGGCCATCCTCACCGGCGACCACGCCATCTCGGCCACCTACGCCGACGTGGACTACGTCGGCCTGGCCGATGTGTGGTGGGCCGACCTGGCGTCCGGGGTCACGGGCGGTGCGGGCCTGACGACCCCGCTGGCGCGCGGCTACGCGCTGCCCGAGCAGCCGGGCACGGCGCCGTTGCGCGTCGCCGGACGACGCCTGCGGTTGTCGATCACCGACGACGATGCCGGCACCCGCCTGTCGGCCACCTGGGTCGAGACCGACGGGCGGCACGGTCGCCTGGTCGCCACCGTGCTCGACCCGCCCGGACACGAGTCACTCAACGTCGTCATCCCGTGGAGTGACCGGGTGTTCCAGTACACCTCCAAGCACCAGGCGCGCCCGGCGCACGGCCTGCTCGAGGTGGGCGACGACGTGGTGCGCTTCGGCGGCGACCACAGCGACGCCTGGGGCGTGCTCGACGTGGGACGGGGTCGCTGGCCGTATCGCACCAACTGGAATTGGGGTGGCGGCGCCGGTCGCGCCGGAGACGGCTCCGGACCGGTCGTCGGCCTCCAGTTCGGCGCCAAGTGGACCGAGGGCACCGGTGCCACCGAGAACGGCGTGCTCGTCGACGGCCGGTTGACCAAGATCGGCGACGAGCTGACCTGGGAGTACCGCTGGGACGACCCGTTGGCGCCGTGGCGCGTCACCGCCCCCGACGGCAGCGTCGAGCTCACGTTGACGCCGCGCCACGACAAGCACACCCGGGTCGAGGCCGGCGTGATGGGCATGGAGGTGCATCAGGTGTTCGGGCGCTGGTCCGGGACCGTGGTGCCCGACGGCGGCGACCCGCTGACGCTCGACGGCATCGTCGGGTTCGCCGAGGAGTCGCGCTCGCGCTGGTAGCGAGCCCGTTCGAGGAGATGGCCGTGGCCCACCCTTTCCGCTTCGCCTGCGAGATCCATGCCCCGTTCGAGGGCCGCACGTGGCCGGACACCTTTCGTGAGATCGAGCAGCTCGGCTACGCCACGGTGTTTCTGCCCGACCACTTCCACGAGGGGCCGGGGCCGCTGGCAGCGATGGCGGCCGGCGCCACCGCCACCTCGACGCTGATCGTCGGGTCGCTGGTGCTCGACTGCGACTTCCGTCATCCGGCGGTGCTGGCTCGTGAGCTGGCCACCATCGACCACCTGGCCGAGGGGCGGCTCGAGGTCGGCCTGGGGGCCGGCTGGCGCGCCGAGGACTACCGCACCGCCGGCATCGCCATGGACCGGCCCGGCATGCGGGTCAGCCGCATGATCGAGCACACGGCGGTGCTGCGCGGCCTGTGGGGCGATGGCCCGTTCGACTTCGTCGGCGACCACTACACGATCACCGACCTCGACGGCACACCCAAGCCGTACACGCCGGGCGGCCCGAAGCTGCTGATCGGCGGCGGGGCGCCCCGGGTCCTGCGCTTCGCCGGCGCCACCGCCGACATCGTCGGGGTGAACGCGTCGATCCACTCCGGCGAGATCGACACCGACGCCGCGCGCGACGGGCTTCCCGAGCGCATCGACGAGAAGGTGGCCTGGGTGCGCCAGGGCGCTGGCGAGCGGTTCGACGCGCTCGAGCTCAACGCCTGGCTCGCCGTGGCCGAGGTCACCGACGACCAACAGGGCCTGGCCGAGCTGGTGGCCCCGATGTTCGACGCCACGCCGGCCGAGGTGCTGTCCTCGCCGCTGGCGCTGATCGGTTCGCCCGCCCAGATCGCCGAGCAGCTGGCGATGCGCCGCGACCGCTGGGGCTACTCGTACCACGTCATCCCCGGCGACAAGGCGCACGACTTCGCCCCGATCGTGGCGGACCTCACCGGACGCTGACCGTTAGCCGTCCGTCGGGGCCGCCGCCGTCGGTGGGTCGTGCACGTCGCGCCCGAAGCGGCGCAGCGGGCCGCCCACCCGCAGCGCAGCGATGGCGAAGCCGATCAGCGCCAGCGTGAGGTCGAAGGCGAACGCCCAGCGCATGCCGGCGACGAAGGCATCGCTGACCACATCGACGATCTGCTCGCCGGGCACCCCCGGGTGCGCCGCCAGCACGGTCGCCGACGAGTCGGTCCCGGCGACGACGCCGCGGGCCGCCGCCACCTCATCTGCGGTCAGGGTGACGCCGACGCGCACCGCGCCGTCGGCGATGGCGCCGTTGGCGACGATCAGGAAGATCGTCGTGGTCAGGCCCAACCCGATGGCGCCGCCGGCGATCTGGAACATGTACAAGATGCCGCCGGCCAGGCTCGACTGCGACGGGTCGAGGGCGGTGAGGCCTGCCGTGGTCACCGACGAGTAGAAGAGGCCGACCCCGACGCCGAGCACGAGCATTCCGGGGACGAGAGTGGCGACCGTGGCGCCGTCGTGCAGCAGCGCGACGAACAAGATCGGTCCGGCTGCCATGCAGGCCGCGCCGACGGTGACGACCGCCTTCATCCCGATGCGGTTCAGTAACCACGTCTCGCTGAACGACGCCGCCGCGAAGACGGCCATGAACGGCAGCAGCGACGCCCCCGACGCCAGCGGGCCCTGGTCGAGGATCTTCTGGAAGTACTGCGGGAGGTACAGCAACGTGGCGAAGAAGGTGCTCGACATCATCAGCGTGGCCAGGCATGCGGCAAGGAACGGGCGGTTCGCCACGACGGCAGGCGGCACGAGGGCACCGTCACCACGCCGTCGTTGCCAGACGCCGAACGCCACGAGTCCGGCGGCGCTGAGGGCGAGCAGGACGAGCACGAGTGGGGCACCCCACCCGACGTCGGGCGCCTGGCCGAGTGCGTAGAGCAGGGCGCCGAGGCTGACCGACAGCAGCGCCACTCCGACGCCGTCGATCGCTTGTCGGTCCGGCGGCGCGGACAGATGCACGGTGCGCCAGGTCACGAGGCAGGCGATGCCCGCGATCGGCACGTTGATCAGCAGGAGCCACCGCCAGCTGGCGGCCTGTGTCAGGAACCCGCCGAGCAGCGGCCCGACGGCGTTGCCGATGCCGGCGACGCCGATCACCAGCCCGCCGGCGAGGCCCGCCTTGGACTCCGGGAGGATCGCGTAGATCAGGCCGAGGATGGCCGGCCACATCATGGCGGCCCCGATGCCCTGCGCCATGCGGGCCGCGACCAGCACGCCGACGTCGGGGGCCAAGCCGCCGACGAGCGAACACCCTGCGAAGATCGCCGCTCCGACGTAGAGGATGCGGGTCCGGCCGAACATGTCCGCGAGCCGGCCGCCCGGGACGATGAGGACCCCGAACAGCAGCGCGTAGCCGCTGACGACCCACTGCACCGTCGACACGTCGCTGTCGAAGGCGGTCTCGATGGCGGGCAGGGCCACGCTCATCGCCGTGAAGTCGTTGGCGATGACGAAGACTGCCAACGCCATCGCCACGATGGCGGCGACCGCCTGGCGGTCGATCCGGTCCCCGACGTCGGTCACGGGCGGATCGTACCGAGGCGTCGGGGCTCGATGACGAGTGAGTCGTCCGCGATCCCGAACCCGAGGTGGCGAGGTCAGCGGGGCAGGGGACCGAGCAGCCGCTCGACCCGGGCGTCCCAGCGGGTGACGGCGACCAGGTCCGGCTCGGTGGGGTAGCGCTCGCCCATCGGGTGCAGCAGCTGGCCGCGCGCCAACAGCGGCAGCATCTTGGCGGCGACCGACGGCACGGCGGCCATGCGGCGCGCCATCGCCGGGACGGCGGCCCGGTCGGGGACCTGCCAGCGCTGGTCGAGCCCGGCACGGGCGAGGTCCTCGGTGAGCAGGCCGGCCCGCACCATCTTGGCGACGCCGGTCCCGCCGAGCGCCGTGCTCATCCGCCGGAAGGCATCGAAGGCGGCGAGCAGGCCGCCGTAGGTGTGCTGGAACGTCGCCTGGTACCGCCACAGCGCTCGCTCGTCGCCGGGGTCGGGCGCCTCGGCGACGGCGTCGGCCAACAGTGAGCCGGCGAGCAGCCCCATGCCGATGCCCGAGCCGTGCCCGGGGAAGACCTGGCAGGCGGCGTCGCCCACCAGCGCCAGGCCCGGGGCCACGAACCGGGCGTACGGGCGGCGCAGGGGGATCACCCCGGCGCCGCCGTCGATCGAGTCGCCGAGCCACGGCTCGTCGTTGCGGGTCTGCACCAGCAGGCGCGGGCCGGTGCCGTAGCGGCCGTTGGCGAGACAGCCCACGAGGACCGACGCCTCGTCGAGGTCGGCCGACACGGTGATGGCCCGAGTCGAGAACCCACCGGCGAGGCCGACCATCGTCACCGCCTCGCCGGGCTGGGCGCAGTGGCGGTCGAGGAAGCGCCGAGCCCCGTCGGGGTCGGCGATGCGCAGGTGGTGATCGGCCGCGGTGCACAGCTCGTCGCCGTGGACCTCGGAGCACCAGCCGGCCAGCGCAGGGGAGCGGCGGCGCAGCACGCCCCGCCGGCCGGAGGCGTCGACGAACAGCGCCGCCTCCACGTGCACCGAGCGCGCCGGGCGATCGGGCGGGGTGACCTCGACGTCGAGGGCCACGATGCGGTCGCCGTCGAGGGTGGGGTCGATGCGCCCCACGTGGTCAATCAGCTCCACGCCGGCCTGGCGGGCGACGGTGCGCAGGCGCCGGCCGAGCAGCGCCATGTCGGCGCGCACGACCGGCGTGTCGTGCACCGTGACGCCGTGGGTGCCGTCGGGTCCGACGATGTGGGTGCGCGCCGCCGACGGGGCCCGCTCGGGGGCGACCGGCGGCGCGACGCCGGCGGCGACGAACTGCCAGTCGAGTACGCCGTTGTGCCATTGGGCGCCGGCGACATCGGCGGCGCGCCGCTCGAGCAGCAGCACGCGCAGGCCGCGCTCGGCCAGCTGGCCCGCGGCGTTGGCCCCTGCCGTCCCCGCGCCGAGCACGACGACGTCGACCACGAAGCGCTGCACCACCGCCATGGCCCGGCACCGTACTCGGCGCTGCCGATCAGTCCGGCAGCATCGGCGGCGACCACCCCGGGTCGGTGCCGGCGAGCACGGCGCGGGTGACGGCGCGCGTGCCGAAGCGTCGGCGCACGTCGTCGAGGGCGCCGTCGAGCGCCGGGGGTGCCGTGCCGTCGAACGGCAGGGCCAGCTGCACGGCGTGGGCGTCGGTCAGGTTGGCGACCGTGATGCCGACGAGCGTGCAGCCCTTGGTGCGGATGTCGTCGGCGGCGAGACGCAGCAGGGCGCGCGCGGCATCGAGCACGGCGGCGGTGTGCGCCGTGGGATGCGCCAGGGTGTGCGAGCGCGTGGCGCGGGTCAGATCGTCGAAGCGCAGGCGCAGCACGACGGTGCGCCCGACCCGCTCGGCATCGCGCAGCCGGCGCGTGACCCGGTCGACCAGGCCGACGACCACGGTGTCGAGCTCGGCCATCGATCGTCGCCGACGGCTGCCGAGCGCCCGCTGCGATCCGATCGACGACCGCCGCCGGCCGGCGCGCACGCGGCGCGGGTCCTCGAAGTGCGCCAGGGCGTGCAGGTGCCGCCCAGCGGCCTGGCCGAGCAGGCCGACCAGGGTGTCGGCGCGCAGGTCCGCCACCTGGGCGACGGTGCGGATGCCGCGCCCGTGGAGCTTGGCGGCGGTCTTCGGGCCGACGCCCCACAAGCGCTCGACCGGTAGCGGCAGCAGGAAGTCGCGCTCGCCGTCGGGCGCCACGACGAGCAGCCCGTCAGGCTTGGCCACGCCGCTCGCCACCTTGGCCAGGAACTTGGTGCGGGCCACGCCGACGGTGATGGCGAGGCCGACCTCGGCCTGCACGCGGGCGCGCAGCCGGCGGGCCACGACCTCGGGCGGGCCGACGATCCGGCCGAGGCCGCTGACGTCGAGGAACGCCTCATCGATCGACATCGGCTCGACCCACGGCGTCGTGTCGTCGAACACGGCGAACACGGCCCGGCTGGCCTCGGTGTACGCGGAGATGCGCGGCGGCACGACGACGGCGTCGGGGCACAGCGCCTTGGCCTGGCGGCCGCCCATGGCGGTGCGCACGCCCCGGGCCTTGGCCTCGTAGGACGCCGCCAGCACCACGCCGGCGCCGACAATGACCGGGCGGCCGCGCAGGCGCGGATCGTCGCGCTGCTCGACCGAGGCGAAGAAGGCGTCGAGATCGGCGTGCAGGATGGTGGCGTCCCCGGACACGAACACATGTTCGCTCAGGCGACCGTGGCCCGCAACCCGTCTCGCCTGCAGCCCGTCTCGCCTTCAGCCCGTAGCCTGGCGAGCGTGCCGGGACCCACGATCACCCTCATCGGCGCCGGCGGCTTGTCGTTCGGCCCGACCATGGTCAACGACGTGCTGCACACGCCGGCCCTCGCCGGCAGCCGCCTGGTGCTGCACGACCTGAACGCCGACCGGCTGGATCGGGCGTACCGGTTCGCCGCCAAGCTCAACGCCGCCAACGGTTCGCCGGTCACGCTCGAGCGCACCACCGATGCCGCTGCCGCGTTGGACGGCGCGGCGTATTGCATCTCGAGCGCCGAGTTCGGCCGGTTCCCGTACTGGCGTCAGGACTACGAGATCCCGAGGCGCTACGGCGCCACCCAGGTCAACGGCGAGAACGGCGGTCCCGGCGCCGTGTTCCACTCGCTGCGCAGCATCGCCAACACCTTGTCGATCTGCGCCGACATCGAGCGGTACGCGCCCGACGCCTTCCTCGTCAACCTGTCGAACCCGATGAGCCGGGTCACCCTGGCCATCAACCGAGCCACGTCGCTGCGCAACGTCGGGATGTGTCACGAGATGCCGATCGGCGTCGTGCGGATTGCTCGGTTGTTGCGCATGTCGCCCCGCCACATCGAGGCGCGCGCCAGCGGCATCAACCACTTCACGTTCTTCACCGAGATGACCGACCGGCGCACGGGGGAGGACCTGCTGCCGCGCGTGCGGCGGTTGTTCGCCGGTCGGGCCTTCGACTTCGGCCCTGCGATGACGCGCCTGGCTGCGGCGCTGGAACGTCGCCCGCTGCTGGCGATGGCCGCCGACCAGCTCTACGCGCCGCTCGTCGCCCACATGGTGCGCACCTACGGGCTGGTGCCGTGCTCGGTCGACAGCCACATCGGCGAGTACCTCCCCTTCGCCCACGAGATCGGGCACCAGCCTGCCCACGTCGACCAGTTCGCCCGCATCGATCGCGTCATCGAGAAGGCCACGACCTGGGTGGCGGACACGTCGGTGCCGGTGCCGGTGCAACGCATGGGGCACAGCCTGGAGGAGGTGGTGCCGATCATCGCCGCGCTCCACACCGGCGAGCCCCGCCGGCTGATGGCGGTCAACGTCCCCAATCGGGGCTACCTGCCCGACGTGGCGGACGGGGCCATCGTCGAGGTCGGTGCTGTGGTCGACGGCGACGGCATCCACCCCGACGAGATGGCGCCGCTGGGCGAGCCACTCGCCGGGTGGGTGGCGACGCAGGTGGCGCTGCAGGACCTGATCGTCGAGGCCGCGCTGACCGGCGACCGCTCGCTGGTGCTGCAGGCCGTGCTCGACGACCCGGCGTCGCCCGACGACGAG
This sequence comes from uncultured Iamiaceae bacterium, assembly GCA_964648005.1. Taxonomy (GTDB): domain Bacteria; phylum Actinomycetota; class Acidimicrobiia; order Acidimicrobiales; family Acidimicrobilacustridaceae; genus JAGQTE01. The sequence continues at coordinate 20,985 of CAZYKR010000012.1, forward strand.
GCGGCGTGCGCCGCCATGGTCGACGAGCTGTTGGCCCTCCAGGCCGAGCACCTGCCAGTGCTGGCGTGATGCCGTGCCGTCAACTCGGCGGCGGCTTGCCGCCGCGCCGTCAGCTCGGCGGCGACCAGTCCTTGTGCAGGACGCGGCGCACCATGGGCTCGAAGGTGCTCATCGGTTCGTTGTCGTAGTCGGGGTCGAAGCTGACCTCGTCGTAGCGGGCGCAGAACTCGGCCGTGCGCTCGAAGTAGGGGCTGGCGCGGTACTGGTCGCGCGCGTTGGGGTCGGCGCCGATCTTCGTGCCGTAGAAGTACACCTGGAACACCGGGTGATGCTGAAGCATCCAGTGGTTGGCGTCGGAGATGAAGGGCTCGAGGATGGCGGCGATGACCTCGCCGTGGTTGAACGGCCCGAGGCTCTCGCCGATGTCGTGCAGCAGTGCGCACACGACGTACTCCTCGTCGCGACCGTCGCGCAGCGCCCGCGTGGCCGACTGCAGGCTGTGCGTGAGGCGGTCCACCGGGTAGGCCTCGTCGGCGGAGAGGTCGGTGAGCAGGCCCATCAGCAGGTCGGGCAGCTTGGCGATGTTCTGCTCGTGCACGCGGGCGAGGACCTCGAAGTCGGCGGACGTGCCCTCGTCCATCCGGGTGAAGTGCATCTTGCCGATGTCGTCGTCAGCCATGGGGCCGTAGCTTGCCATCTGGCGGGACCGGGCTGGATCCGTCGCACGTGGGTACGGACCGTGCATGGCAACCCGCAGACCGTGCACGCCCGCGCCGCGACGGCTCGCAACGACGGTGGCAGCGATGCTGCTGGCCGTCGGTGCCTGCTCGTCCGGACCGACCGAGTCCCAGCCCGATCCGCCGGGGGTCGGCGAGAACCCGTCGAGCACGTTCGTCGCGTCCTCGACCGGGGGCGACGAGCGCGATGCTGCGGCCGCCGACGTCGAGGAGGCGGTCGAGGACGTGCGCGATGAACTGGTGGCGCGGGATCAGCCGGCCCTGGTGGCAGGCACCGACCTCGAGGCCATGCAGGACGAGCTGCGAGCGTTGCGAGCGATCCTGGTGGAGCACGACGCCGCCATCCGCGCCATCGACACGCCGGGTTCGGTGACGCCGGAGGTGAACGCCTACCTCGAGGCGATCGGCACCGACGTGGCCGACATCGACCGCGGGCTCGAGGCCGAGACGCTCGAGGACTACCGCGAGGCCTCGGCGACGTCGGGCGAGACGTCATACCTGCGGTGGGTGGCCGCCAACGAGCTGCTCGTGGCGCTCGGGCTCGACCCGCTCGGCCCCGCCGAGGTCGGTGACGAGCTGAGCGCCGACGGCGAGGTGCTGCTCGAGGAGTCCTTCGGCGACGAGGCGCACGGCTGGTTCATCGACACGGTGTCGGACGGCGAGTTCGCCACTGTCGGCGAGGCCTACGAGATCACGGTCGAGCGGCCCGGCCGGACGCTCGTGTCGGACAGCCGTCTCGGGGACGAGGCGGCCGATCCGCAACTCGAGACGCTCACCGACGTCAGCACCGAGGTGACCGTCGTGCGCGCGGCAGCGCCGTACGGGGTGTTCGGCCTGACCTGTCGCCAAGGGGCGGACGGCGGCGCGCACTACCAAGGGGTGATCGACACCTCCGGCTACTGGGCGATCGCCGCGGTGGGTGACAGCGACGACCGCACGATCCTCGCCGAGGGCGACGCGCCGGAGGCGGTGACCTTCGGCGACGGTCCGAACCGGATCCGCCTCGACTGCGTCGACGCCGACGAGGGCGCCGAGCTCACCTTGTTCGTCAACGGCAATGCGGTCGGCGCCGTCACGGACCCCGACCCGCTGCCGGCTGGCGCGGTCGGCCTGCTGGTCGGCAGCGCCGAGCAGGGCGGCGTGATCGGCCGGTTCGACGACCTGGTGATCACCGGGGTGGGCTGACCGCGCGCGATCCCCGGTGCGCCACGGCATGATGTTGCGATGGCAACGACCATCGAGCTCGGCCTCGACACCTTCGGCGACGTGACAGCCGGACCAGACGGACGGTTGGTGCACCACGCCGACGCCATCCGGCAGGTGGTCGACGAAGCGGTGCTGGCCGACGAGCTCGGGGTCGACGTGTTCGGCGTGGGCGAGCACCACCGGGACGACTTCGCCGTATCGGCCCCCGAGGTGGTGCTGGCGGCGATCGCGGCGCGCACCGAGCGGATCCGGCTGACGTCTGCGGTGACCGTGCTCAGCACGGACGATCCGGTGCGGGTCTACGAGCGCTTCGCCACGCTCGACGCTATCTCCGGCGGGCGGGCCGAGGTCATCGTCGGCCGCGGCTCGTTCACCGAGTCGTTCCCCCTGTTCGGCTACCGGCTCGAGGACTACGCCGAGCTGTTCGAGGAGCGCCTCGACCTGTTCGCCCTGCTGCGCGACGGTGACCCGGTGACGTGGTCGGGAGCGACCCGCCCCCCACTGCGGCAGCAGCGCGTCTACCCGCCGGTGGCGTCGGGCTGCCTGCCCACGTGGGTCGGGGTCGGCGGCAGCCCCGAGTCGGTGGTGCGCGCCGCTCGCTACGGCCTGCCGCTGGTGCTGGCGATCATCGGCGGCGACCCGCGCCGGTTCGTCCCGTTCGTCGACCTGTACCGCCGCGTGCTGTCGGAGCTCGGCGCTGACCCCCAGCCGGTGGCGGTGCACTGTCCCGGATACGTGGCGCCGACCGACGCCGACGCCCTCGAGGAGCTGTGGCCGCGCTGGTCGGCGATGCACACCCGCATCGGACGCGAACGGGGCTGGCCGCCGGCGTCGCGCGCCCAATTCGAGGCGTCGACTGGCCCCGACGGCGCGCTCTGCGTCGGTTCGCCCGACACCGTCGCCGCCAAGATCGCCCGCATCTGCGAGGCCCTCGGGCTGGATCGCTTCTCCATGAAGTACAGCGCCGGCACCTTGCCGCACGAGCTGTCGATGCGCGGGATCGAGCTGTTCGCCACCGACGTCGCCCCCCGGGTGCGAGACCGCCTTGCCTGAACGACGCGGTCGACCCCTGTAAGGGATGGCGCCGTCGACGGTCCTGACCTCTGACGAAGGAGGTCCCCATGTCCGCCAACCCGACCCCGACCATCCCCCCGAGCTCTCGCCGGCGCCGTCGGCTTGCCGTCCTCGCCGCAATTGTCGGCGTGGTGCTGGTCGCCGGCATCGTGAGCAGGTGCGGAGGGTCCGCCCAGGTGCCCGCCGACGACGTCGCCTCCGGCGGGGGCCGGCAGCAGGGCGCCGGCGACGTCGGCACCTCGGGCACGATGCCGAGCGAGGCGAGCGGGCTCCCAGCGCGCTTCGCCGACGCTGCGCTGGCAGCACTGGCCGCCGACACCGAGGCGCAGGTCGCCGCGGCACCCGGCGACGCGACTGCGACGACGGACCCGACGGGCCCGGGCGCCCCGGATGGCGGCGCCGCACCGGGAGGCGACACCGCCGGCGACGGGGACGGTGCTGCCGTTCCGATCGGGCCTCCCGTCTTGTCGGTCGACCCGACGCTGACGTTGGCACCCGGCGAGACCGAGGGGACCATCTGGTTGCGCAACGTCGGCGGGTCGCCGCTGACCTGGTCGCTCGACGAGGCCGAAGGGCCGCCGCTCGTGTCACCGGCCGGTGGGATCATCGCGCCGGGGGAGCAGGCGATGACGGCCTTCGAGTGGTACCTGCCGCAACTGCAGAGCGACGTCGACATCACCGTCACCTTCCTGAGCGACGGCGGGACGGTCGAGGTCGCCGTGCACCTCACCGCCCTGGAGCCGGTGTTCTCGATCGTCGACGGGACGTGGAACATCCGCAACGGCAACACGTTCCTCGTCGACTACGGCGTGATGGACCTGGGCCTGACCCTGCGAAACGACGGCACAGCGCCGCTGGCCGTCGACCCACAGGAGGTCGCCGGGCTCGACGTCATCGGTGGGCCGTGGGTGCTGGCCCCCGGCCAGGAGGTGCACCTGCACGTCGTGCTGTGCAACGCCCACTACAGCGGCGGCATCCCCGACTTCCACGACCGGGACCTGCACGTCCACACCGACGGGTGGCAGGGCACGCTCGACTTCGGCGTCCGGTTCACCCTGGCGCCGGGTCAGGTGGCTCCGGCGTGCTGATCGGCTCGACGGGGCCGGTGGCCGCCTCGAAGACTGCCAGCACGTCGACGGCGTACGGCGCGGCCTCCTCGACGCCGAACTGCAACACCGACATGAGCATCGACAGCATGATCGACAAGATGCCGTTGGCGATGACCGCCGGGTCGATGTCGGTGCGGGCCAGCCCGATGGCCTGGTTGTGCCGAAGCTGCTCGGTGATGAACTTGCGCAGCTCCTCGAGTGCCGGGAGCTCGAGGAGCCGTGCCGTGGCATGGGGCTCGAGCCCGGCCAGGACCCGGCGGGCCAGCGGGTGGCGCTCGACGGCGTCGACCATGCCGAGCACGACTGCGATCGACAGGTCGCCGGCCTGCATCCGTTCGGCCGTCATGGCGGCGGCCTCGGAGATGGCACCTGCGGCGTCCTCGTCGAGCGCCGCCTCGAACAAGGCCTCCTTGTTGGGGAAGTAGGCGTAGGTGACGGTGGGCCCCACACCGGCGTCGCGGGCGACGTCGGCGATCTTGGTGGCGCGGAAGCCGTCGCGACCGAAGCGGCCGATGGCCGCCTGCAGCACGGCCTGGCGGGTCTGGGCGCCCTTGCCCAGCGGCTCGTGCGCGTCGTCGTCGAGCGATGCGGATCGGTCCGGCACGGTGACAAGAGTAACAGATTTGAGCGTTTTACGGAAACACTCAAATGCTCTAAGGTGGCGACTGTCCCAGAACCACGACAGAGGTGCTCGTCCCGATGCTCCAGATGGTCCAGACCTCCAACCCCGATCGTGCGGTGCCCACCCGCCGCATCTCCTTCGAGGAGTCGCTCGCCGACCTTCCCAAGCACTTCGCCGGTGACGGCAACGTGCTGGCCAGCCACATCATCGCCGTTCTGTCGTCGCTGTTCCCCGACGGCGAGGACTTCTTCGTCCGCTCGGTGCGCAACTACCGCGACCAGGTCACCGACCCGGTGCTCAAGCGCCAGGTCGCCGGCTTCATCGGGCAGGAGTCGGTGCACGGCCGCGAGCACCGCGTGCTCAACGACCGGCTGGCGCAGCTCGGCTACAGCACCACGTTCGGCGAGAAGGTCACCTTCGCCCTGATGAAGTTCATCGACACCACCGAGCCGAAGATCGGCCGTCTGGCCGTCACCGCCGCGGTCGAGCACTTCACCGCCACGCTCGGCGAGCTCGTGCTGCGCGACGAGGAGCTGCGCGACACCATCGGCACCTCCGGTGTGCGCGAGGTGTTCGAGTGGCACGCCCTCGAGGAGACCGAGCACAAGGCGGTGGCCTTCGACGTGTTCCGTGCCGTCGGCGGCAGCGAGTTCCGCCGCCGGCTCGCCATGCGCGTTGTGCGGCCTGGCTTCGTGGTGCTGGTGAGCCTGCTCGTCGGGCTGTCGCTGCTGCGCGACCCGGCCATCTGGCGGCCGAAGAACCTCAAGGCGGCATGGGGCCTGCGCCACACGTCGCTGTTCTCGAAGCAGACCTGGCGCACGCTCAAGGCGTACGACAAGCGAGGCTTCCACCCCGATGACTTCGACACCGACGAACTCTGCGCCACCTGGCGTGACGAGCTGTTCGGCCGCGACGGCTACCTCAACGACAAGCTCGCCGGTGCCGGCGCCGCGGCGGCCTGAGATGGAGCACCTCGACGTCCTCATCGTCGGTGCCGGGCTGTCGGGCATCGGCGCCGCCCACCACGTCACGACCGACTGCCCGTGGGCCGAGTTCGCCGTGTTCGAGGCCCGCGGCGCCATCGGCGGCACGTGGGACCTGTTCCGCTACCCCGGCATCCGCTCCGACAGCGACATGCACACGCTCGGCTACCCGTTCCGTCCGTGGACCGGGCGCAAGACCATCGCCGACGGTCCCGACATCCTGCAGTACATCCGTGACACGGCCGCCGAGGCGGGCATCGACCGCAAGATCCGGTTCCACCACCGCATCGTGCGTGCCGACTGGTCGACGCCCGACGCCCGCTGGCACGTCGTGGCCGAGCGCACCGACCCCGACAGCGGCGACGTCATCGAGACCGTCGAGCTGACGTGCTCGTTCCTGTTCTCGTGCACGGGCTACTACCGCTACGACCGCGGCTACGTGCCCGACTTCGCCGGCATGGACGACTACCGCGGCCAGATCGTGCACCCGCAGTTCTGGCCAGAGGACCTCGACTACGCCGGCAAGACCGTCATCGTCATCGGCTCGGGCGCCACGGCGGTCACCCTCGTGCCGTCGATGGCGAACCAGGCGGCGCACGTCACGATGCTGCAGCGCTCGCCGACCTACATGGCGACGGTGCCGACCGTGAACCCGCTCGTCGGTGCCGTCCGCAAGGTGCTGCCCGAGCGCGCCGCCGCCACGGTGTTGAAGTGGGGCAACGCCGTCGGCACCCAGGCGGTGTACCAGCTGTCGAAGAAGCGTCCCGAGCTGGTGAAGAAGGGCTTGCGCAAGGGCCTCGAGCAGCAGCTCCCCAAGGGCTTCGACATCGACACCCACTTCACGCCGTCGTACAACCCGTGGGACGAGCGTCTCTGCGCCGTCGCCGACGGCGACCTGTTCAAGGGCATTCGCGAGGGTCGCATCGATGTGGTCACCGATCACATCGACCGCTTCACCGAGACCGGCATCCGCCTGCAGTCGGGCCGAGAGCTCACCGCCGACATCATCGTGCCGGCGACCGGCCTCGAGCTGCTGTTCATCGGTGGCATGGAGCTCTCGGTCGACGGCAGCCCGGTCGACGTCTCCGAGCGCCTCGTCTACAAGGGGATGATGCTCGAGGACACGCCGAACTTCGCGGTGGCGGTGGGCTACACCAACGCGAGTTGGACGCTCAAGGCCGACCTGACCTTCGACGCCGTGTGCCGGCTGCTCAACACCATGCGCGGGCGGGGCATGCGCCAGTGCACGCCGACCAACGTTGGCGGCGAGGTCGAGCCGGCACCGCTGTTGGGCCTGCAGTCGGGCTACATCCAGCGCTCTGCGGACCGGTTCCCCAAGCAGGGCGACCGGTTCCCGTGGAAGGTGTACCAGAGCTACCTGCGCGACTACCGGGCCATGCGCCTGCAGCCGGCAGCCGGCCACGGCATGGTCCTGTCCAACCCGGTGCGCCACGTGAGCGCCTGGCAGCCCGAGCAGGCGGATTCGGCCGACGACGGCGCTCCGTCGGTTGCCACAGACGACCGGGAGCTCGCGGGCGCCGCCGGCTGAGCATCGAGACGAACCGAGGGGGGAACGCATGGAGGAGTTCACCGGACGTGTCGTGGCCATCACCGGCGCGGCGTCGGGCATCGGGCGGGCGTTGGCGGTCGACTTCGCCCGCCAGGGCGCCCACGTGGCCTTGAGCGACGTCGACACCGATGGCCTCGCCGAGACGGTCGACCGGTGCGAGGGGCGCGGGGTCAAGGTCAGCGCGCAGCGCCTCGACGTCGCCGACCGTGACGCCGTGTTCGCCTGGGCCGATCAGGTGGTTGCCGACCACGGCGCTGCCAACGTCATCGTCAACAACGCCGGCGTGGCGCTGGGGGCGACGGTCGAGTCGATGTCGATCGAGGACCTCACCTGGCTCGTCGACATCGACTTCTGGGGCGTGGTGCACGGCACCCAGGCCTTCCTGCCGCACCTCAAGGCGGCGGGCGAGGGACACGTCGTGAACGTGTCGAGCGTGTTCGGCCTCATCTCGATCCCGACGCAGTCGGCGTACAACGCCGCCAAGTTCGCCGTGCGCGGCTTCACGGATGCGCTGCGCATGGAGCTCGAGATCGAGCGTTGCGGCGTGTCGGCGACGACGATCCACCCCGGTGGCATCAAGACGAACATCGCCCGCAGCGCCCGCATCGACGACAGCGTCAATCGTGTGGCCCCCGGGCCGGGTAACCCGGTGGAGGGCTTCGAGAAGATGCTGCGCACGACACCGGAGAAGGCGGCACGTCAGATCATCGAGGCGGTGCGCAAGAACAAGCGTCGGGCGCTGATCGGACCCGACGCCAAGGTGTTCGACGCCATGGCGCGCCTGCCCGCCGGGGTCTACCAGTCGATCATCGTGCGCGGCGCCCGCCTGGGCCAGCGCTGACGCCACACTGGGGGACATGCGACCAGCGACCCCAGCCACCAGCCTGCTCGTCGGCACCCGCAAGGGGCTGTTCGAGCTGACGACCGATGACGAGCGCCACAGATGGCGCCTGGCCGAGCCGCAGTTCCTCGGCCACATCATCCAGCACGCCGTGGCCGACCCCCGAGACCCGGACCACTTGGTCGTGGCGGCGGGCACCGGCCACCTGGGCCCGACGGTGCTGTGGTCGGCGGACCGGGGTCGGACGTGGAGCGAGTCGACCGCACCGCCGGCCTTCCCGGCCGACGACCGCCTCGAGCGCACGGTCGACAAGGTGTTCTGGCTGACCCCCGGCCACGCCGACGACCCGGGCGTCTGGTACGCAGGCGCCGTGCCGCAGGGCCTGTTCCGCAGCGAGGACCACGGGGCCACCTGGGCGCCCGTGGCCGGATGGAACGACCACCCGAGCTGGGATGACTGGGCCGAGTTCCCGCACGAGGGGACCCCGGACGGGGCGATGCTGCACTCCATCGTGGTCGACGTGCGCGACCCGGCCCATCTGTCCCTCGTGCGGTCGGGCGGGGGCGTGTTCGAGTCGACGGCCGGCGGCGCCGACTGGCACCCGCGCAACGTCGGTATCGCCGCGGACTTCCTCCCCGACCCC
>CAZYKR010000013.1:0-29601 GCA_964648005.1 uncultured Iamiaceae bacterium
CGCGCTACCGCGAGCGCTACGACGCGGGTTGGGACGCACTGCGCGCCGAGCGATGCGCCCGCCAGGTGCAGCTGGGCCTGCTGCCGCCGGGCACGGCACCGGCGCCCCGCAACGCCGAGCCCGGCCACGACGTCGAGGCGTGGGACGACCTGACGCCCGAGCTGCAATGCCTCTTCGCCCGGTACATGGAGGCCTATGCCGGCATGGTCGACGCCATCGACCAGAGCCTCGGCCGCCTGCTCGACGGGCTCGAGGAGCTCGGCGTGCTCGACGACACGATCATCGTCTTCACCTCCGACAACGGGGCGTCGCGTGAAGGCGAGGCGGAGGGCACGACGGCGTACTACGTCCACCTGCTGGGACAGACCGACATCGAGGCCGACCTCGGCCGCATCGACGAGATCGGCGGCCCGACCACGATGCCGCACTACCCGCGCGGCTGGGCGATGGCCGGCAACACGCCGTTTCGCCTCTACAAGATCAACACGCATGCCGGAGGTCATCGGGTCCCGTTCGTCATGCGCGTCCCGCCGCACGTGGTACCGGTCGACGAGCCGGGCAGCCTGCGCCACGGCTACGTGCACGTCACCGACATCCTGCCGACCCTGCTCGAGCTCACCGGCGTGGCTCCGTTGGCCACCCGCGGCGGCGCGCCGGTCCAACCGATGGCGGGCGCCAGCTTCGCCGCCATGCTCGGCGACCGCCACGCCCCGTCGACGCATCGCGAGCAGCTCACCGAGATGCTCGGGCATCGGGGCTACTACCGCGACGGCTGGGAGATCGTCACGCTGCACGATCCGATGACGCCCTTCGGCGACCACGAGTGGCAGCTGTACGACCTGCGGGCCGATCCGACGGAGCTCGACGATCTGGCGGCGGTGCACCCGGAGCGGGTCGCCGAGCTGGCGGCGGCGTGGGAGCAGGCGGCGTGGGATCAGCAGGTCTTCCCGCTCGATGAGGGCAGCGCCCTCAAGTACGTCATCCGGCCACCCTGGGACGAACGCTTCGAGCGACCGGTCACGATCCTTCCGGGCACACCGACGCTGGAACGCTGGCGAGCCCTGCAGCTGGTCATGCTGCGCTCGTGCGACATCGCCATCGACGTCGAGCACGCGCCCGGCGACGTGGGCGTGCTCGTCGCGCACGGCGATCAGGGCGGCGGCTACCTCGTCTGGGTCGACGACGACGGACTCCATGCCGCCCACAACGACGGGCGGGGTCGCCTGGCGGTGATCGACGGCGGTCCGTTGGCGCCGGGTCGCCGCGCCGTGGCCCTGGCGCTGATCGCCACCGGCGGCAACCGCTGGGACGCCGTGCTGCGTGTCGACGGTGACGACGTCGGTGTGGCGACCGGCTGGCCGTGCCTGTTCCCGATGGCGCCGTTCCAGGGCATCGACGTCGGCCTCGACCGTCGCTCGCCGGTGCACTGGGACCTGGCCCAGCGCCACGGCACCTTCCCCTACTCGGGGAGCATCACCGGCGTCACCTACACGCCGGGTGCACCAGCGGCCGACGCCCCGGTCAACCTGGTGGAGGTGCTGCGCACGATGGGGGCGCGCTTCGAGTGAGCCCGATGCGCTCCGCCGTCGACCCGGCCGACGCCCAGGCGGTCGTCGACGCCGTCGCCGCTGCGGGCCTCGACCGCAGCCGATGGGCGCCGCCGGCGGTGCCGCTCGACGACCGGTCGTGGTCGGCGGCGTGGTCGTTGGTGCGCAACCGGCGGGTCGTCGGTCTGTTGGCCGCCGCCGCGGCAGCGGGGACCTGGCCGCTCACCGATGACCAGCACGACGCCGTGCACGCCGCGCATCGCCAGGCGTTGGCGGCCTGCCTGCACTTGGAACGTCTCGTGCTCGACCTGCACACGGCCTTCGACGCGGCGGCGATCGAGCACCGGCTGCTCAAGGGCCCGGCGCATGCGCACCTGCTGTACCCCGATCCGTCGATGCGGACCTTCGTCGACGTCGACCTGCTCGTCCCCGGCGCGGCGCTGGCGTCGGCGGCGGCGCTGCTGGCCGAACGCGGGGGCCGTCGCCGCTACCCCGAGCCGCGTCCCGGCTTCGACCGGCGCTTCAGCAAGGGCGCGTCGTTCGCCCTGACCGGCGGCTGGGAGGTCGACCTGCACCGGACCCTGACCCCGGGACCGTTCGGTCTGGCGCTCGATCCTCGGGCGCTGCTGGCGCGACGTGATCGTGTCGAGCTCGGCGGTGCGTCGATCGAGGTCCTCGACCCGCCGGGACGGGCGCTGCACGCGGCGCTGCACGCGGTGCTCGGCAGTCCCGAGCCGAATCCCGTGGCGCTGCGCGACCTGGCCCAGGCGATCGAGGTCGGCCTCGATGCCGGCGAGCTCATCGACCTGGCCGAGTCGCACGGCGCGGGTGCACCCTTGGCGGTGGCGAGTGACCTGCTGGTGGACCGGTTCCGGTGGGAGCCCCCGCCACAGCTGCGTGCGTGGCGCGCCGGGCGTGTGCACTCCACCCGGGAGCGCCGCTGGCTCGACAGCTACGCCGGCGCCGGCGCCTCGGTGCGCAAGGCGCTCATCGCCACCGAGGCCGTGCGGGGCCTGCGCGCCAAGGCGGCGTACCTGCGCGCCGTGGTGTGGCCCGCCGATCCTGGTGCGCACCGATCGACTGCCGACCGGTGGCGACGCGGGGTGGCGTCGTTGCGACGCTGACGGCCTGGGACGATCGTCCGCCTCAGGCGCCCATGGCGTGGTACCCGCCGTCGACGTGCACGATCTCGCCGGTGGTCATGGGGAACCAGTCCGAGAGCAGGGCGACGCAGGCCTGGGCCACCGGTTCGGGTTGCTTCACGTCCCAGCCGAGCGGCGCGCGGCCGTCCCACGCGTCCTCGAACTGTGAGAACCCGGGGATCGACCGGGCGGCCACGGTCTTGATCGGACCGGCGGCGACGAGGTTCACCCGGATGCCCGCAGGTCCCAGGTAGCGGGCGAGGTAGCGCGAGGTGGACTCGAGCGCTGCCTTCGCCACGCCCATCCAGTCGTACGCCGGCCAGGACACGGTGGCGTCGAAGTCCAGTCCGACGAGGGAGCCGCCGTCGGACATGAGCGGCGCCACGACGTCGGCCAGGCCCTTGAACGAGTACGCCGACACGTTGACCGCGACGGACACGTCATCCCACGTGGCGTCGAGGAAGGTGCCGCCGAGGCAGACCGGAGGAGCGAAGCCGATGGCGTGCAGGGCGCCGTCGAGGGTGATCCCACGGTCGACGAGGTCGCCTCGCAGGGCGTCGATGCTCTCCTGGTCGGCGACGTCGAGCAACAGGATCTCGGGCTCGACGGGCAGCTTGGCCGCAGCGCGTGCTGTGTGGCGCTGGACCTTCTCCACCGTCGTGAGGATGACCTCGGCCCCTTCGGCCTGGGCGAGGCGGGCGACGCCGAATGCCAGGGAGGCCTCGGTCAGGACGCCGGTGATCAAGATGCGCTTACCGTCGAGCAGTGCCATGGGCGCTCCGACCCGTGTGCCGGCTCAGGGGTTACCCGATCCGGCCGGGATGCGACCGGTGGGCCCTCCCGCAGCTCGGGCCGGGGTGCGTGGCGGGCCGGACAGGTGCCGGTCGCGTCAGCGCCGGTCGAGCTGGAACTCGACGGTGGCGAGCTGCTCGAGCTCGGTGTCGAGCACCTGGCGGCGGGCCCAGACGTGCTGCGGGTCGGCACCGTGCACCGCCAGCACGGCGGCATGGACCTCGACCAGGCTGCGGTGCAGCTCGCGGGCGCGGCCGCTGCACCGGCGCTCGAGGTCGGCGACGGTGGCGTCGAGACCGTCGTCGTTCTCGCGCTGCACCAGGTCGAACGCTACGTCGAGCCAGGCGTGCAGCTCGGGCGCGATGCTGCCCGCGCCGCCGGAGGTCGTGGGGCGTTCGCGCAGCGGGAGCGTGCGCAGCGCCCCAGCGGGTGGCGCCGGGAGCCGATCGAGGCGCGGCAGCCCCAGGGCGTGCGCGTCGGGCATCTGGGGCAGCGCACCCGACAGGGTCGCCGCCTCCTCGCGCATCGTCTCGGCGACGGCCTTGGCCAGAGCGCGCAGCGACAACTTCCGCATGCGCTGGAGGTGGGCGATGGCATCGGCGAGTCGCCGGTGGAACACCGCTCGGCTCGGATCGTCGGGCACCGTCGGCAGGGTGATGGCCAGCTCGACCAGCTTGCGGTGCTCGGCCTCCAGATCCCAGCGCAGGTCGCGCCGCAGCTGCCCGGCGGCGTCGTGGAGCTGCGTCAGCCACGCCGCACCCGGTGCCGCCAGGGTGGCAGCGTGCTCCGCCGCTCCGGCGACGGTGGCGGCGGCGGACCCGATGGCATCGTCGTCACCGAGCAGGGCGTGTTCGGCCCACAGCCGCAAGCGGAGCCGATCCGCCGCCCAGAAGGCTTCGGTCACGGCGCTGGAGATCCGGGACTGCTCACGGTCGAGCACCGCGCCGGTCACCAACGAGGTCGCCAGCCGACCCATGCCCGGATCCGGGCCGGGCGCCAGGCCGCCGCGGTCGTTCCAGTAGGGCGCGGCGTCGAGCGCCACGACCTCCGCCGGGACCCCACGGCGTTCGAGCAGCAGCTCGTCCTGCTCGACGATGGCGGCCCACGCTGGATACGTCCCGGTGCCGTTGACGGCCACGATGACCCGCGGGCAGGCAGCGGCGGCCAGCCGGGCCAGGTCGAGCTCGCCCGCGGTGAGCGGTGCGCCGGCGCTGGTGACGAGCACGACGGCGGCGACGCGGCCCATGGCGGAGATGACGCGCGACACCGACGGGCTCCACAGCTGCTGGACCGGCGGCGTGTCGATCAGGGTGAGGCCGCGCTCGAGCAGCGGTGACGGCACGCGCAGCTCGACGTCGCGCAACCGCCATCGGTTCGCCGGGTTGGCGGAGGCGGTGGTGAGCCCGACCGCCTGCCCGTACGGCGTCACCTCGGGCTGGGCCGGCCCGGTCCCCGCCGGCTCGCGCCAGATCGTGGCGCCGTACTCGTCGCCCCACCGCACGGTGGTGGTCGCCGTCGTGACACCGCCGGCGCCGACGGCGCAGACCGGCGCACCGACGAGCGCGTTCACCAGGCTGCTCTTGCCCTGTCCCGGCCCGCCGACGATCAGGACCTCGACCGGCGCCACCGCCAGTGAGGCGCGGAGCTCGCCCAGCTCACCGGCGAGGTCGTCGCGCCCCTGCGCCGTGGCCAGACGCTCGACCAGCCCCACGATCGCCGCGGCGCCGTCGAGCGCCGGGCTGGCGCCGGGGGCCGGCGGTGTCGGTCGGTCGTTCGGGTCGTGGTTCGCCATGCGGTGCCTCGGGCGCGCACCGGCGAACCTGTCGTGGATCCGCCGGAGGTCGCACCAGTGTTCCACGGCGACGCGCCGGCTGCTCGGGCAGCGACCTGTCACGGCGTCAGGGGCTGGACTCGCCCTCGGGTCCCCCCACTAGGGTGACCCGCCATGCAGATCGGCATTCTTGGTGCAACGGGTCCTGCCGGCAGCGCGCTCGCCGCGCGTCTCGCCTCGGTGGGGTTCGACGTCGTGGTGGGGTCGCGCTCGCGGTACAAGGCGCTGGAGGTGCGCGACGGCATCGTCGAGCGCTGGCCCGGCCGGGAGCTGTCGGTCGAGGCAGCGGACAACGACGGCGCCGCCGAGGCGGATGTCGTGGTCATCGCCACCCCGTGGGACGCCGCCGGGGCCACGGCGGCCAGCGTCGCTCGCCAGCTCCAGGGCAAGGTCGTCATCTCGATGGCGAACGCCCTGGCCAAGGTCGGCCACGAGTTCCAGCCGCTGGTGCCGCCGCGCGGCTCGGTGGCGGCGTCGGTGCAGGCCGCCGTACCGCGGTCGCAGGTGGCCGCCGCCTTCCACCACGTGCCGGCCAAGGAGCTGGGCGACCTCGCCGAGCCGGTCGACAGCGACGTGTTGATCTGCTCGGACTACCCGGGCGCCACGCAGGCGACGCTCGACATCGTGTCGAAGATCCCGAACCTGCGGCCGCTCGATGCGGGCGAGCTGTCGAACGCGGCACCGATCGAGGCGTTCGCCGCCGTGCTGCTCCAGCTGAACGTGCGGTACAAGACGCGGGTGGCCCTGCGCTTCACCGGCCTCAAGGACTCCTGAGCGGCGCGGCATCCGCCGCGGGTTGCACGAACCGACATCTGGCGCCGTTAGCCTGCGCCTCGGCCGTCGGTCGAGGAGGTGCGGATGGTCGCCAACACCGGGCACGAGACGGAGCTGACCGACCCGACATGGGACGCGCGGGCGCCGGCCGTGGCGACCACGCCGCACGGGGCCGAGGAGCCGCTGCGGCTCTATGACACGGCGCGCGCCGCGGTCGTGCCGTTCGAGCCGGGCCCGGTGGTGTCCATGTACACGTGCGGGATCACGCCCTACGACGCCTCCCACCTCGGTCACGCCGCCACGTACGTCACCTATGACGTGCTGCAGCGGCGGCTGCGCGACCGAGGGCACGACACACGCTGCGTGCGCAACGTGACCGACGTCGACGACGACATCCTCCGCAAGGCCCGCGAGCTCGGGGTGCACTACCTCGACCTGGCCGCGGCGGAGATGGCCCGCTTCGACGGCGACATGAAGGCGCTCAACGTCGTGCACTGCTGGAGCGAGCCCCGGGCCACCTCGGCCATCGCCGACATCCGGGGCTTCATCGGCATGGTGCTCGACCAGGGCTCTGCCTACGAGTCCGGCGGCGCCGTCTACTTCGACGTCGGGTCGTTCGAGCGCTTCGGGCAGGTGAGCCACCTCGGTCGCGACGAGATGCTGGTGCTCGCCGCCGAGCACGGCGGCAACCCCGACGACCCCAACAAGCGCGACCCGCTCGACTTCGTGCTGTGGCAGCCGTCCGCGCCCGACGAGCCGGCGTGGGAGTCGCTGTGGGGACCGGGACGCCCCGGTTGGCACATCGAGTGCTCGGCGCTGGCGATGCGCGAGCTCGACACCACGATCGACCTGCACGGCGGGGGAGCCGACCTGGTCTTCCCCCACCACGAGTGCGAGGCAGCGCAATCCGAGGCGGCGACGGGCCAGCCGTTCGTGCGGCACTGGATGCACCAGGCGATGGTCCGCATGGACGGCGAGAAGATGTCGAAGTCGCTGGGCAACCTGGTGTTCGTCACCGACCTGCTCGAGACCGACGACCCGCGGGCCATCCGGCTCGGCATCGTGGCGCACCACTACCGCGACTCGTGGTCGTGGGACGACGGCATCATGCCGACGGCGGCGGCTCGCCTGGTGGCGTGGCAGGCGGCGGCAGGCTCGGGCGACATCGACGCCCCGCTCGCCGCCGTGCGCGCGGCACTCGACGACGACCTGGACACGCCGGCGGCGGTGGCGGCGCTCGACGCCGCGGCAGCGGCCGGCGACGACGTCGGCCCGGCGGCGCGCTTGCTCGGCGTCGATCTCGGGTGATTCGGGCGGCGAACTCGCTGCGGAGCGCCGCGCCGTAGGGCAGACTGGTCGAACGACATCGGCAGTGGGGCCGATGCCGGGACGGGACAGCGCCGGACGGGCGCACGGGACAGGGAAGGGGACACCGGCATGGGGGAGCGCCGCCAGATCGGCCACCTGTACCCCGTGGCCAAGGCCATCCTCACCCCGGTGTTCTCGTTCCTGTGGCGGATCGAGGTCGAAGGCGTCGAGCACATCCCGGCGTCGGGTCCGGCGATCATCGCCCCGAACCACATCTCGGTGCTCGACTCGTTCATGGTGCCGGCCGCCCTGCCGCGCCGCATCACCTACGTCGGCAAGGCCGAATACCTCGACGACTGGAAGACGAGCTACCTGTTCCCGGCCATGGGCATGATCCCCATCGACCGGGCTGGTGGAGACGCGGCGCAAGCGGCGCTCGACACGGCGGCGTCGCTGCTCGACGCCGGTGAGCTGTTCGGCATCTATCCCGAGGGCACCCGGGCCCGCGACGGCAAGCTCCACAAGGGCCACACCGGCGCGGCGCGCCTGGCGTTGCGCTGCAACTGCCCAATCGTGCCGGTCGGCATCCAGGGGACCGACGTCGTGCAGCCGCCCGACGCCAAGTTCCCCAAGCCGTTCGAACATGTCCGCATCCGGTTCGGCCGGCCGATCTCGGTCGAGAAGTACCGCGACCGCGCTGACGACCGCCTGGTGCTGCGCCAGATCATCGACGAGGTCATGTACGAGATCCGCGAGCTCTCCGGGCAGGAGTACGTCGACACCTACGCCTCGCGCAAACCCGAGACGATGCCGACGACCGAGGCCCGCATCGCCGTCGGCGCCGCGTCGGCCGGCGGCAACGGCCACGGCGCCCTCGCTCCCGTCGCCGCGTCGGCCTGACACGCCGCCGCCAACGCGTTCCGGTCTCGCCGCGGCGCGTCGCTAGCATCGGCGCCCTATGGCCGACCACATCACGATCACGCTGCCGGACGACTCCACGCGCGAGCTGCCCACCGGCGCCACTGCGGCGGACCTCGCCGCAGCGATCGGCAAGCGGTTGGCCGCCGACGCCCTGGTGGCCGAGGTCGACGGATCGCTGGTCGACCTGTCGACGCCGCTCGAGGACGGGGCGCGCGTCGCCATCGTGACGGCGACGTCGGACGACGGCCGGGAGGTGCTGCGGCACTCGACGTCGCACGTGCTGGCCCAGGCGGTGCTGGCGCTGTTCCCCGGCGCCAAGTTCGCCATCGGCCCGGCCATCGACAACGGCTTCTACTACGACTTCGAGCTGCCCGACGGTCGGACGTTCTCCGAGGACGACCTGGCGTCCATCGAGGCGAAGATGCGCGAGATCATCGCCGAGGACCAGGCGTTCGTGCGCTCCGAGTGCGCCATGGACGAGGGGCTGGCGGTCTTCGCCGACCAGCCCTACAAGCGCGAGATCATCGAGAAGGTCGATGCCTCCGAGGTGGCGGGGGACGGGACGGTGAGCTTGTACCGCAACAGCGACGGGTTCGTGGACCTGTGTCGCGGCCCGCACGTCCCGTCGACCGGGCGCCTCGGCAGCTTCGCCCTGCAGAAGGTGGCCGGCGCCTACTGGCGCGGCAACGAGAAGGGCCCGATGCTCCAGCGCATCTACGGCACGGCGTGGGAGTCGGACAAGGCGCTCAAGGCACACCTGCACCAGCTCGAGGAGGCGGCCAAGCGCGACCACCGCAAGCTCGGCGTCGAGCTCGACCTGTTCTCGTTCCCGGACGAGGTCGGCTCGGGGCTCGCCGTGTTCCATCCCAAGGGCGGCATCGTGCGCCGCATCATGGAGGACTACAGCCGCCAGCGCCACGAGCAGGCGGGCTACGAGTTCGTGTACTCGCCGCACATCACCAAGGCCAACCTGTTCGAGACCAGCGGGCACCTCGACTGGTACGCCGACGGCATGTACCCGCCCATGGAGCTCGACGGGGGCACCGACTACTACCTCAAGCCGATGAACTGCCCGTTCCACATCCTGATCTACCGCTCGCGCCAGCGGTCGTACCGGGATCTGCCACTCCGGCTGTTCGAGTTCGGCACGGTGTACCGCTACGAGAAGTCCGGGGTGGTCCACGGCCTGACGCGGGCACGGGGCTTCTCCCAGGACGACGCCCACATCTTCTGCACGAAGGAGCAGGCCGCCGACGAGCTGGGGCGGGCGTTGGACTTCGTGCTCGACCTGCTGCGTGACTACGGCCTGGATGACTTCTACGTCGAGTTGTCGACCAAGCCCGCCGAGAAGGCGGTCGGCTCCGACGAGGAGTGGGACGAGGCGATCGAGGTGCTCCGTCAGGTGGCGCTCGCCAAGGAGATGGAGCTGGTGCTCGACGAGGGCGGCGGCGCCTTCTACGGTCCGAAGATCTCCGTCCAGGCCCGCGACGCCATCGGGCGGACGTGGCAGATGTCGACGATCCAGCTCGACTTCCAGCTGCCGCAGCGCTTCGAGCTGGAGTACATCGGGCCCGACGGCGACCGCCACCCGCCGGTGATGATCCATCGTGCGCTGTTCGGGTCGGTCGAGCGGTTCTTCGCCGTGCTGCTCGAGCACTACGCCGGGGCGTTCCCGGCGTGGCTGGCGCCCGTGCAGGTGCGGGTGCTGCCGGTGCGCGACGACCACGACGTCTACGCCTCCCGGCTGGTCGACCGCTTCGCCGCCGAAGGCTTCCGTGCCGACCTGGTGCGCGCCGACGAGCCGCTCGGTGCCCGCATCCGCAAGGCCAAGCTCGACAAGGTGCCGTACGTGCTCGTCGTCGGCGACGAGGACGTCGAGCAGGGCACGGTCGGGGTGAACCCGCGCGGCGGTGAGGGCGAGCGGGGCGTCACCGTCGACGACTTCGTCGACCGGCTCGCCGCCGAGGTCCTGGCGCACACGTGAGCGAGGGGCTCGACCACCTGTGGGCGGGCTGGCGCTCGACCTACATCGCCGAGGTCTCCGCCGACGACGCCAAGCTGACCTCGACCGAGCACGGCTCCCTGTTCGAGGGGATCCTCCACAGCGGTCGCCCCGACGACGAGACGTTCATCGTGCACCGCGGCCCGACGTGCTTCGCCATCTTGAACGCCTACCCGTACACCAACGGGCACGTGCTGGTGCTGCCGAACCGGGCGGTGGCGGACCTCGACGGGCTCGACGAGGTCGAGCATGCGGAGCTGTGGTCGACGGTGCGTGACGCCGTGGCGGCGATCCGGACGGCCTACGGGTGCGACGGGGTGAACGTGGGGATGAACCTGGGCCGCGCCGCCGGTGCGGGGGTGCCGACGCACCTGCACGTGCACGCGCTGCCGCGCTGGAACGGCGACACCAACTTCATGACGGCGATCGCCGAGACCCGGGTGATGCCCGAGTCGCTGGGGTCGAGCTGGGACAAGCTGCGCGCCGCCTGGCCCGCGGCCCCGTCGGCGTGACCCAGCCCAATTTCGGCGGTGTAGAGCGGCCGGGTACCGTCGGGCGCCATGGCCAGCGACGAGGGTGACGCCCGAGGAGACGACGACACCGCTCCGGGCGACGACGAGCGTCGTACCGCCCCCTTGTCGGACGACGACATCCGCGATGCGCTGCCCGAGGACCTCGACGCCGCCGGCTACGTCGGTCCGTACCTCTTCCCGAACAACAACCGGCGCAAGATCCCGGCCTTCATCTACTGGACCCTGGCCGTCATCTGTATCGGCCTCTGGGCGGCGACACGGTCCGACCCGCCGGCGATCGTCAACGCCGGGTTCCTGTGGGCCGGCATCGGGCTGATCCTCGTCGGCGTCTACAGCTTCGTCGCCGGCTGGGATCTCGACGTCGACGAGCGCGACGCCCTCGTCGCCGCCGTCGCCGAGGTCGGCTTCCCGGTCGGGCACGCGTCGGCCCAGATGGGCTGGCGCGGCCTGCTCAGCCGGCCGACGTGGCGGATCCTGCTGTACTCGGCCGAGGACCCGCCGACCAAGCGGGGTCTGGTGCTCGTCGACGGCGTCGACGGCTCCATCGTCGAGGGCTTCGTCGAAGACAACCCCGAGGACTGGTCCGAGCTGTAGACCGAGCTCTTCGCCACATGCAGTGATTGACCGGCCACGATCTGCGCGGTCTGGTGCCTGCCTGCAGTAGGGTCGCCCGCCGCAGGACCCAGGTGGAAGGGGCACGGTGATGGCGGAGTTGGGTGGGACGATGGCGCGGGCGCGCACGGGCGCGCTCGTCGGTGCGCTGGTGGCGGTGCTGGCATCGCTGGTGGTCGTGGGCACGTCGCCTGCACAGGCGGCGCAGACCCAGGGCGGGCTG
Organism: uncultured Iamiaceae bacterium; assembly: GCA_964648005.1. Lineage (GTDB taxonomy): Bacteria > Actinomycetota > Acidimicrobiia > Acidimicrobiales > Acidimicrobilacustridaceae > JAGQTE01. The sequence goes on from CAZYKR010000013.1 coordinate 11,686, forward strand.
ACGGTCTCGACGGCGTCGTCGACGGTGAACATCCGCCCGGACACGCCCTACAGCGGACCGAACGGCGCCACGCTGTCGGCCGCGGGGAACGAGTTCGAGTCGTTCCAGGTCGTGCTGCAGGCCGGCGGGGCATCCGTCGGCAACGTCAACGTGTTCGGTGATCCGGCCCAACCCCTCACCGGCCCCGGCGGGGCGCTGGACTGGTCGGACACGACGTTCCTGCGCGCCGACGCCTTCACCGCCGTGACCCGCTCGGACGCCGAGGGCGCCACGGGCCGGTGGGCCGACGCGCTGATCCCCGAGGTCGACCCCATCTACCACCAGAACCGCAGCGCCTTCCCGCTCACGGTGCCGGCGAACCAGAACCGTGTGGCCTGGGTGGACGTCTTCGTGCCGCCGGGTACGGACCCGGGCACCTACACCGGAGTGGTGCGGGTCACCGGCAACGGCGGCATCAACATCTCGGTGCCGGTCCAACTCGACGTGCTCGGATTCGACCTGCCGTCGACGAGCACCCTGCAGACCGCCTTCTACACGAACTACCGCGCCGTCTGCGACGCCCACACCGCCAACCCCTACTGCAACTTCGACGAGGAGCAGCGCTGGGCGCTGCACGCCCTGTACGAGCGGGTCGCGCTCGAAAACCGCGTGACCATCGCCAACCCCTGGAAGGGCGGCAACAACAGCTCCCCGGCGGCCGCCGGCGACGAGAAGGCGTGGTTCGAGCAGTACCTGTTGCCCATGATCAACGGCACGTCGCCCGTCAACGACGGCGGCACCTGGAGCCCGCTGCGGCTGGCCGGAGCGAAGCTGTCGGTCGTCTCGCAGTACGGCTACAGCGACGGTCACTGCCTGCAGGCGTGCTGGGACCAGTGGGAGGCGACGGCGGCGGCCAAGGGCTTCGCCCCGCGGATGGTCCTCTACGGCTGCGACGAGGCGGGCACGACACCCGGCAAGTGGGCGGATTGCCGGACGAACTACCTCTCGGGTCTCACCGGGTGGCCGGCGGTGCCCAACCTGGTCACCGGCACGATCAACGAGCTCACCACCTCTGGCGTACCGGGCGAGGTCGACATCCTCGTGCCGCCGGTGAACCGGCTCGACGACGCCTCGGGCGCCTACGTCGGCAACCAGCGAGCCAACTACGACGCCTGGTTGGGTCAGGCGGCCGGCAACCGCTTGTGGGCGTACACGTCGTGTCTGAGCCACGGGTGTGCCGACGTCGGTGATCCGACGACGGCATCGGCCTACTTCAACGGGTGGCCGGGCTACGCCATCGACGCACCGGCCGTGCAGCATCGGGCGATGGGGATGATGGCGTACAAGTACGACCTGAGCGGCGAGCTGTTCTGGGAGACCACCCATCGCCTGCCCCAGGCGTGGAACACCTGCAACGCCTTCGACGTCAACAACCAGAACAACTCGAACTGCTTGTTCTGGGACGGCACCAACGGCGACGGCACGCTGTTCTACCCGGGACTCGGCGACGCCAACGCCGCCTGCCCGAACGCCGGCAACCGGGCCTGCATCGGCGGCACCGACGACATCCCGCTCGAGACCATCCGCCTCAAGCGCATCCGCGACGGCCGCGAGGACTACGAGTACCTGCACTACCTCGCCACGCACGGCAAGGCCACGCAGGCCCGAGCCGTCGTCGACGCCCTGTTCCCGACGATGCACGACGCCACGCCGGCCAAGGACGGCGCCACGTTCGACGGCGCCCGGGCCCAGCTCGTCGATCTGCTGTGCACGATCGTGCCCTGCGACAGCACGCCGCCGCCGGCCGGCCCGCCGGCCATCGCCTTCACCTCGGACCGCACCGGCAACAACGACGTGTTCGTGATGGACGCCGACGGCAAGGGGCAGACGAACCTGACCACCAACGCCGCCAACGACCAGTTCCCCGCCTGGTCACCCGACGGGACCAAGATCGCCTTCACCTCGAACCGCGCCGGTACCAACGACATCTGGGTGATGAACGCCGACGGCACCGGCGCGGTGCGCCGCACGACGGGTGCCGCCGCCGACGGCGCCAACGACGAGAAGCCGGCCTGGTCGCCGGACGGCACGAAGCTGGCATTCGTATCGGACCGCGCCGGCAACCCCGACGTCTTCGTCATGCCGGCGACCGGTGGCGCGGCGACGGCGATCACGTCCCACGCCGCCGCCGACTACGACCCCGCCTTCAGCCGGGACGGCGCAACGATCGTGTTCGTGTCCACACGCGGCGCCACCGCCGCCGACCTGTTCACCGTCCCGGCGTCGGGAGGAGCCGCCACGGCGCTGACCGGCGGGGTCGCCGACGACGACGATACGCCCGACACCGCCAACACGAGCGATCAGGTCGCCTTCGACCGGGTGGCGGGCGGCGACTACGACATCATGACGATGCCGTCGAGCGGCGGAACCCAGACGAACCGCACCGCGGCATCGTCGGCCCACGACATCCAGCCGACGTGGTCCCCGGACGACGGTGCCCTTGCCTTCGTGTCCCTGCGCAGCGACGCCGATACCACGACCGACTGGGAGATCTACCGCATGGCGCCCGACGGGTCCGGGGTCGTGGCCTTGACCCGCAACGGGGCGCGCGACGCCGACCCGGACTGGAAGGCCACGCCGTCGGCGCCGGCGGCGATGAACTACACGACGATCACGCCGAAGCGGGTGCTCGACTCCCGGGACGGCACCGGCGGCTACACCTCGCCGTGGGGGGCCACGCAGACCCGCACGGTGCAGGTCGCCGGCGGGGCGACGTCGGTGCCGGCCGGAGCCGACGCCGTCATGCTCAACGTCACGGGCGTGTTCCCGACGGCGGCGACCCACCTCACCATCTGGCCGACCGGCACCGTGGTTCCGACGGCATCGAACCTGAACGTGGCGCCGGGCCAGACCCGCCCGAACCTTGTGCTCGCCAAGGTCGGCACCGGCGGGACGGTCTCGATCCGCAACAACGCCGGTGCCATGCACGTCGTGGCGGACGTGGTCGGCTACTTCGACGACGACGGCGGCACCGACGGCCGTGCCACGGCGGTCGTGCCCGAGCGCGTCCTCGACTCGCGCGATGGCACGGGCACGGCGCCGACCCGCTGGGGCCCCGGCACCACGCGCTACGTCGACGTCGACACCTCCGGGATGCCGCCGGGAGCCACGGCCGTGGTGTTGAACGTGACGGCGACGAACGCGTCCGCCGCCACGCACGTGACCGTCTGGTCGAGCGACGAGGCGCAGCCGACGGCGTCGAACCTCAACGTCGCCGCGGGCGAGACGGCGGCGAACCTGGTCGTGGCGACGATCGGGACGGGCGGCGTGGCGATCTTCAACAACTCCGGGTCGGTCGATGTGATCGCCGACGTGGTCGGGTACTTCGCCACGACGCCCGACGGCGAGGTCACGGCGATCGTGCCGACCCGGGTCCTGGACTCACGGTCCGGCGTCGGCGGGTACAGCTCCCCGTGGCCGGCCAACACCGCACGTCCGGTGACGGTCGTGGGTGGATCGACCGGCGTCCCCGCCGATGCCGAAGCGGTGGTGCTCAACGTCACGGGGGTGTTCCCCTCCCAGGCGACCCACCTCACGGTGTGGCCGGCGGGGGTGGCGCGTCCGTTGGCATCGAATGTGAACCTCGTGCCGGGCGATGTCCGCCCGAACCTGGTGCTGGTGCGGGTGGGAGCGGGCGGCGCGGCGTCGATCGTCAACAACAGCGGGGCGATCGACGTCGTGGCCGATGTCGTCGGCTACGTCCGCTGAGCCACCGATCCGAGCGGATCCTTCAGCCGTCCAGCAGCCGATCGAGCATGGCCTGCTTGTCGGCACGCACCGTGGTCCAGTCGTCGGCCAGGACGCCGCCCGTGTCGGACGAGTTCGGGTTCCACGTCCAGTACGTGAACGAGATCTCCCGGGCGTCGAGCCAGTCGACGAAGAGGTTCTGCCACCGGCCCTCGAGCGAGGTCGTGTCGACGGACGTGCCGCCGAACTCACCGACGAGCACCGGCGCGATGTCCTGGGTCTGCAGGTACCCGAAGCCCTTCTCCCACCGGTCGTGCATCGTCGCGGTGAGGTCGCCCGTGTGGAACCACGCCTGGTCGTAGACCCCAGGGCCGTACTCGTGGGGCGAGTACACGACGCGGTGCGGGATCGACAGCCGCACGGGGTAGGCGCCCGCCGCCTCGAGGTTGCCACCCCACCAGTGGCCGCTGAGCTGTTGGCCGGGCACCGTGCCGGCAACGCCCTCGACGACGATGAGCCAGTGCGGCGCTTCGGACAGCACCACCTCGCCGGCTCGCTCGGCCGCCAACCGCCAATCGGTCGCCGGGTTGCCCGAGCCCCAGGTCGCCGGGCCGTGCGGCTCGTTCTTGAGGTCGGCGCCGATCACGTTGGGCCGGTCGGCGTAGCGATCGGCGAGGAGCCGCCAGCTGTCGAGCCATTCCTGCTCCGTGTAGCCATCGCCGTACCACAGCTCGGGGATGGACGAGTCGTTGAGTCGGTGGCTGTCGAGCAGGACGAGCAAGCCCTCATCGGCGGCACCGTCGATGATGGCGTCCATCGCCTGCAGGGGGGTCTTGCCGGCCAACTGGGCGTTGGCGCCGAGGCTCGGGTTCAGCCCCGAGATCGATGAGCTGCGGATCGCCTGCACGGACCACGGCAACCGGATGGTGTCGTAGCCGAGGTCGGCGATCTGGGCCAGCATCGCCTTGTAGTCCCGGGCCCACAGGCCGTGGACCAGGTGGGTCTCGGTCTCGAAGCCGAACCAGTTGATGCCGCGCAGCGTGACGGTCTCGCCCTGCGCGTCGACGATGTCGGCACCGTCGGTCACGAGGGGCGGCGTCGGCCTCCCGTCGCCGATCGGTGGCGCCGTCGACGAGGTGGAGCTCGTCGCCGTCGAGGTGGTGGTCGTCGAGCTGCCCGGTGGCGGTAGCGGCGGGGCCACGCACGCTGCAGCGACCGCTGCCAGCGGGACGACGACGGCGAGCGCGCGCCAGGCGCGTCGCCGGGGTTGACGGGGTGAGGGGTGTGCCATCGGTGCCTCCCGGATCTCGAGCACAGATGGGGTCCCGACGGCTCCGGCAGGCCGGCGGTAGCAGCGATCCGCACCGTACCCCCGTTGTTGGCCGCGCGCTCGGCGCTTGGCGAAGCGCGGTGCGTGGCGGCTTGGTCAGCGCAGGGCAGCGAGGGTGCGCTCCACGGCGCGGAGGCCGTCGCCGCCGACCCGCACCGCCTCCCGCAGCAGGTCGAACGCCTCGATCGACCGGTCGGACCCGGCGACGGTGCTGGTGCGGTACCACGCCGCCGACGGGGCCCGCTCGGCTCGGTCCGCCATCGAGGCGCACCCGTCGTCGAGGAGGACCAGCGTCCCGTCGAGGTCGGTGGGTGCGCCGTCCCACTGCCGGGCGGCAGGGTCGGTCACCGCAGGGTGCAGGACGGCGTCGTCGCGCACCAACGCCTGGGCCAGGGCGCCGTCGAGCAGCACGATGGTGCGCGCCACGTCGGCGGTGACGTCGAGGGCACTGCGGCCCTCGGGTCCGACGCGCACCAGGCGATCGGCCACCGTCGGGTCGTCGGCCAGGGGCACGAGCACGGCACGGAAGCGGCGTGGGTAGGACCGCAGCGCAGCGACGGCGTCGGCGGGGGAGAGGTTGGTGAGGTCGAGTCCGGCCATGTGCCGAGTGTCGCACGGCGACAGTGGGTGATGCGGGGTCGCGGTGAGCGGCCCTGGTACCCTGGCGAGACGTCGCGATCCCCTGGAGGGCGACACATGATCGACGGGAAGTTCCGCGCCACGTTCGAGCGCGGCCTGCGGCCGGTGGGCCGAAACCTGAAGAACTCGGGCATCACGGCCGATCAGCTGACGGCCTTCGGCGGCGTCATGGCGGTCGCCACGGCGGTGGCGGTGTGCTTCGGCAACCTGCACCTCGGCTTCTTCTTCGGCGTGCTGTCGGCCGTGCCCGACGTGCTCGACGGGGCGGTGGCCAAGGCCTCGGGCACCACCTCGCCGCGGGGCGCGTTCTTCGACTCGGTGATCGATCGGGTGGCCGATGCGCTGATCCTGGGCGCCGTGGCCTACTACCTGCTCACCACCCAGACCGACCCGGCGTGGGCGATGCTGCCGGTCGCCGTGCTGGCCATGAGCATGCTGATCTCCTACGAGCGTGCCCGGGCCGAGTCGTTGGGCTTCGACGCCCGCGGCGGCCTCATGGAGCGGGCCGAGCGCCTGATCGCGTTGGGCATCGGCCTGCTGTTCGAGGTCCTGCTCATCCCGATCCTCATCCTCATGCTGGTGCTGACGACCGTCACCGCCGTGCAGCGGTTCGTCAAGGTCTGGCAGCAGGCGAGCATCGAGCGCCCGACCTCGGTGCCGCGCCAGCGACGTATCGCCCGTCGGCGGGCCGCTCGCAGCACCCGCACGACGGCGCGCCGCGGCCGCTCGGGTGACGCCCGAGCCGCATGGCGTTCGCGGCGCCCGCAGTCCTGACCGTCGGCACCGACCGCACCCGACACCAGCGTGGGCACGAGCTTCGTCACGACCGGCTACCGGGCCGGCGCCGCCGTCGCCACCAGCCTCCCGCGCCCCGTCGCCGACGGCGTGGCCTCGGGGTTGGCGCGCATCGCCGCCTCGGTGTCGCCTGAACGGCACCTGCTGGTCGAACGCAACCTCCGCCGCATCCTGGGCGAGGCCGTCCCGCAACACCGCATCGAGCAGCTGGTCGTCGAGACCTTCGCCTCCTATGCGCGCTACTGGGTCGACTCGTTCCGATTGCCGCAGATGTCGGTGCAGGCCATCGACGAGGGCATGAACTTCGTGGGCGTCGACCACATCTGGCGCGCCGTCGACGCCGGCGTTGGTCCGATCCTCGTGCTACCGCACCTCGGAGGTTGGGAGTGGGCCGGGTTCTGGCTCAGCCTCGTCGGCGGCTTCGACGTCACGGCCGTGGTCGAACCGCTCGAGCCGCCCGACCTGTTCGACTTCTTCACCGCCTTCCGTGAGGAGCTCGGCATGCACATCGTGGCGCTCGGACCGGACGCCGGCGCCGCCGTGCTGCGGGCGATCAACGAGGCCCACGTGCTGTGCCTGCTCGCCGATCGCGACATCGAGGGCACCGGTATCGAGGTCGACTTCTTCGGTGAGCGCACCACGCTGCCCGCCGGTCCGGCGACGCTGGCGCTGCGCACCGGCGCGCCGCTGCTCCCGACGGCGTGCTACTTCAAGCCGACCGGCGGCATCCAGTGCCTGGTGGAACCGCCGGTGCCGGCCCAGCGCCAGGCCAAGCGCCTGCGCGAGGACGTGACCCGCATCACCCAGGACCTGGCACGGGCGCTCGAGGGCCTGATCCGGCGGGCGCCGGAGCAGTGGCACATGCAACAGCCCAACTGGCCGAGCGACTACGACGCGCTCGAGGCGATCGGCAAGCCGCACCCGCGGCCCGGCGAGCTCTGACGATCCACGCTCACATGGTGGCGCGGTCGCTGCGATCGCTACGGTGCGCCGGGTGCGGATCGGCATCGTCAGCCCCTACAGCCTGACCCTTCCGGGCGGCGTCCAGGGTCAGGTCCTGTCGCTGGCGCGGACCCTGCGGTCCCTCGGGCACGACGTGCGCGTGCTCGGCCCGTGCGACGGGCCGCCGCCCGACCCGGGGGTCACCCCCCTGGGCAAGAGCCTGCCCTTGGCATCGAACGGCTCGATCGCGCCGATCGCCCCGGACGTGTCCGCGACGTTGCGAACGCTGCGGGCCCTGCGCGACGAAGAGTTCGACGTGGTGCACCTGCACGAGCCGTTCGTGCCGGGTCCGACGCAGACGGCGCTGCTGCTGCGACCGGCGCCGATCGTCGGGACGTTCCACGCCGCCGGCGACCTGCCCGCCTATCAGATCGTGCGGCCGTTGGTGTTGGCGGCGGCCAAGCGCATCGACGTGCGCGTCGCTGTCAGCGACGACGCCGCCGAGTCGGCACGGCGCAACATCGGCGGCGACTACGAGCTGTTGTTCAACGCCGTCGACCTCGCTGAGTTCTCGGGGGCCGACCCGACGCCGAGCGACGGTCCGACGATCTTCTTCCTCGGCCGCCACGAGGAGCGCAAGGGGCTCGGCGTCCTGCTCGACGCCGTGCGCCGTCTCGGGCCCGACGTCCGGGTCTGGATCGGCAGCGACGGCCCGCAGACGGATGCGCTCAAGGCCGCCACCAGCGGCGATCCCCGCATCGAGTGGCTCGGCCGTATCGACGACGGGGCCAAGGCGGCGCGGCTGGCCGGTGCCACCGTGTTCTGCGCCCCGTCGCTGAGCGGCGAGAGCTTCGGCGTGGTGCTGCTCGAGGCTATGGCAGCCGGCACGCCCGTCGTCGCCAGCGACCTGCCCGGCTACGCCAAGGTGGCGCGTCAGGGGCGGGATGCCGTCCTGGTGCCTCCGGGCGATGCGCCGGCGCTGGCCGAGGCGCTGGCCGCGGTGCTGTCGTCGGCGTCCGAGCAGCAGCGTCTCGTGGCCGCCGGTCACGAGCGGGCGGCGGGATTCTCCATGGAGCACCTCGCCCGGCGCTACCTCGAGTTGTACGGCCTGGCGATCGAGCGCGCTCGCCACGGCGTCGAGGTCGCCTGAGTCCCCGAGGCGCCGAGGTTCGGTCCGGTGCTGGGCGCGGCCGTAGACTCTGCGGCTCGATGACCCTCGCCGGCACACTCCCGATCGATCCCGCCGTGGTGCAGGCCAACGAGCGCGCCATGCGGCGGGCGCAGGCCGCCGTCGGCGGTGTCGGCGTGATCCCGGCTGTGGCGCTGGCGCTGTTCGGGCTGTGGTGGCTCGGCCTGTTGGTCCTTGCGGCCGGCATCGTCCTCGCCGTCCTGGCGCCGGGATGGGGCGAGCAGCGCGCGGTGGCGGCGCTCGGGGCTCGACCCGCTGACCCGGCGTCGGCACCCCGGCTGCACAACGTGGCCGATGCCCTGGCGGTGGCGCACGGTCTGCCCCGCCCGGCGCTGTTGCTCGTCGACGACGCCGCCGCCAACGCCGTGACCGTCGGCAACGGCCCGGCCACGGCGTCGTTGGTGGTCACGACCGGACTGCTCGAGGCCCTCACGCCGATCGAGCTCGAGGGCGTGCTGGCCCACGAGCTCCTGCGGATCGAGCGGCGGGACTCGGTGCCGGCGACCACGGCGGCCTGGTTCCCGCCGGCGACGGGCTGGCGCCAACCTGACGACGAGCTGGCCACCGACCGATCTGCCGTGGCCATGACCCGGTACCCACCCGGTCTGGCGGGCGCCTTCGACAAGATCGCCGCCGTCGGTTCGACCGTCCAGCGGCCGGGCGGGCCGCGGGCCGGCTGCTGGCTCGTCGCACAGGGCCCGGAGGTGGACGGCGCCGTGGCGCTCGCCGACCGCGCCGCCGCCTTGCGCGAGCTCTGAGACCCACCGATCGTCCGGCGCCGGACGTCCGGGGGTCCACCACGGCGCGCGGGCGGTTGCCTACCCTGCCGAACCGGGCGGAGAGCAAGACCCTTGGCGGGGTCGGGTTCGAAAGGTGCATCCCTTGTCACGACGTGGCCCCATTGCAGTGCTGGCCGGCCTCGCCCTCGTGGGCGCGGCGGCCTGCTCGTCCGGCGGCGATCAGCCCGTCGCCGCCGGTGTGACGACCACCGAGGCGCCGACCACGTCGGCCGGTGAGTCGACGACCACCACGGCGGCACCCACGCCGACGTGGCCGTTGACCGGCATCGAGACGGCCGACCCTGCGGCCGGTCGGCCCGCGGTCGCCGTCAAGCTCGACAACCATCCGGACGCGCGGCCGCACACCGGCATCAACGACGCCGATCTGGTCTACGAGCTCAAGGTCGAGGGCATCACGCGCCTGGCCGCCATCTTCCACTCCACCGATGCCAACCCGGTCGGTCCGATCCGCTCTGCGCGCTCCAGCGACATCAACCTGCTCGCCAACCTGGCGCGCCCGTTGCTGCTGTGGTCGGGCGGGAACCCGGGGGTGACCGACATGGTCAGCCGTGCCGCGTCGGTCAACGGACTCGTTGACGTGTCCCACAGCATCGGCAACGCCCACTACTTCCGTGGCGCTGACCGTGCGGCGCCGCACAACCTCTACGCCAACATGTCCGACATCCGCGCCGAGTTCACGCCCGGCGACGCCACGCCGCCCGTGGCGCTGTTCACCTACCGCAAGGCCGGTGAGGCGTCCTCGGGCGATGCCACCCCCGGTGTCACGATCGACTTCGGCAACAACGTGCTGGTCGACTACGTGTGGGATCCGGCGCGGAGCTGCTTCGCCCGCTACCAGGTGGACTACAACCACCCGCGCGGGAGCTCGGCCTTCGTGGACAGCAACGGCGCCCAGGCCTGCCCGGCGAACGTCGTCGTCATGAACATCGAGTACGGCATCTCGTCCGCGGACGCCAATTCCCCGGAGGCGGTGACGGTCGGTCAGGGCGACGGCCTCGTGCTCAGCGACGGCAAGGCCGTGCCGATCCGCTGGAAGCGGGACCTGCCGATCAGCGTCCCGACGATCACCGATGCCGCCGGCAACCCGGTGGGCCTCACCCCGGGCAAGACCTGGGTGGCGCTGCCCGAGGCCGCGGACGCTCCGATCCACCCGATGGACGCCGGCACGGCGCAGTCCCTCCTGGCCGGGGGTTGAGCAGGGCGCCTCGACCCTCGGGTCGGGGCGCCTGGCCGACGATTCCGGTTGCGGGTGCCGCCAGGTGCCCCCTCTAGGATGGGCACCATGTCTGCGACGCCTGACCCCTCCGTCGCCGGTCCCGAGACCGGAACGATGCTCGTCAAGCGCGGTCTGGCGGAGATGCTCGCCGGCGGCGTGATCATGGACGTGGTCGACCCCGACCAGGCCCGTATCGCCGAGGACGCCGGCGCCGTCGCCGTCATGGCACTCGAGCGGGTGCCCGCCGACATCCGGCGCGACGGCGGCGTGGCCCGCATGAGCGACCCGGAGATGATCGAGGGCATCAAAGCTGCCGTCACCATCCCGGTCATGGCCAAGGCCCGCATCGGCCACTTCGTCGAGGCCCAGATCCTCGAGGCCCTCGGGGTCGACTACGTGGACGAGTCCGAGGTGCTCACCCCGGCCGACGAGGCGCACCACATCGACAAGTGGGCCTTCACCGTGCCGTTCGTGTGCGGTGCGACGAACCTGGGCGAAGCGCTGCGGCGCATCTCCGAAGGCGCCGCCATGATCCGCTCCAAGGGCGAGGCCGGCACCGGCAACATCGTCGAGGCGGTCCGGCACCTGCGGTCCATCCTGGGTGACATCCGCAAGCTGACCCAGGCCGACAGCGCCGAGCTGTTCGAGTGGGCCAAGCGGCTTCAGGCGCCGCTGCCACTCGTGCAGGAGGTCGCCGCCACCGGCAAGCTGCCCGTGCCGATGTTCTGCGCCGGGGGCATCGCCACCCCCGCCGACGCCGGACTGGTCATGCAGCTGGGCGCCCAAGCGGTCTTCGTCGGCTCGGGCATCTTCAAGAGCGACGACCCGGCAGCACGAGCCAAGGCGATCGTCGAGGCGACGACGCACTTCGGCGACCCGACCATCCTGGCCAAGGTCAGCCGGGGCCTGGGCGACGCCATGCCCGGGCTCGAGATCGGCGGGCTCGACACCAAGCTGGCCGATCGGGGCTGGTGACGCGGCCCGGGCAGTCGCAGGGCCCGACGTGACGGCCGGGCGATGAAGGTCGGCGTGCTGGCGCTGCAAGGCGCCGTCGACGCCCACCTGCGGGCGCTCGGCCGATGCGGTGCCGACGCCGTGGCCGTCAAGACCGCCGAGGCGCTCGGCGGCGTCGACGCGCTGGTGCTGCCGGGCGGCGAGTCCACGACGATGTCGATGTTGCTCGACCGCTTCGAGCTGCGCGCACCGTTGGCCGAGCGGCTGGCGGACGGCATGGCGGCGTTCGGGACGTGCGCCGGCATGATCCTGCTGGCCGCCGAGGTGCTCGACGGCCGCGCCGACCAGCGGTCGTTCGGCGCCATCGACGTGGCGGTCCGGCGCAACGCCTTCGGGCGGCAGGTCGACTCGTTCGAGGCGGACCTGGACGTCGCCGGGCTCGACGGGTCGTTCCACGGGGTGTTCATCCGTGCGCCGGTCGTCGAGCGCGTCGGGCACGACGTCGAGGTGCTGGCCACCGTCGGCGCCGCGCCCGTGCTGTGCCGCCAGGGCCGGGTGCTGGCCAGCGCCTTCCACCCCGAGCTCGCCGGTGACGATCGCTTGCACGACCTGTTCTGTCGGTTGGCCGAACGTTGAGGCGGCCTGGCAGCCTGTCGGGAGCCTGACCACCCCCTAGGCTGGCGCTCCCGCAGTCGGGCCGGGACCGCCCGCTGACGACGACCTCCGGAGACGCACCCCCATGTCGGGACACTCGAAGTGGGCCACGATCAAGCACAAGAAGGGCGCCGCCGACAAGGCGCGGGGCAAGCTCTTCGCCAAGCTCATCCGCCAGGTCGAGGTGGCGGCGCGCCAAGGCGGCGGTGACCCCGACTCGAACCCGACGCTGCGCACCATGTACCAGAAGGCGCGGGACAACTCGGTGCCGCTCGACACGATCGAGCGGGCGGTCAAGCGAGGGACAGGGGAGCTCGAGGGGGTCAACTACGAGTCGGTCACCTACGAGGGCTATGCGCCGCACGGGGTGGCGCTGCTGATCGAGGTGCTGACCGACAACCGCAACCGCACCGGCTCGGAGATCCGCAACATCTTCAAGAAGGGTGGCGGGTCGATCGCCGAACCCGGCGCCGTGGCGTGGCAGTTCGAGCGCAAGGGCATCGTGATCCTGCCCGGCGACGTCGCCGAGGACGACATCATGGTCGCCGCGCTCGATGCGGGCATCGACGATCTCGTCGGCGACGGCGAGACCTGGCAGCTGACCTGCGCACCGACCGATCTTCCCGCCGTGCGCGCCGCGCTCGAGGAGGCCGGGGTGGCCTTCGCGTCGGCCGACGTCACGATGGTGGCGTCGCAGACCGTGCCGCTCGACACCCCGGACGCCGCCAAGGCCGTGCTGCGGCTCGTCGAGGCCCTCGAGGAGCACGACGACGTGCAGGACGTGTACGCCAACCTCGACGTGTCCGACGACGTGATGGCCGCCCTCGACACATGAGCGCGGCGCGATGACCGGCGTCGGCATCGGCGATCGAGCCCCCGACTTCTCCCTGCCGGGAACCGACGGCACGGACGAGGGACGCCGCACCTATGCCCTGCACGAGTTCGGCGGCCGTGCCGTGGTGCTGGCCTTCTACCCAGCCGACAGCTCGCCGGTTTGCACGGCGCAGCTCGGGGCCTACAGCGACGAGCTGGACCGCTTCGCCGCCTTGGACGCGCAGGTGTTGGCCATCAGCCCGCAGTCGGTCGGCGAGCACGAGCACTTCGCCGAGGCCAACGGCGGGTTCGGCTTCCCGCTCCTCGCCGACGAGGCCAAGGTGGTCGGCGACGTCTACGGCGTGCTCGGGCCACTCGGCTTCTACAAGCGGTCCGTGTTCGTCGTCGACCGAGGCGGCGTCGTGCGCTACGCCCACCGGGCGACGGCCGGGCTGACGTTCCGACCCGTCGACGAGCTCGTCGAGGTCCTCGAGCACCTCGACCCGTAGGTCGACGGCCCGGCCCGCTCCTGCTCCCGGCCCGTTACTGCTCGTTGGCGACGCCGAGGAGCGAGGCCCGCTTGATCGACCGCACGCCGGTGGCGAGGCTGATGATGGCGATCGTCCACGCCACCGCACCGAGGATCAGCGACAGCGTGGCGGTGCCGGACCCGATCAAGGCGCCGGTCGACTGGCCGTAGGCGATGATGATCAACGGCAGCGTCACCAGGCCCGTCGCTTGCTGCGCCGCCGCCGTGGAGCGCACCCGCGCCGATAGGCGGAGCACGAGCGACAGCGCCAGGGCCAGGAACGGCGGGAGGACCCAGGCGATGAGCAGCCACCACGACGAGGTGGGGAAGAACCAGTAGCCGAGATCGCCGCCCACCACGATGTTCACGAGCAGTGCGTACGCCCCGAACCCGACGACCGTCGTGATGTAGCCGGGGATGAGGCTGGCGATCAGCTTGCCGAGGTAGATCTCGCGGGTGTCGGCGGGGGAGTGGGCCAGGAACTCGCCGGTGCCCCGCTCGCGTTCGCCGACGATGGTCGAGGCCCCGACGGCGGACGAGATCGTGAGGGGCACGACGACGGCGATCGGCGCGAACAGGTAGACGGCCAACGTGTAGTTGACCTGCGTGGCGGCATCGACCTCGGCGCCGCTGCTGGTCACCGTGGGCACGGCCTGCTGCGCGCTCTGCGGAAGGAGGTCCAGGGCCTGCGACACCTGCTGCACGGCGCCGACGTTGCCGACGTTGGCGATGACCAGGAGCAGGAACGCCGGCACGATGAGGAAGAAGAAGCCGCCCAGCAGCGCCATCGGCACCCAGAAGTCCTTGGACTCGAACAGCTGGCGCAGATCGGTCCGGGCGACCGTCCACATGCGTTGGGTTCGGAAGGCCACGTCGTCTCCTCGTGCCGTGGGGCGGTCGCGGTTACAGGGGGCTGTCCACGCCCGATGCGCGCCGTTCGGCGCGCACGGCGAAGTACAGCTCTTCGAGCGTCGGATGATGGGGCTCCACCCGGGTCAGGCGCACTCCGCCGGCGGCGAGGCGGCCGACGACGTCGGGCACGCGTGCCAGGTCGTCGAGCTGCACTTCGGCCAGGCCGTTGCGGGCGTAGCCGACCACGCCCTCCCAATCGGCAACCTGATCGAGCTGGGTCGGATCCTCGGCGTCGAGGCGGACCAGGTCGTGTGGCCAGTAGCGGCGGATCAGCTCCTGCTGAGTCCCGGCCATGAGGTCGGTGCCGCTCTCGAGCACGATGATCTGGTCGGCCAAGCCCTCGGCCTCGATCAACAGATGGGTGCACATGACGACGGTGCGACCGTCGTCGGTCATCTCGCGGATGAGCTGGAGCACGGCGTGCGACGACTCGGGATCGAGCCCGCTCGTCGGCTCGTCGAAGAGCAACAGCTCCGGATCGTGCAGCACCGATCGGGCCAGGGCGAGACGGGTCTTCATACCGGTCGAGTAGCCGCCGACCTGCTGGTCGAGCGCCTCGACGATGCCGAACCGACCGGCGGCGGCGCGGATCTGGCTGATCGCATTGCGCCCCAGGCCGTACAGCTCGGCCGAGTACTGCAGGTTGTCCCACCCCGAGAGCCGGTCGTACAGCGCCGGCTTCGCCGACACGATGCCGCAGCGGCGGCGGACCTCCTCGCCCTGGGTGTGGGGGTCCATCCCGAACGTGCGGATGTGTCCGCGGTCCGGCGCGAGGGCACCGGTGATGACCCGGATCGCCGTCGTCTTACCAGCGCCGTTCGGCCCGAGCAGCACCGAGATCCGCCCCTTGGGCACCAGGATGTTCAGCTCCGACAGCGCGGGCACGGAGCCGAAGCGCTTGAACACATGTCGCAGCTCCACGACCAACTCGTCCGTCGGCTCGGTGGGGGCGACCAGGCGAGGCGAGGCCGTGGCGTCCGGTGCGATGGTGGCGTCGGCGCGTACGTTGCCGCTGACCGGCGGGAAGTACGCGCCCTCGGCGGGCTCGTCGGGGTGCACGCAAGGTCTCATCGGCACCTCGCCGTCGTCCTGAAGGGGTCGGCGCCGGGCGGCGGGGCGGCTCCGTGCGGTCCACCGGTCGCCGGATCCGTCCCGCTAGGGTCCCGTACGTATGTTCGTGATGGGCATCGATCCGGGGCTGTCCCGCTGCGGCTACTGCGTGCTCGAGGTGCGCCGGGGTGCAGCGGCGCGAGCGGTGGCGCTCGGCGTGCTGCGCACCGCCGTCGGCGACCCGGTGCCGCAGCGGCTGGTCGAGTTGCAGCGCGAGGTACGGGCGCTGCTGTGCGAGTTCGCGCCGCAGGCGTTGGCCGTCGAGCGGGTGCTGTTCCAGGCCAACGTGCGCACGGCGATGTCGGTCGGCCAGGCGAGCGGCATCGCCATGGCCGAGGCCGCCGCTGCCGGGTGCGACGTCGTCGAGTACTCGCCCAACCAGGTCAAAGAGGCGGTGGCCGGGCACGGCGCCGCCGGCAAGGAGGAGGTCCAGCGGATGGTCCAGACGTTGCTCGGCCTGACGGCGCCGCCGCGTCCGGCGGACGCCGCCGATGCCGCCGCCATCGCCCTGTGCCACGTGGCGATGGCGCCCATGGCCATGTCCGTGCAGCGGAGCCTGCGGTGATCGGGTCGCTGCGGGGGACGCTCCTCGAGCGATGGGGCACCGGTGAGGTGCTCGTCGAGGTGGCCGGCGTCGGCTACGCGCTGACCGTGGCGCCGAGCACCGCCGTGTCCATCGGCGAGCCGGGGGACGAGGTCTTCGTCTACGTCCACCACCACATCCGTGAGGACACGCAGGTGCTGTTCGGGTTCGCGTCGTCCGAGGAGCGCACGGCGTTCGGCGCCCTGCTCGGCGCGCACGGTGTCGGGCCGAGCCTGGCGCTGGCGATCTTGTCGGTGCACGACCCGATCGGGCTGGCGCAGGTCCTGGCCACCGACGACATCGACGCCCTGTGCCTCGTGCCCGGCGTCGGCGAGAAGACCGCCGCCCGCCTGCTCGTCGAGCTCAAGTCCCGACTCGACGTGCCCGAGCTCGAGCGCGCCGCGTCGTCTGCGGCCACCGCACGGTCTGGTGCCCCCAGCGCCGGTGCCGGCGCCCCGCCGAATCCCCGTGCCGACGTGCGCGACGCCTTGGCCAATCTCGGCTACGGGCCCGACGAGGTGACGGCGGTGCTGCGCGAGCTGCCCGAGTCCGACGACGTCTCCGAGCTGCTGCGGGTGGCGCTACAACGCCTGGCGGTCAGCTGATGCGCGACGAGCTGCTCGACCCCGGGCCCATCGACGACGACGAGGCGTTCTCGGCGGCTGCCGAGGCGCCGGACGGTCCGATCGATCTGGGCGACGAGGGTGGGCTGCGTCCCCGACGGCTCGACGAGTTCGTGGGGCAGACCGAGCTGAAGGACCATCTCGGCATCATCCTCGAGGCGGCTCGGCGACGCGGGCAGGCGGCGGACCACCTCCTGTTCGCCGGTCCGCCGGGCCTGGGCAAGACGACGCTCGCCGGCATCGTCGCCACCGAGATGGAGGTCGGGCTGCACGTCACGTCGGGCCCGACGCTCGAACGCGCCGGCGACCTGGCCGCCATCCTGACGCGCCTGGGCGAGGGCGACGTGCTCTTCATCGACGAGATCCACCGCCTCTCGCGCGCCGTCGAGGAGGTGCTGTATCCGGCATTGGAGGACTTCCAGCTCGACATCGTGCTGGGGAAGGGGCCAGCGGCCCGGTCGATCCGACTCGACCTGCCGCGCTTCACCCTCGTCGGCGCAACCACGCGCACCGGGCTCATCACCGGACCCCTGCGCGACCGGTTCGGCCTCGTGGCGCGTCTCGACTTCTACACGGTCGACGACCTGGAGGCGATCGTCGAGCGCGCCGCCGACATCCTGGGCGTGCCGATCGCCGGCACCGGGGCGCACGAGATCGCCCGACGTGCGCGAGGCACGCCTCGCATCGCCAACCGGTTGCTGCGCCGGGTCCGCGACTTCGCCGAAGTCAAGGCGAGCGGGGTCGTCGACGAGGAGACGGCGCGGGCCGGGCTCAGCCTGTTCGGGGTCGACGAGCGCGGGCTCGACAAGGTCGACCGCGCCATCCTGCGGGCGCTGTGCGAGCGCTTCGGTGGTGGACCGGTCGGTCTGTCGACGCTGGCGATCGGGGTCAGCGAGCCGTCGGAGACGGTCGAGGACGTGTACGAGCCGTTCCTCATCCAGCAGGGCCTGCTGATGCGCACGCCCCGCGGTCGGGTGGCGACGCCGGCGGCGTGGCAGCACCTGGGGCTGGTGCCGCCGGCAGGGGCGCCGTTGATGGCGGCCGACGGCGACGTCCCCTCCCTGTTCGACTGACAACCCCACCCCCACCCCCACCCCCAAC
>CAZYKR010000014.1:0-6313 GCA_964648005.1 uncultured Iamiaceae bacterium
TTCGGGGATCCCACCTACCACCGCGAGCTGCTCGCCCAGCGCATCGGCATCTGAGCCGACCGCACACCACACGACCTGATCGGAGCCGGGGCCCAGTGCCCCGGCTCCGTCGCGTCCGGTCCTGTGCCGGGCTGTCGGCGCGCCGAGCGCGTCGGCCAGACTGGCGCCCATGGCGTGGCTGATCATCGTGCTGGCGATCGTGGGGGTCGTCGTCATCGGTCTCGTCGCCGTCGGTGGGGTCACCCAGCGCATGGCCGCCCTGCCGCCCGAGCGCGTCTTCGACCTCGACGAGTGCGTGCACTGGGTCGCCGAGGCCCTGCCCGACGACCTGACCGCCCAGCTGTCGTACGAGGACGTGCAGGCGATGATCGAGTTCCACCTTGATTACCTCGAGTCGCTCGGCGTGGCCCGCGACGACTCGGTGCCCGAGGTGGGTGAGCCGGGGGAGTGGGCCGCCGAGGGTGATGGCCCCCGCATCGCCGACGACAACGCCGCCCTCGCCTACGTGCTCGGCCAGCTCACCGGCGCCGAGCGTGACGTCACCGACGCCCAAGCCGCCGCCGTCGTCGAGCTCACCGAGGACTACCTGCGCGCCATCGGCGCCCTCGGTGCCGCGGTGCCCGATCCGAAGCTCATCGACGACGCCGACGCCGCGTCGATGTGAGCCGACCTGACGCCGCCGCGTAGGGTTTGCGGCCATGGATCGCCCGAGCAAGTTCGAGCACAACCGCTGGGTCGGCGACCGCCGCACGCAGGTCGTGTACGACATCGACAACGTCGACGAGGACGTCGTGGCCGACCTGCTCAGCACCGACTGGGACGCCAAGCTGCGCGGCCCCGCCTACACCTGCTTCGGTCCCGACACGCTCGTCGAGGCCCGCAACCGCGGGTACAAGCCCTACGCCGGCAACGGCAGCGGCAAGCCCGACGTCGACACGTCGGCCGCCTGAGCGCCGGCAACGTCGACCGGCGGCGGGGGCGATCGACGTGGAGCTGCTCTTCGACAGTGACGGCGTCCGCCTTGCCGGCCATCTGGCCTTGCCGCGCCGCGGCAAGGGCACCGCGGTCCCCGGTTTGGTGATCGCCCACCGATTCCCCGCCGAACGTGAGGGCGCCGTCATGTCGGGTCGCTCGTTCCCCGAGCTGGCCGACCGCATCGCCACCGAGCTGGGGTGGGTGGTGCTCGTGTTCAACTTCCGCGGGTGCGGCGCGTCCGAGGGCGCGTTCTCCCTCGGCGGGTGGCTGGCCGACCTGCGCGCCGCCACCGACTTCGTGCGCACCGTCGACGACGTGTCGTCCGTGTGGCTCTGCGGCTTCGGTACCGGCGCCGCCCTGTCGATCTGCGCCGGCGCGTCCGACCCGGGCGTGGCCGGCGTCGCCTCGGTCGGGGCCGCCGCCGACTTCGACGACTGGGCGAGCCACCCGCGCCGACTGCTCGAGCACGCCCGCGAGGTCGGCATCCTCCCCAAGATCCCGACGGGCGCCAACTACGACCGCTGGGTGCGCGAGCTGCGCTCGATCCGCACCGTGTCCTGTGCCGAAGCGTTGGCCCCACGCCCCTTGCTCGTGCTGCACGGTTCCGACGACGAGGTCGTGCCGGTCTTCGACGCCCGGGTCCTCGCCGATGCTCACGGCGGCGCCGACCTGCGCATCGTCGACGGTGGCCGGCACGCGCTCCGCCACGATCCGCGTGCCGTGGCCATCTTGTTGGGATGGCTCGACCGTCAGCGCAACGCCGCCGCCTCCAGCCGCTTCACCCACCCGGCCAACCTGCACTGACGCCGGGCCGGTGCGACCGGCGTCGTGCCGGTCGGACGCCGGCGCTGGGCGTCAGCGCGCGGTGCCAGCCTTGGCTGCCTTGGCGTCCTTCGCCGCCTGCTTCTGCGCCTGCTTGAAGGCGCGCACGCGCTCGAGCGCTCCCGGTCCGTCGACGTCGGCGACCGAGCGAGGCTGATCGTCGCCGTAGGGCGTCGCCGCTTCCTCCCAACCGGCGGGCGCCTTGCCCAGGCGCTTGGCGAGGATGGCGACGAGGATCTTCGCCTTCTGCTCGCCGTAGCCGGGCAGCTCGCGCACGCGGCGGAACAGCTCGTCGCCGGAGCGCACGCCCTTCCACACCTTGCCGGCGTCGCCGTCGTAGCGCTCGGCGATGAAGGTGCACAGCTCGTGCGTGCGGCCGGCCATCGACCCCGGGTAGCGGTGCAACGCCGGCTTCTCGACGAACACGGCCTCGAGCTCCTCGGGGGCCATGGCGGCGATGGCCGTGGCGTCGAGCGTCCCACCGAGGCGCTCCTTGAGCGTCAGCGGCCCGGCGAACGCCCACTCCATCGGCACCTGCTGGTCGAGCAGCATCCCGATGAGCAGCGCCAGCGGGTCGGTGACCAGCAGCTTGTTGGCGTCGGGGTTGTTGGTCACGGGCATGGATGCGGCCATGGCGGACGAGGCTAACGGCTCCCTCCCGCCCTGAGGTCGGGCTCGGCCCTGCCCACCGCCGGCGCCGTCGGCGGGACGTACGATGCGCGCATGGCGGACGAGGACGTGACCATCCACACGCGCCGCGGCACCGAGTTGCGCGCCGTGCTGTGCCGACCCGACGGGGCGGGCACTGATCGGCTGCCGGCGGTCGTGCTGTGCCAGGGGCTGTCGGGGGTGTGCGACGTGGTACTGCCCGACATCGCCTCTGCGCTCGCCGCCGCCGGCGTCGTCAGCGTCCGCTTCGACTACGCCGGCTACGGCGGCAGCCACGGCGCGCGGGGCTGGATCGACCCGCCGGCGCGCGTGGTCGACGCCCAGCACGTGCTGGCGTGGCTGGCCGCGGCGCCGGGCGTGGACGCCACGCGCCTCGGCGTGTACGGGCACAGCTACGGCGGGCCGATCGCCATCTCGACCGCGGCGCGCGACCGACGGGTGCGCGCCGTCGTGTCCGTGTCGGGGCCGGCGTCGGGCCGCGCCATGCTGGCGGGCGCCCGACCGGCGTGGGACTGGCTGACGTTCCTCGAGCGGGTCGATGCCGAGCGCGCCGCCGTCGCCGCCGGGGCCGAGCCCACGATCGTCCCGACGTCCGACCTGCTGCCGCTCAGCCCCGCGTTCTCAACCGCCTACGCCGAGCTGCTCGGCCGCACCGGCGACCAGGGCACGTCGACGGCGGTCGGCGGCGCCGGCCTCGGCACCACCGAGCACTACCTTGCCAGCGCCGACGCCATGCTGGCCTACGACCCGGTCGACGACGCCCGCAAGGTGACCGGTGCCGCTGTGCTGTTGGTGCAGGGCGAGCTCGACGACATCGCCCTCGTCGACGACACCGCCGCGCTGTTCGCAGCGCTGCCGGGGACCAAGGCGTGGCAACGGGTGCCGGGCATCGGCCACCTCGAGCTCGACCACGGCGACGGCCTGGCCGGCGCGGCGCGCCTCGCGGCGGACTGGTTCACCACCCACCTCGTCACACCCCTCGCCGACTGAGGCGCCGCCACCGACGCCGCGAACGCGTCGATGCTGGGATCAGATCGTGCGCGGGTCGGGGGCGTCGGCGTCGATGCCCAGCGCCTCGATGGCGCGGCCGACCTCGGTGGGCTCGACGGTGCCGTCGGCGGCCAGGGCGCTCAAGGCGGCGACGGCGATGTGGGCGGCGTCGACCTCGAAGTGCCGGCGCAGGGCGTCGCGCGTGTCGGAGCGTCCGAAGCCGTCGGTGCCGAGCGGCACGAACCGGCGCGGCGCGCCGTCGTCGCCAGGGGGCACGAAGCGGGCGATCTGCTCGGGCACCGCCTTCATGAAGTCGCTGACGGCGACGACCGGACCCCGGCCCGTGCCGAGCAACGCCGTGACCCGCGCCACCTGCGGCGGCTCGGTCGGGTGCAGGCGGTTCCAGCGCTCGACCGACAGCGCCTCCTCGCGCAGCGCCTTGGAGGAGGTGGCGCTCCACAGGTCGGCGGCGACGCCGTGGTGCTCGGCGAGCGCGTCGCGCGCCGCCACCGCCGCCTGCCACGCCGAGCCCGAGAACACGAGCGACAGGCGCGGCGCGTCGTCGCCGAGACCCTCGGGGGCGGCGGCCCAGCGGTACAGACCGCCGACGATGTCGGCGTCGGTCACGCCCTCGGGTCGCGCCGGCATCACGTAGTTCTCGTTGTAACAGGTGAGGTAGTAGAAGCTCGCCGGGCCGTGCGGGTCGCCGTACATGTCGGCGATGCCGTGCCGGACGATGGCACCGAGCTCGTAGGCGAACGACGGGTCGTAGGCGCGACACGTCGGCACCGTCGACGCCAGCAGCAGGCTGTGGCCGTCCTGGTGCTGGAGGCCCTCGCCGAGCAGCGTGGTGCGCCCGGCGGTGGCGCCGATGAGGAACCCGCGCGCCTGGGCGTCGGCGGCGGCCCAGATCAGGTCGCCGACACGCTGGAAGCCGAACATCGAATAGAAGATGAAGAACGGCAGCATCGGCACGCCGCGGTTGGCGTACGCGGTGCCCGCCGCGGTCCAGCTCGCCAGCGATCCGGCCTCGGTGATGCCCTCCTCGAGGATCTGCCCGTCGCGGTCCTCGGCGTAGCGCAACAGCAGGGCGTGGTCGACGGGTTCGTACAGCTGACCGGCGGCGGCGTAGATCTCGAGCTCGCGGAACAGCGCGTCCATGCCGAACGTGCGCGCCTCGTCCGAGACGATCGGCACCACCCGGCTGCCCATCTGCGGGTCGCGGCACAGGTCGCGCAGGAGTCGGGTGAACGCCATCGTCGTCGACACTGCCTGCGTGCCCGACCCGGCGTCGAGCCCGGCGAAGACGTCGTCGGACGGCAGCGGCATCGGGCGGCGGATCTCGATGCGGCGCTCGGGCACGGCGCCGCCGAGCTCGCGTCGGCGGGCGACGAGGTAGTCGTGCACCGCCGAGCCGACCGGTGGGCGGACGTACGGCGGCTCGTCGCCGGCGAGGGCGGCGTCGTCGAGGACGTCGTCGAGGTGCAGGCGATCGCGCAGCTCGCGGAACTCGGCCATCGACATCTTCTTGATCTGATGGGTGGCGTTGCGCGCCTCGACGCCGGGGCCGAGGGCCCAGCCCTTGATGGTCTTGGCCAGCACCACGGTCGGGGCGCCGACCTGCTCGGTGGCGAGCTGATAGGCGGCGAACACCTTGCGGTAGTCGTGGCCGCCGCGCGGCAGCGTCTGCAGCTCCTCGTCGGAGAGGTCCTCGACGAGCCGCCGTAGGCGCGGATCGGGACCGAAGAAGTGCTCGCGGATGTAGGCCCCGTCCTCGACGGCGTAGCGCTGGTACTCGCCGTCGACGGTGGCGTTCATCTTCGCCAGCAACACCCCGTCGACGTCGCGTGCCAGCAGCTCGTCCCAGCGGCTGCCCCAGATGACCTTGATCACGTTCCAGCCGGCGCCGCGGAAGATCGACTCCAGCTCCTGGATGACCTTGCCGTTGCCGCGAACCGGGCCGTCGAGTCGCTGGAGGTTGCAGCTGACGACCCACACCAGGTTGTCGAGGCCCTCGCGCGCCGCCAGCGAGATCGAGCCCAGCGTCTCGGGTTCGTCGCACTCGCCGTCGCCGACGAAGCACCACACCCGCGAGCCGCTGGTGTCGTCGATGCGGCGGTTGTGGAGGTAGTCCAAGAAGCGGGCGTGGTAGATCGAGTTGATGGCGCCGAGACCCATCGACACGGTCGGGTACTCCCAGAACTCGGGCATCAACCAGGGGTGAGGGTACGAGGTGAGGCCGCCGCCGGGGCGCAGCTCCCGCCGGAACCCGTCGAGGTCGTCCTCGTCGAGGCGGTGCTCGACGAAGGCCCGGGCGTACACGCCGGGCGCGGCGTGGCCCTGGAAGTACACGGCGTCGCCGGGGGCGCCGTTGGCGCGCCCGCGGAAGAAGTGGTTGAACCCGACCTCGTACAGCCCGGCGGCGGAAGCGAACGTCGACAGGTGCCCGCCGATGGCGTCGGCCCGGGCGTTGGCCCGGTGCACCATCACCGCGGCGTTCCAGCGGACGTAGCGCCGGATCTGGCGCTCCATCTCCTCATCGCCGGGGAACCACGGTTCGTCCTCGGTGGGGATGGTGTTCACGTACGGCGTCGACACCGAGCCGGGGCTGCCGACGGCGCGCCGGCGTGCCCGCTCGTCGAGCATCGCCATCAGGTAGCGCGCCCGGGCCGGGCCCTTGGCGTCGATCACCGCGTCGAGCGAGTCGAGCCACTCGGCCGTCTCGGTCGGGTCGGCATCGGGCAGCTGGTGGACGAAGCCATCGAGGGACATCGCAGGTTCTCCCATCGCGTCGGGCGCAAGGCCATGATGCCAGCGCCGGCGTCGCTTGCCTGCCGAGCCCGCCCCGCGATCGTCT
>CAZYKR010000014.1:6323-29374 GCA_964648005.1 uncultured Iamiaceae bacterium
CACGGTGGGGAGGCGCGACTCCTCCCAGAGCGCCGCGATCGTCTCGTGATCGGCCCGTGACCGCCCCCGCTAGCCTCGCCGCCCATGCGCTGGGAGGTCCACGGGGAGCGGTTCGTCTACGAGAGCCCGTGGATGAGCATGGCGCTCGTCGACGTGGAGATCCCCGGCCACGAGCGCTTCGAGCACCACGTGGTGCGGGTGCCGCGGCCGGCCGCCGGGGTCGTCGTGCACGACCCCGACCGCGGCGTGCTGCTGTTGTGGCGGCACCGCTTCATCACCGACACCTGGGGCTGGGAGATCCCGGCGGGCCGGGTCGAGGCCGGTGAGACGATCGAGAAGGCAGCGGCTCGCGAGGTGCTCGAGGAGACGGGGTGGCGCCCGGGTCCGCTCGAGCACCTGCTCACGTTCCACCCCGCCAACGGGATCACCGACCTGGCCTTCCACGTGTACCGGACGTCGAGCGCCACCTTCGTCGGCGACCCGGTCGACGCTCACGAGGCCGAGCAGGTGGCGTGGCTGCCGATCGAGCGTGTGCGCGACGAGCTGGCGCGCGGCAACGTGCGCGACGGCATGGCGGTCGCCGGCCTGGCGCTGCACCTGCTCGACGGGTGAGCGGCACCGGTAGCATCGCCCGGATGCCCCCGCCCCCCGACGCCGCCGGCGCCCCCGAGCGCTTCTGGGTCGAGACGCTGGGCTGCCCGAAGAACCAGGTCGACTCCGACCGCATCATCGGGTCGCTGCGCGCCGACGGGCTCGTGCCGGCGGTTTCGCCCGACGAGGCAGACGTGGTGGTGGTCAACACCTGCGCCTTCATCGAGGACGCTCGCCAGGAGTCGGTCGACACCGTGCTGGCACTGAGCGACGCCCGCGCCCCCGGGGCCCGTGTCGTCGTCACCGGATGCATGGCCGAGCGCTACGGCGACGAAGTGGCCGAGGCGCTGCCCGAGGTCGATGCCGTCGTCGGCTTCGGCGTGCCAGTGACCCTCACCACCAAGCCGGGGCGTGCCGCGCTCGCCGGGCGAGACGATGTGCCGGCGTTCGACCTGTTGCATCTGCCGCGGCCCAAGGCCGACCTGCCGTGGGCGTACGTGAAGATCGCCGAGGGGTGCGACCGGGCCTGCGGCTTCTGCGCCATCCCCAGCTTCCGCGGCCCGCAGCGTTCGCGCTCGGTCGACGACGTGCTGGCCGAGATCGACGCCCTGGAGGTGCGCGAGGTGGTCCTCGTGGCGCAGGACCTGGCGTCGTTCGGGCGCGACCAGGGCCAAGGGGAGCGTCGGCTCGTCGAGCTGGTCGAGGCGGCGCGGCGACGGGTCGACCGGGTGCGCCTGCTGTACCTGTACCCGTCCGATCTGGACGATCGGTTGATCGAGGCCATCCTGGCCACCGGCGTGCCGTACTTCGACCTGTCGCTCCAGCACGTGTCGCGGCCCCTGCTGCGGCGGATGCGTCGGTGGGGGAGCGGGGAGGTGTTCGCCCGGCGCATCGCCGACATCCGGGCGCTCGAAGCCGGGGCGGCGTTCCGCTCGAACTTCATCGTCGGCTATCCCGGTGAGACCGAGGAGGACCACGACGCGCTGCTGGCGTTCGTGGAGGAGGCGCAGCTCGACTGGTGCGGCTTCTTCGCCTACTCGGCGGAGCCGGGGACCTACGCCGCCGACCTCGACGGGCGGGTGCCCGACGGTCTGGTGGCCGAGCGGCTCGCCGAGCTGAGCGAGCTCCAGGACGCCATCACCGCGGCGCGACGTGACGAATTGCTGGGGGCGCGGGTCGATGTCCTCGTGGACACCCCAGGCGTGGCGCGCTCGTATCGGGAGGCACCCGAGATCGACGGGATCATCAGCGTGCCCACGACGCTCGCGCCGGGTACGGTCGTGGACGTGGTGATCACCCAGGCAATGGGCCCTGACCTGGTCGGACGCCCGGTGGACGAGGTGGCGGTGCGCTCGTGAGCGACGTCACCTACGGCCCCTCGGCGTTGGCGACCCCGGCGAACTTCGTCACGGTGTTCCGCCTGCTCGTGTCGCCGTTCCTGTTCGCCATGATCGTCTCCGAGGGGACCGGCTGGGGCCTGTTCGCCCTGTGGGTCGTGCTCGCCGGCACCGACGGCATCGACGGCTGGATCGCCCGGCGCTACGGGACGACGCGCTCCGGCGCCTTCCTCGACCCGCTCGCCGACAAGGTCCTGATCCTCGGCGCCATGTGCTCGCTCGCCGTCATCGGGCGCTTCTCGTGGGTCCCGGTCGTGCTGATCGGCATCCGGGAGCTCGGCATCTCGCTGTACCGGGTGTACTGGGGGCGGCGTGGCCTGGCCGTGCCGGCCCGTGGGTCGGCCAAGGCCAAGACGTTGGTGCAGGCCTTCGCCGTGGGTGCGGCGCTCATCCCGTGGGGCAACGACCTGCCGTGGGTGGCCGACGTGTCGCTGTGGATCTCGGTCGTGCTGGCGCTGGTCAGCGGTGCGCAGTACCTCATCGACGGCGCCCGGGCGGCGACCACGATGGACCGCACCCCCGATCCCGGTCACGCGCTCAGCTGATGCGCTGCGACGTCGTCGCCGTCGGCACCGAGCTGCTGCTCGGGCAGATCGTCGACACCAACTCGT
Organism: uncultured Iamiaceae bacterium; assembly: GCA_964648005.1. Taxonomy (GTDB): domain Bacteria; phylum Actinomycetota; class Acidimicrobiia; order Acidimicrobiales; family Acidimicrobilacustridaceae; genus JAGQTE01. The sequence goes on from CAZYKR010000014.1 coordinate 8,923, forward strand.
CGTGGATCGGCGAGCAGCTGGCGCTGTCGGGTATCGACTCGCTGCGCCAGACCAAGGTCGGCGACAACCTCGACCGCATCGTCGGCGAGCTGCGCGACGCGCTGGCGCGTGCCGACGCCGTCATCGTCTGCGGCGGCCTCGGTCCGACCCAGGACGACATCACCCGCGACGCCATCGCCGAGGTGATGGGGGTGGCGCTGGTGCGCGACCACGACCTCGAGGACCGGATCCGGTCCATGTTCGGGTCGCGCGGACGATTCATGCCCGACAACAACCTCCGCCAGGCCGACGTGCCCGAGGGGGCGTCGATCCTCGACGACATGCCCGGCACGGCGCCCGGTCTGCGCTGCCCCGTGGCGACGCCCGACGGCGAGAAGGTCATCTACGCCGTCCCCGGCGTGCCGTGGGAGATGCAGCAGATGCTCACCGGCTCGATCCTGCCCGACCTGCGGCGTCGCTCCGGCGACACGTCGGTCATCCGCAGCCGGGTCGTGCGCACCTGGGGGCAGTCGGAGTCGGGCCTGGCCGAGATGCTGGCCGCCTACCACGACGAGCTCGAGGAGACCGGCCGGTGCACGCTCGCCTTCCTGGCGTCGGGCATCGAAGGACTCAAGGTGCGCCTCACCGCCAAGGCGGCGACGGCTGAGGAGGCCGATGCCCTGCTGGCCGACGAGGTGCGCATCGTGTGCGATGTGCTCGGCGACTACGTCTTCTCCGTCGACGACGAGTCGATGGAGGAGGTCGTCGTCCGGCTGCTGCGCACCCAGGGGCTGACCATCGGGGCCGCCGAGTCGGTGACCGGCGGGCTGATCACCGCACGGCTCACCGACGTCCCCGGCGCCTCGGCGGTGGTGCGCGGCGGTGTCGTGTCCTACGCCTCGGCCGTGAAGTTCTCCGTGCTCGGCGTGCCCGAAGGCCCGGTCGTCACGGAGGAGGCGGCCCTGGCGATGGCGAGCGGCGCCTGCGAGGTGCTCGGGTGCGACGTGGCGGTGTCGACCACCGGGGTCGCCGGTCCCGATCCGATGGAGGGGCTGCCTCCGGGCACCGTGTGGCTCGGCACCTGCGTCGACGGCGAGGCGGCGGCGGTGACGGTGCGCCTGCCCGGTGATCGCGACCGCGTCCGGCAGTTCGCCACGATCTCGGTGCTCAACCTGCTCCGCCAGCAGCTCGAGCGCCGGGCGCGCTGAGGCGCGCCGGCGCCGCTCGGCCGCGCCGTCCACCATGGCGCGCCTGTTCGTCGCCGTCTGGCCGCCCGACGACGTCGCGGCGCACCTGGCGTCGCTGCCCCGACCCGACGAGGCCGGTGTGCGCTGGACGACGCCGGCACAGTGGCACGTGACGCTGCACTTCTGCGGCGACGCGGACATCGATGCCGCCACGGCGGCGCTGGCACGGGTGGCGGCCCCACCTGCTGTCGCCACGATGGGACCGTCGGTCCAGCGGCTGGGCGCCGGCGTCGTGCAGGTGCCGGTGACCGGACTCGATGCCATCGCCGCTGCGGTTCGTGGCGCCTTCGCCGGCGTCGGCGAGCCGCAGCCGGACCGTCCCTTCGTCGGGCACCTCACGCTCGCCCGGCTGCGTCGCACGCGACGATGCTCGCTGCTGGGTGCCCCGGTGGCGGCGGCCTTCGCCGTCGACGAGGTGGCGCTGGTGCGCTCGACGACCGACCCCGGCGGCGCCCGCTACGACACGGTCGCTGTCCAGCGCCTGCGAGGCTGACGGACGTGAGCACCTCCACCGACGCGCCGGCGTCGACCACTGCGCCGATCGGGCGAACGCTCGCCGCCGTGTCGTTCGCCACGACGACGGCCGTGCTCACGGCGTTCCTGCTCGGGAGCCAGGGCGTGCAGCTGCGGCGCGAGCTCGACTTCGACATCGCCGCCCTCGGCGTGATCGTGGCGCTGCCGTGGTTGGCAGCATCGCTCACCTCGGCGTTGATGGGGCATTGGTGCCAACGCATCGGTGGCGGCGTCGGCCTGCGCATCGCCGGTCTGACGAGCGCCGCTGTGCAGTTGTCGATCGCGGCGTTCGCCCACTCGTGGTGGTTCCTGGCGGCGGCCGCCGCGGTGGCGGGTCTGGCCAACTCGCTGGCGCAACCAGGCGCCAACCTGCTGTTGGCTCGAGTGGTGCACGACAGCCGCCACGGGTTGGCCTTCGCCGTCAAGCAGTCGGCGCTGCCGTTCGCCCTGCTGCTCGGCGGGGTCGCGGTGCCGGCGTTGACCCTGACCGTCGGATGGCGCTGGACGTTCGTCGGCGGCGGCATCCTGGCGTTGCTCGGCGCTCTCGTCGTCCCGGTGGGGGCCGAGCGGGCGCACCTGGCCGAGGCGGCACCGTCGCCTCGGGTGCCGCTGCGTGGTCGCCTCGGGCCGCTCGTGGTGCTGGCGATGGGTGTGGGACTGGGCGCCGCGGCCGCGGGAGGCCTCGCCGGCTTCCTCACCAGCGCCACGGTCGCCGCCGGGGTGGCCGAAGGGCCGGCGGGGTGGTTGCTCGCCGCCGGGAGCGCCATCGGCATCACCAGTCGCTTGGTGGTGGGTTCGTGGGCCGACCGGTCGACGCGCGATCCGTTCATCGCGGTCGCCTCGATGATGGTCGTCGGTTCGATGTTCTACGTGGTGATGGCCCTCCAGACCGTGCCGGCGTACCTGGTGGCGATCCCGTTCGCCTTCGGCGCCGGGTGGGCCTGGCCGGGGCTGTTCAACCTCGGCGTCGTGCGCGCCCACGCCGACGCGCCTGGCGCGTCGACCGGTGTCACCCAGACCGGCACGTACCTCGGAGCCGGGTTCGGGCCGCTGCTGTTCGGCACGATCGCCGACGACGGCGCCTTCGGCCTCGGCTGGTTGTTGGCGGCGTGCTGGCTGGTCGCCGGCGCCGTGGCGATGGTGGCCGGCCGGCGGCTCCTCGACCGTCGCCGGCCGACCTGACCCACAAGAACCGTGGGTGGGCGCCATGCTCTACATTCTGCGCCGTGGTGGACCAGGCGGGTGGGCCCAGCGATCCGTTCGACAAGGTTCGTCTCGACGACGCGTTCGTCGAGGCGGCGTCGGTGATCGAACCGGGCCATCGCGAGCGCGAGCAGCGGGCCCGCTCCCGAACGCGAGGCGAGCGGCGGGCGCGCCGGCGCGCGTCACGGAGTCGCCGGCTGCGGGCGGTCGGACGCGTGCTGGTTCCTGTGCTGATGTCTCGGGCGCGCCCGTCATCGTCGGGGTCGTCGCCGCCGGCGGTGTGCTGTGGGTTCGGGCCGTCGGGGAGGTGGACAGCGTCGTGCCTGCGCAGCAGGGGCAAGCTGCCGACGCCACCACGCCAGGATCGGTGCAGCTCGCCGGGACCGTCTACAGCACAGGCGATTGCATCACCTGGGACCAGGACGACGTCTCCGGCGTGGAGACGAGGCGCACCGATGTCGTGGACTGCGCCGAGCCGCACCTGTTCGAGGTCGCCGGCAGCGTCGATGTGCGTGACCGGTTCACCGCGAACTACCCGAGCGACTTCGAGTGGGGGGTCCTCAACGAAGAGGTCTGCGGACCGATGGCCGAGACCCTTCTCGGCGGCCCGTTCGACCCGAAGGGCCGGTACTCCCCGACGCTCATCAAGCCGGTGCCTTCGAGCTGGTCGATGGGAGAGCGCAACGTGTGGTGCGGTGTCGGCGCGCGCCATGAGGTCCGGCCGGAGCGCGACGGCCTGTCCGCTGCGTCCACGGGCAAGGCGACCGCGGCTGGCCAGGCACGTGTCCACGCTGCGGGAACCTGCCTCGACGGTGATGGCTACACCGTGCCGTGCGCCGAGCCGCATCGGCACGAGATCACCGGCACGGTGGATCTCGGCCCGCTGACCGCCACCGTACCGGCGACGGACGATGAGGCCGCCTGGCTCGCGCTGGTCGGCGAGCGTTGCCGGACCGTCGGCGCGGCCTACCTCGGCCGAGAGGTGATCGACGACGAGGGCTTCAGCTACGTCCCTATCGAGCCCGGTAGCTGGAACACCGGTCGACGCGTGCTCGAATGCATCGTGGGTCGTTGGCGCGACGGGAACATGATCCCGTCCACGGGCTCGATGCGCGACTGATCCGTGCCCGGAGCGTTGGTGCGTCAGGCGTCTGACGCGTCAGACGCCTCGGCGGCGTCGCGGTCGAGGCGCAGCGAGGCCGAGTTCATGCAGTAGCGCAGGCCGTTCGGCGCCGGACCGTCGTCGAAGACGTGGCCGAGGTGCGCACCGCAGCTGGCGCACACCACCTCGGTGCGGACCATGCCGTGGCTGACGTCGCGGTGCTCGGCGACGGCCTCGGGTGCCAGTGCCTGGGTGAAGCTCGGCCAACCGCTGCCGGACTCGTACTTGGTCTCGGAGCTGTACAGCGGGGCATCGCACACGATGCACCGGTAGACGCCGTCGTCGTGGCAGTCCCAGTACTCGCCGGTGAAGGCGCGCTCGGTGCCCGCCTGCTGGGTGACCTCCCACTGCTGGGGCGTGAGGCGTGCCCGCAACTCGTCGTCGGAGGGACGCGTGTGGTTCGTGTCGTCGGCCATGGGGAACCTCCCGGAGAGTCGGTCAGTGCGTAGGAGGAACGCCGTAGGCGCCCGGCGCGTTCCCGGGGGCGGGACCCGTGGGGTACGGCGCCTGCGGCGGATAGGCGTAGGTCGGCGCTGCGGCGAACGACGCGTGGCGGACCTGGAGCAGCGACGCCGATGCCAGACCGACGATGAAGGCCAGCAGGTAGTACCCGGTGCCGGTCGTGGTGGCCGCCAGGAGGACCGCACGCACCTTCTCGAGCAGGTCGGGAGGGTCGAACTGGTCGTCGAAGGTGCTCGAGATCCAGAACGAGCTGTCCCCGATCCACACGGACCAGACGATGAGCGCCAGCGACACGACCCACATGGCCAGTGCCACCCACGCCACGACCTTGAGCATGATCACGCTCAGCTGCATCGTCACCCTCCCACCGGGTCGGCCGCCGTGCGTCGACCGGCAGCGGTGCTGCTCGTCCCAGGTCCGTCGGGCCCAGGTCGAGCGCGCGCCGACGACTCTAGGCGCGTGCGTGGGAGGGGTGGCTCGGAGGGACCGACAAAGCCTTGACCGAACAGCTGTTCGCAATTACAGTGCTGTCGTTTCCAGCCCCGGCATGAGGCCCGATCGTGCCCCCGATCGCCGTCCCGATCGGCTGTCACACCCCCTCCGTAGGGTGCCAACAACTCGCTGCCACCCCGGCAGCCTCACCCTCCGGAACGACGAAGCAACAAGGAGCAGACGGTGGATCGAGACAAGGCACTGGAAGCGGCGCTCGGCCAGATCGAGAAGCAGTACGGCAAGGGTTCGGTCATGAAGATGGCCGACCGGGGCATCACCAAGATGGAGTCCATCTCCACCGGTGCCCTCTCGCTCGACCTGGCGCTGGGCATCGGCGGTCTGCCCCGTGGGCGGGTCGTGGAGATCTACGGCCCGGAGTCGTCGGGCAAGTCCACGCTGGCCATGCACGTCGTGGCCGAAGCGCAGCGCAACGGCGGCATCTGCGCCTACATCGACGCCGAGCACGCCATGGACCCGATCTACGCCCAGGCCATCGGCGTCGACGTCGACGAGTTGCTCATCAGCCAGCCCGACACCGGTGAGCAGGCGCTCGAGATCGCCGACATGCTCATCCGTTCGGGTGCCATCGACGTGGTGGTGATCGACTCGGTGGCGGCGCTCACGCCCCGGGCCGAGATCGAGGGCGAGATGGGCGACAGCCACGTCGGTCTGCAGGCCCGCCTCATGTCGCAGGCGCTGCGCAAGCTCACCGGCACGCTCAACAAGACCGACACGGTGTGCATCTTCATCAACCAGCTGCGGGAGAAGATCGGCGTGATGTTCGGCTCGCCCGAGACGACGCCGGGCGGACGTGCGCTGAAGTTCTACTCGTCGGTCCGCCTCGACATCCGTCGCATCGAGTCCATCAAGGACGGCCCCGAGGTCGTCGGCAACCGCACCCGGGTCAAGGTGGTCAAGAACAAGGTGGCCCCGCCGTTCAAGCAGTGCGAGTTCGACATCATGTACGGACGAGGCATCAGCCGTGAGGGTGCGCTGCTCGACGTGGGCGTCGACCTGGGCGTCATCAACAAGTCCGGCGCCTGGTTCACCTACGAGGGTGAGCAGCTCGGCCAGGGGCGTGAGAACGCCAAGCAGTTCCTCTCCGACAACCCCGAGATCATGGTCGAGATCTCCGATCGGGTCCTCAAGGAGGTCGGTCTCGGCGAGCCCGACGAGGCCGAAGCCTTCTCCGAGGTCGACGACGAGCCCATCTCCATCGAGGACTGACGCGCCGGCGCCATGCCGGTGACCTCTCGCCCTGCCAGGGACGGCATCGGCCTCCCCGGATCGGCTCCCCAGCCCCGATCCGGAGAGGCCGAACGCCGTTTCGGCAACCGACATCGCCGTGGCCGCGGGATCGGCTTCCCCGGCGCATGAGGCACCTTCTACCCTTCTGCGGGTGAGCGAGGGCCCGACGCCGAAGACGTACGCCGTACGCACCTTCGGCTGCCAGATGAACGAGCACGACTCCGAGCGGATCGCCGGTCTGCTCGAAGCCGACGGCCTCGAACGCGTCGACGCGACCGAGGACGCCGACGTCATCGTCCTCAACACCTGCTGCATCCGTGAGAACGCCGACAACAAGCTCTACGGCACGCTCGGTCACCTCAAGTCGCTCAAGGCACAACGCCCCGAGGTCGAGATCGTGGTCGGCGGGTGCCTGGCGCAGAAGGACCGCGAGCTCATCCGTGAGCGTGCGCCCCATGTCGACGTCGTCTTGGGCACTCACAACGTGCACCGGGCGGTCGAGCTGCTGCACGAGGCGCGCGATCACGGGCCGATCGTCGAGATCCTCGAAGCGACCGTTGCTGATGACGAGGCGACCTTCCCGTCGGCGTTGCCGACGCGACGCGAGCTCGACTGGGCGGCGTGGGTGACGATCCAGATCGGCTGCGACAACACGTGCGCCTTCTGCATCGTCCCGGCGGTTCGTGGCCCGGAGATCAGCCGACCGTTCGGGGAGCTGATCGACGAGGTCGAACGTCTCGCCGCCGACGGCGTCACCGACGTGACCCTGCTCGGTCAGAACGTCAACTCCTACGGTCGAGACCTCGCCGCCGCGCTGCGCTCGGGCGAGTTGCCCGCAGACCGGGCGGCGGCGGTGGCGGGTGCCCGATGGGCCGACGACCTGGCCGCTGGCAGGGCGCGCCGTCGCCCCCTCTTCGCCGATCTGCTGCGCGCCGTCGCCGCTGTGGACGGGATCCATCGCGTGCGCTACACGAGCCCACACCCCAAGGACCTGCTGCCCGAGACGATCGACGCGATGGCGCGCACGCCGGGCGTGTGCCCGCACCTGCACCTCCCGCTGCAGTCGGGCAGCGACGCCGTGCTCGCTGCCATGCATCGGGGCTACACGGCCGAGCGCTACCTGGAGCGGCTCGTGGCGGCCCGGGCAGCCATCGACGACCTCGCCGTCACCACCGACATCATCGTCGGCTTCCCCGGCGAGACCGACGAGGACTTCGACCGCACGCTCGACGTCGTCGCCGCCGCCGAGTACGACTCCGCCTACACCTTCATCTACTCGCCTCGACCGGGCACGGAGGCGGCAGCGTTGACCGACCGGTTCGTCGATCCGGTGGTGGTCGGTGAGCGCTACGAACGGCTGCGTGTCGCCGTCGAGCGATCAGCCCTGGCCAAGCACCGGGCGCGCATCGGTCGCATCGAGGAGGTCGTCGTCGAGGGGCCCTCCAAACGCGACGCCGACGTCACGACCGGCCGCACGGCGCAGAACAAGCTCGTGCACTTCCGGGCGGCGTCGACGCTGCGCGCCGGTACCTACGCCACCGTCGAGGTCACCGATGCCCGGGCCCACCACCTGCAGGGCGAGCTGCGTGAGGTGACCCGGCCGGCGCGGCATCGCACGCGCATCGCCGTGGTCGCGGGGTGAGCGCCGGCCGCGTCCCGGCGGTCGTGCTCGTCGGTCCGACGGCGTCGGGCAAGTCGTCGCTGGCGCATGCGGCCGCCCAACGGCACGGCGGCGTCGAGATCATGACGATCGACTCGATGCAGGTGTATCGCGGCATGGACATCGGCACCGCCAAGCCGACGCCCGCCGAGCAGGCCGAGGTGGCGTACCACCTCATCGACCTGATCGAGCCCGACGAGACCTACACCGTGTCGCGCTTCCAGGACGACGCCGCCGTCGCCCTCGACGCCATCGCCGGCCGCGGCCACGTGGCGCTCGGCGTCGGCGGCACGGCGCTGTACCTGCGGGCCCTCGTCGACGCGCTCGAGATCCCGGGACAGTTCCCGGAGGTGCGCGCCGACCTCGAGGCCGAGCCCGACACCGAGGCGTTGCACGCACGGCTCGCCGCACTGGACCCGACCGCCGCCGCCCGCATGGAGCCGAGCAACCGTCGCCGCATCGTGCGGGCGTTGGAGGTGACGATCGGCTCGGACCGGCCGTTCTCCGACTACGGCCCGGGGCTCGAGCACCACGCCGAGACGCCGGCGCGCCTGATCGGGCTCCGGTGGCCGCGCGACCTGCTCGACCGCCGGATCGCCGAGCGGTACGCTGCCATGATGGATGCCGGTCTGTTGGCCGAGGTGGAGCGTCTCCTCGACACGACGAGCGGCGTTTCGGCGACCGCTCGCCAGGCCCTGGGCTACCGGGAGCTGCTCGGCCATCTCGAGGACGGCGTGCCGCTCGACGAGGCGGTCGCCACGGCCGTGCGCCGCACCCGTCGCTTCGCCCGCCGCCAGGAGCGGTGGTTTCGCCGCGACCCGCGCATCGAGTGGTGGGACCTGGCCACCGACGACGACCTCGACGCCGCGGCCGCCCGTCTCCAGCCCCTGCTCGCCGGCGCCCGGCCGTGACCCGCATCGGGTCCGCAGCTCCGCGCCCATCGCTATTGGGTGCCGGACGCCGGGGCGCACGCTCTAGCGTGGTCCCGGCATGCACCTGACCAAGCACCACGGACTCGGCAACGACTTCCTCGTCCTGCTCGACGAGTGCCAGCCGGCGGCGGTCGCCGTCGACGGTGCGTTGGCGCGCGCCGTGTGCGACCGGCACCGTGGGGTCGGTGCCGACGGCCTGTTGCACGGGCGCACCCCTGGCGCGTCCGACGGCGACGTCGATGTCGTCATGCGGTTGCACAACGCCGACGGCGGCGTCACCGAGATGAGCGGCAACGGCATCCGGTGCTTCGCCCAGGCGGTGGCGCGAGCCCGCCACCTCGACGACGGGGCCACGCTGCGCATCGGCACCGACGCGGGCGTGCGGGTCGTGCAGCTCGGACGTACGGCGGGAGCCGAGGTCGAGGTCGAGGTCGACATGGGCGTCCCGGGCGACGGTCCCGTGGTCCCGGCAGCGGTCGCCGACCGCCTGGCGGGCCACGCGCTGGAGACGGCCGACTTCGGCAACCCCCATCTGGTCGTGCGGGTCGAGGACGCCACCGCCGTCGATCCGGGAGACGCCGGGCCGTGGCTCGAGGCGCAGTTCCCCGACGGCGCCAACATCGAGTTCATCTCGCTCGCTGTCGCCGAGGCCAACCCCGTCATCGACCTGCGGGTGTGGGAGCGGGGTGTCGGGGTCACCGAGGCCTGCGGCACCGGTGCCTGCGCGGCCACCGTGGCCGCCGCCCGCTGGGGGCTGGTCGGCGATCGCGCCCGGGTGGCGATGGCCGGTGGCAGCGCCACCGTGCTGTTGCGCACCGACGGCGGCGTCACGCTCATCGGTCCGTCGGTCCACATCGCCTCGGTCCAGTGGGAGGGCGTATGAGCGCACCACGCACCCCGCAGGACCCAGACGGCACCTACGACCCGACGGTCGACGAGCCCGACGAAGGTTCCATCGAGCGCGACGAGCCGGACGCCGTGCGCGTCGACCACCGCGGCGCGTTCGGCGAGTTCGGCGGCGACGCCGCAGGCGCGCTCATCGAACGCACCTTCCGGGAGCGCATCGTGATCGTGGGCGTCGCCCTGCCCGGCGTCGACGAGGACGAGGTCGACCGCAGCCTCGACGAGCTGACCGAGCTGGTCGACACCGCCGGTGCCGACGTCGTCGACCGGCTGGTGCAGCGCCGGTCCGCGCCCGAACCCGCGACGTACCTCGGCAAGGGCAAGGTGGCGGAGCTCAAGGAGCGCTGCGAGACGCTCGACATCGACACCGTCGTGTTCGACGACGAGCTGACGCCGGCCCAGCAGTACAACCTGGAGAAGCTGCTCGGCCGCACGGCCATCGATCGCACGGCCGTCATCTTGGACATCTTCGCCCAGAACGCCCACAGCACCGAGGGCAAGGCGCAGGTCCAGCTGGCGCAGTACCGCTACCGGCTGCCCCGCCTGCGCGGCAAGGGCTCGTCGCTCAGCCAGCAGATGGGTGGCGTCGGCACCCGCAGCGGCCCCGGTGAGACCCAGTACGAGATCGATCGCCGCCGCATCGTGCGGCGCATGCACCGCCTCGAGGCCGAGCTGCGCGACGTCGCCCGCCACCGCGACACCCAGCGCAAGGCCCGCCGCCGCGCCCGTCTGCCGCTCGTGACCATCGTCGGCTACACGAACGCCGGGAAGTCGACGTTGCTCAACCGGCTCACCGACGCCGGCGTGCTCAGCGAGGACCGTCTCTTCGCCACGCTCGACGCCACCACCCGCCGACTCGACCTGCCGGGCGGCCAGCACGTCCTGGTGACGGACACGGTCGGGTTCATCGCCAAGCTGCCCCACCAGCTGGTCGAGGCCTTCAAGTCCACGCTCGACGTCGCCACCGATGCGGACCTGCTCGTGCACGTCGTCGATGCGTCGGCGCCCGATCCCGAGCACCACATCGCCGCGGCCTCGACCGTGCTCGACGAGATCGGCGCCGATCAGGTGCCGCAGCTGCTCGTGTGGAACAAGGCCGATCTGGCACCGACCTCGGCGGCCAACCTGGCGGCGGCGCACCCGGGTTCGGTGGCGGTGTCGGCGGCGACCGGCGTGGGCATCGACGAGCTCTTGCGGGCGGTGGGCGATCGCCTGCGTGCCGCCAGCGCCGTCGTCGAGCTGGTGGTGCCGTTCGCACGCGGCGACGTGCTCGCCGCCCTCCATCGCGACGGCCAGGTGCTCTCCGAGGTGGCGGGCGAGGACGCCATGGTGGTGCGGGCCCGGCTCGACGACGCTGTCGCGTCCCGATGGTCCGAGTTCGTGGTCGGCGACGGCGGCGCCGCTCCCGAGCGGTCCCTCTCCGCCGAGGTAGCACGGTGACCGACGCCGTCGCCGGTGGGTTCGTCCTGCCGCCCTACCCCTACGACCGCCTCGCCGAGCTCCAACCGATCGCCGACGCGCTGCCCGGAGGCTGCATCGACCTCTCGGTGGGTACGCCGACCGACCCGGCGCCGGCGCCGGTGGTGGCCGCGTTCGCCGATGCCGCCACGATGCACGGCTACCCGCCCTCGATCGGCTCGGCGGCCTACCGCTCCGCAGCATCCCGCTGGCTCGAGCGTCGGTTCGGCGTCGCCGTCCCGACCGAGGCCATCGCCGCCTGCATCGGCACGAAGGAATTCGTCGCTGGGCTGCCGCACTGGCTGCGGCTGCGCTCGCCCGAACGAGACACCGTGCTGTTCCCGGCGGTGAGCTATCCCTCGTACGCCATGGGTGCGTCGTTGGCCGGGTGTCGCGCCGTGCCGGTGCCGGTCGATGGACGCTGGAACCTGCGTCTCGACGCCATCGATCCGGCGGACGCGGCGCGGGCGCTCGTGCTGTGGGTGAACTCTCCCGGCAACCCGGCAGGCAACCTCGACGACCTGGCAGCGGCAGCAGCATGGGGGCGCGCCCGCGGCGTGCCGGTCGCCAGCGACGAGTGCTACGCCGAGTTCACCTGGACCGGCGCGCCGAGCACGATCCTCGCCGAAGGTCTCGACGGCGTGTTGGCGGTGCACTCGCTGTCGAAGCGATCGAACCTGGCCGGGGCGCGGGCCGGCTTCTACGCCGGCGATCCGGCGTTGGTGCACTGGCTGCGCGAGCTGCGCAAGCACGCCGGATTCATGGTGCCGGGCCCGGTGCAGGCGGCCGCGGTGGCGGCCTTCGACGACGACGCCCACGTGGCCACCCAGCGCCAGCGCTACCGCGAACGACTGGCGTTGCTCGCCGGCGTGCTCTCCGCCGCCGGCGTGCCCTGCGAGCTGCCCGACGGCGGCTTCTACCTGTGGCCCCGCGTCCCCGACGGAGACGCCTGGGCGTTCGCCCGGCGGTTGGCCGAGCGTGGCGGCGCGCTCTGCAGTCCGGGGGAGTTCTACGGTCCGGCGGCGTCGGCGCACGTGCGCTTCGCCGTCGTGCAGCCGGTCGAGCGGATCGAGGTGCTGCGCGACCGCCTGCAGGGCTTCGACCTCACGCGCTGAGGCCGCGTGGGACACACTGGAGCGATGCAGCCGAGCCCTGTGCAGATCCGCCAGCCCGGGAAGGCCGGTCTGTGGGTCGGTGCCATCCTGCTCGTCGTCGGCATCTTCGGCGGCTTCGGCCTCATCCTGGTGGGAGCGCTCGACATCGTGCGGGGCCTCGTCGACGCGCCCGGCGTGGCCATCGGCGAGTCCGAGGAGCTCCAGCTCAGCGCCCAGCGCTACGAGCTGTACCTGTTCAGCGAAGGCGGCGGCACGCTGCCGACGTCGAACCCGACCGTGACCGTGTCGCCCTCGGGCGGCGACGAGGTGGCCGTCGGGCCGCCGACACCGGGAGCCGACGCCGGGAGCTCGGCATTCCGGTCCATCGGCACCTTCACGATCGACGAGGCCGGCACCTACGACGTCGCGGTCGCCGACATCGACGGCACGTCGAGCGCGGTGACCGTGCGCGTCGGTCAGGACTTCAACTCGCTGGTCGAGAGCAGCGGCGTGTGGATCCTCGCCGGCCTCGTCGTCGGCGCCACCGGGTTCGTCGTCGGGCTGATCGTGCTCATCATCACGGTCCGGCGCCGCTCGAACGCCCGCCGGGCCGGTCAGGCGGCGTGGGCGGGCTACGCGGCGACGCCGCCGGGGTACCCCACCATGGGGCAACCCCCAGCATGGGGACCGCCGCCGACGATGTCGCCGCCGATGCCGCCGCAGGCAGCGCCCCCGGTGGCGCCAGAGCCTCCGCCCGCTGTGGCACCCGCGGCCCCTGTGGAGCCGGCGGCGCCGACGCCGGCCGGCGCGCCGGAGGCGGTGCCCGGTCCGGCGGCCCCAGCAGCGGCACCGGAAGCTGCAGACCCGCCGCCCGCCGAGCCGTCGCACGAGGCTGGTCCACGCGACCCGTTCGGCCGTTGAGCTGCCGATGATCCCCGTCCCGGTCGCACCACCGGCACCGGCTGTCCGCACGACGTCGTCCTCCGGCGGCTTGGCACGCTGGCTCGGTGGGTTGCTGGTGGTCGGCGGTGTCGTCGCCGCCGTCACCTGGTACGTGGCCTTGGCCCCGACGTCGTTCACGACCTTCTCCGAGAGCCCGGGGTACGCGCGCATCGAGGCGGCCGGAGGTCAGGAGTACGTCGTGACGGTCGACGGCCCGGGAGCGATCGACGAGACGCGGCCGCCTCCGGTGACCGTCAACGTCCGCGGCATCGGTGGTCGCTCGGTGGCGGTGGACCTCTACGACGAGCCGGGGCAGCCGATGACCGGCCCGACATATCGCCTGCTCGGGCGGGAGGGACGCGCCCTGGCGACGTTCCGGCCGCCCGAGGACGGCAGCTACCTGGTGACGATCTCCTCGTTGGGCGGGGTCGACGTCGGCGACGGGTACGCCCCTCCGGGCCCTCAGGACTTCGCGGTCGGGCGCGAGCTGGGCGTCACGTGGGTCGGGACCTGGACCGGTCTGCTCGTGCTGGGGTTGGTGCCGCTCGCCGTCGGCGGGGCGCTGCTGGCGTCGGGGGTCCAGACCGGTCGACGCAATCGTGCCGAGGCGGACGGGACCGGCCGATAGCCTGCGGGACCATGTCCGACCTGTCGACGATCATCAACGAGCTCTGGGACCGCCGCGGCGAGCTGTCGCCCGATGACGCCGAGGCGAACCGGGCCATCCTCGAGGCGGTGACGCTGCTGGACCGGGGTGAGGCGCGCGTCGCCGAGGTCGGAGCGGACGACGAGGTCGTGGTGCACGAGTGGCTCAAGCAGGCGATCCTGCTCTACTTCCAGCAGTCCGAGATGGCGACGATCGAGTTGGCGCCGTTCGAGTACGCCGACAAGATCCCGCTCAAGCGTGACTACCAGGCCACCGGCGTTCGAGTCGTGCCGGGCGCCTCGGCCCGGTTCGGCAGCTTCCTCGACCGGGGCGTCGTGATGATGCCGAGCTACGTGAACATCGGCGCCCGGGTCGGCGCCAACTCGATGGTCGACACCTGGGCGACGGTCGGAAGCTGCGCGCAGATCGGGGCGAACACCCACCTGTCCGGGGGCGTCGGCATCGGCGGCGTGCTCGAACCACCCAACGCCAAGCCCGTGATCATCGGCGACGACTGCCTCATCGGCAGCCGCTGCATCGTGGCCGAGGGTGCCCGGGTCGGCGACGGCGTGGTGCTGGGCGCCGGTTGCATCCTCACCGCGTCCATCCCGGTGATCGATGCCGAGAGCGGCGCCGAGCTCAGTCGGGGCGTCGTGCCGTCGTGGTCGGTGGCCGTGTCGGCGACGCGGGCCAAGTCCTTCGCGGGTGGCGAGTTCGGGTTGGCGTGCGTGTTGGTGCTCAAGCGACTGACCGAGGGCGAGCGGCACGACAAGTCCAAGCTCAACGACATCTTGCGAGACCACGGCGCCGCGACGTGAGCACCCCGCCGCCCGTCGATCTGTTGGCCCTGACGGCCGAGATCGTCGACATCCCGTCGGTGAGCCGTGATGAGGCGGCGCTGGTGGCCTGGCTCGAGCAGCGCCTCCGGGCGGTGCCGTGGCTCGAGGTGACACGCGTCGGCGACAACGTCGTGGCACGCACGGCCTTGGGGCGGGCGCAGCGGCTCGTGCTCGCTGGTCACACCGATACGGTGCCGCCGCATCCGGGGGAGGAACGGGCCACCGTCGAGGGCGAGCGCTGTGTCGGTGTCGGGAGTGCCGACATGAAGAGCGGCCTGGCCGTGATGCTGGCCCTGGCGGAGCATCGCGCCGATCCGGGCGTGGACCTCACCTACGTCTTCTACGCCCGGGAGGAGATCGCGGCGGTCGAGAGCGGGCTCGGCGAGCTGTTCGACGTCCGTCCCGACCTGCTGACGGGCGACGCCGCGCTGCTCGGGGAGCCCACCGACGGGTGGGTCGAGGCCGGCTGTCAGGGCTCGATGCGCCTGGCGGTGCGGCTGCGGGGGGAGCGGGCGCACACCGCTCGACCGTGGATGGGTCGCAACGCCGTGCACCGGCTCGGCGCGCTGCTGGCGCTGGTCGAGGCGCACGAGCCTCGACGTCCTGTCATCGACGGGTGCGAGTACCGCGAGGCCCTGCAGGCCGTGTTCGTCGAGGGCGGTGTCGCCGCCAACGTCGTGCCCGACCACGCCTCGGTCACGCTCAACCATCGGTTCGCGCCGGACCGCACACCGGATCAGGCGCGGCGGGCCGTCATCGACGTGATCGCACCGGTCCTCGAGGACGGCGACGACGTCGAGGTCCTCGACGCAGCCGCGGGCGCCGCACCCGGGCTCGACCACCCGTTGCTGCGAGGCCTGCTCGACGCCGGCGTGCCGGTGCGGGCGAAGCTCGGCTGGACCGACGTGGCGCGCTTCGCCGCGCACGGCATCCCTGCTGCCAACCTCGGCCCGGGCGATCCGGAGTTGGCGCACACCGCCGGCGAGGTCGTCGGCCGGGCTCCGATCGAGGCGGTGTGGCGAGCGCTCGATGCCTTGATCGGCCGAGTCTGACGGAGGCGACTCGCTCGGGTTTGCACGGTCCACGCCGTGGATAAGCTGACGCCTTCCCAGACGACCGGCGGACTCCGCCGAAAGGAGCGAAGCGCGATGGCAGTCGAGATCGGCCAGCAGGCACCGGACTTCGAGCTGAAGGACACCGACAACAACCCCGTGGCGCTGTCGTCGTTCCGGGGCGAGCAGCCGGTGCTGGTGGTGTTCTACCCGTTCACCTTCACCGGCGTCTGCGAGGGCGAGCTCTGCGCCATCCGCGACGACTACGCCGAGTTCGAAGCCAAGGGCGTCCAGGTCCTGGCGATCTCGTGCAACGCCCGGCACGCGCAGGGCCTGTGGAAGGAGCAGCAGGGCTACCAGTTCCCCGTGCTCAGCGACTTCTGGCCCCACGGCGCCGCGGCGCAGGCCTTCGGCGTGTTCAACGAGGACCTCGGCTGCGCCATGCGCTACTCGTTCCTCATCGGCACGGACGGCACGATCGTCGACGTCTTCGGCAGCGACGAGCTGGGCACGCCGCGCCAGGCAGAGCGCTACACCGAGGCGCTGGCCAAGCTCTGAGGGCGGGGTGGCACCGTGGTGCGCGTCAGAGGCGGCGCATCACGGTGACCACCTTGCCGAACACCGACACCTCATCGGCCGGGAACGTCATGGGTTCGAGCCGGGCGTTCGACGGCAGCAAGGTGATGGTGTCGCCGTTGTGGCGGTAGGTCTTGATGGTGGCCTCTTCGCCGGGGATCCCGGCCACCACCACGTCGCCGTCGTCCGCCTTGTGGGTGGCGCGCGCCACGACGAAGTCGCCGTCGAGGATGCCCGCCTCGATCATCGAGTCGCCGCGGACGCGCAGCATGAACAGGTCGCCGTCGCCGGTGAAGTCGGCAGGGAGCGGCAGCAGCTCCTCGACGTTCTCCGAGGCCAGCACGTCGGTGCCGGCGGCGACGTCGCCGACGAGCGGTACGTGGCGGACCGGACGGCGCTCGACCATGGCGTTGGAGTTGGGATCCCACCGGACCTCGATGGCGCGCGGCTTGGTGGGGTCGCGCTTGAGGAAGCCCAGGCGCTGCAACGTCGACAGGTGTGAGTGCACGGTCGACGGGGATGCCAGACCGACGGCCTCACCGATCTCGCGCACGCTCGGCGGATAGCCCCGCTCGGTCATCGACTGCTCGATGTAGTGCAGGATCTGCTTCTGGCGGAACGTGAGCTTCGCCGAGGTGGGGGACATGGCGACCTCCTGAGGTCAGAACGTGCGTTCGACTGTAGTGGCGAGCGCATCGGAGAGCAAACACGCGTTCGACTTGACACCGAACAGGCGTTCGTGCTCTCCTTCGGACGTGCGGGGAACGCACGTTCCACGAACAGGGGTTCTAGCACGCTGCCGGACGCTGGCGGTGGACGCCGGAGCCGGTGGAGGTCCGCCAGCGGAGGGCGGGCAGCGTGCACCCCGACGACCCTGTCACACCCCCTGAGGAGACTCTCCCCATGGCTGCTCCGCTCAACCCCACGTCGTTCGACCTCCGCCCTCTCGGGCCGACACGGCCGCACCTGCGCGTGATCGAAGGAGGCCGCTCTCCCTCCGCCGTCGCCCGGCGGCGCATGTACCTGCGTCGTCGCGTCGTCGCGGCGTTGCTGGCCGCGGTCGTGGTGCTGATCGGGGTACGGCTCGCCGGGGCTGGAGCGGCGGCACTCGCCGGCGATGGTGCGACGACGCTCACCGCGGCGACGTCCACCGGTGCGTCGGCGACCTCCGCCGAAGCATCAGCCTCCCCAGCGGCGGCCGACCCAGCGGTGGCGGCTCCGCCGGTCTACGTCGTGCGGCGTGGCGACACGCTCTGGTCGATCGCCGGTGCCCTCGGCGCCGCGGCCGATGCCGACCCCCGCGAGCTGGTCGACGCGCTCAGCGAACGCACCGACGGGCGGGCGTTGCAGCCCGGCCAGCGCATCGACCTGTCCGGCCTGCCCGGCGTCGACGGCTGAGGCGCGCTGGTGCCGCAGATGCATGGCGGTGCTGCCGGTGGTGGCACTACCGTCATCGCCGTGCGATGCCCGACCTGCGCGACGCTCGAAGACAAGGTTGTCGACTCGCGCGCGTCCGAGGACGGTGTGTCCATCCGCCGCCGCCGGCAGTGCCTGGCGTGCGGGGCGCGGTTCACCACCTTCGAACGGCTCGAGGAGCAGCCGTTGATGGTGGTCAAGCGTTCGGGCGATCGGGTCCCGTTCGAGCGCGCCAAGATCGAGTCGGGCGTGGCCGCTGCGGCCAAAGGGCGGCCGTTGAGCGGCGAGCAGATCGCCGAGCTGGCGCTCTCGCTCGAGGACGAGCTGCGCCTCATCGGCGGCGACGTGACCTCGGAACGCATCGGACTCGCCGTGCTCGAGCGGCTCGGCGAGCTCGATCAGGTCGCCTACGTGCGGTTCGCCAGCGTCTACAAGGAGTTCGACCGGCCCGAGGACTTCGAACGCGAGATCACGCTGCTGCAGAAGTCGACGGCGCCGAAGCCCCGGGTCGAGCCCTCCGCCGGGCGACACTGAACCGCCCGCTGCCGACCGCCTGGCCGGTGGGGCGTTGCGTCATTTGCCGACGTAGCGGGCGAACAGGAACTGGTCGGCCTCCAGCAGGCGCTCGAGGGTGAACGGCCGCACCCCGGGGGCGAGGTCGGCGACGATGCTCGGTCCCGAGCCACCGGCCAGCAGCGGGGCGATGGTCAGCGCCAGCTCGTCGAGCAGGCCGGCGCCGGCGATGTGGCCGAGCAGGGTCGGGCCACCTTCGGTGAGCACCACGCGGGCGCCGTCGGTGTAGAGCTGGGCGAAGGCCGCCGCCAGATCGACCGTGCCGGTGCCGTGCTGGTGCACGTCCGCCACCGCCGCGAGCGCCTCGACGCGGTCGCGGGGCGCGTCGGTCGTCGTCAGTACGATCGGCGTCGGGCCGTCGAACAGCGGGAGCGACCGGTCGATGCGGGCGCTCGCCGACACGATGGCAAGGCGCGGCAGCGGCGCCTGGCCGCGGCGACGGCGCCGGTCCTGCACCTCGTCGGCGAGCCGCACCGGCCCGTAACGCTCCGCGGCGGCGGTGCCGGCTCCGACGACGATGACGTCGCACACCGAGCGCAGCGCCATGAAGGCGGCCTTGTCGGCCGGGCCACCCAGCGGCCCCGAACGGCCCTCGACGGCGATCTCGCCATCGATGCTGGCGATCATGTTGGCAACCACCCACGGCCGGCCCGCTCGCGCCGGACGCGAGTCGTTGCCGAAGAGCTCGACGAGGTCGGGGACCGGGTCAGCCGGTGGGGCGGGGAGCAGGCGGCGCATCTCAGCGCCGACCCGGGCTGCGGCGACCGGAACGCATCCGGCGATGGTACCCACGACATCGACGACCGCGAGCACGGGCATTGCGATCGTGTTGCGAACGCGCAGGTATCCCGGGTGCGCTGCCGAAGATCGGCTACGACCAGAACGGCGTTCGTCTTCGGGCAACGGTGCCCGGGCCCACCGGTGCGTGGGGCGGCAGGGCGGACGTGAGGGGGGACCATGCAGGCACTTCGAGCGGTGACCGCACCCATCGGTGCCGTGGCCACAGCCGTGCGGCGTCCGGAGACCTATGCCGGCCACGCTCGTGAAGCCACCTCCACGCTCATCACGGCGGCGCTGTGGCCCCTCGGTGTGCGTGACCCGGGGCCGGTGAGCTTCCCGCCCGCCGACGAGCCGTCGCCGGTGGCGGCACCCGTGCTGCTGGTGCACGGGTTCGGCGCCAACAAGTCCAACTGGCTGCTGGTGCGCCGAGCGATCGAGCAGGCCGGCTTCCGGCGCGTCCACGCCGTGAACTACAACCCGCTGGCGGCCGACATCCCCGAGCTGGCGCAACGGGTCGCCGAACGGGTGGACGCGCTGCGGCGGCACTACGGCGTCGATCACGTGCACCTCGTCGGACATTCGCTCGGCGGCGTCATCGGCCGCTATGCCACGTCGGTCGACGGCACCCCCGGCATCGCCAGCTGCATCACCATCGCCTCGCCGCACGGCGGCGTGCGCCTGGCACGTCACGGCTCGCCGCTGGCGCGCCTCAGCCCCTTGGCAGCGGGGCTGCAGCTGCGTCCCGACTCCGAGGTGATGCGCCGCCTCCGCCAGGCGGCTGCCGCGGGACCCGGCGCCACCCGCTACGTCGCCTACTACTCGAACCTGGATCTGATCGTGGCGGCCCGCCGCGCCATGATCGCCGAGCCCGAGCTCGATGCCACCAACGTCCTGGTCAAGGACCACGGGCACCTGTCGATCATGTTGTCTCGCCGCCTGGCCACGTCGGTCGTGGCGCAGCTCGGTGCCGTCGAAGGCCTCGCCGGCTATGGCGCCCCCGTGCGGCAACTGCAGGTCGGGCGGGGTCGCGAGGCCGCAGCCGTGCGCGCTCCGGCGCCGGCTCCGGGGCGCGCGGCGCGCCGCTGAGCCCACACCCTGGGGATGACCGGCGCGTTATCCACGGCAAATCCGACGCACTTCCACAGGGTCATCCTCTTTTCACTCACAGGTCACCCTTCGTAGGTTGCAGTTCGCGAAACGGCCGAGCAGCGCGGACGATCGGATGGTGGCTGGCGTCTGATCCGTTCCTGGCTGGCGAGGACGACCTCCTTGGGG
>CAZYKR010000015.1:0-29149 GCA_964648005.1 uncultured Iamiaceae bacterium
GGGCCCGGGGGGCCACGTCCTCGCCGACCAACGCCAGCAGCTCCTCGAGGAAGAACGGGTTGCCGCCCGACCGATCGAGCAGCGCCTGGGCCAGCGCGTCGTCGATCGGCGCTGGCACCAGCGCGTCGAGCAGCACCCCAGCGCTGGCGGCGTCGAGGGGATCGAGGTTCACGACCGTCACGTTGTGGCGGCCCAACGGCGGCGACCACCGATCGAGCAGCTCCCCCCGAGCCGTGGCGACGAGTAGCAGCCGTCAGCGCGCCAAGCGCTCGAGCGTCGAGCCGATCAGCTCCAGGACGACCGCGTCGGCCCAGTGCAGATCGGAGAGCACGAGCACCACGAGGCCGTCGCGCGCGACGGCGCCGAGGTACCGCTGCACGGCGCGCACGACCTCGGCGCGCGCGTTGTCGGGGTCGATGTCGCGCAGCGCCGTCTCGTGGCCGAGCAGCGTCAGCAGCCCGCGCGTCACGCGGGCGATCTCGGCGTCGTCGTCGGGTCCGTCGAGCGCTGCGGCGACGCCGCGACGCACCGCCTCGTCGACCTCAGGGCCGGAGCGGTCCGCCGGCAGGTCGAGCCCCTGGCGTATCGCTTCGGCGACCGGCCACCACACGTTGGCCTCGCCGTAGGGCACGCAGCGGCCTTCGAGCACGCGCCCGTCGAGGTGACGACGCGCCCGTCCGGCCACCTCCTCGGCCAGGCGCGACTTGCCCACGCCCGCCTCACCCGTCAGCACGACGAGCTCGGCTCGGCTCCGCGCCGCCGTGAGCTCGGCGGCGTGCACCAGCAAGCCCAACTCGGCGTCGCGCCCGATGAAGGCGCTGGTGCGTCGGCGCCGGCGATAGCCGGGAGGGAGGAGCGGCTCGACGGCGACGTGGGCCGCGACCGGCTCGTCGCGTCCTTTGGCTTGCAGCAGCCCGGCCGAGCGGTACTCGATCGCCGACACCGTGGCCGTATGCGTCGCGGGACCGACGAGCACCGTCCCCGGCTCGGCGGCGGACTGGAGGCGCTGCGCCGTGTTCACGACATCGCCCATCGCCGTGTAGTCGCCACCAGCGCGCAGCGCACCGACCAGAACCTCACCGGTGTTGACGCCGACCCGCATGCGGATCTCGGCGCCGGCCTCGTCGACGTAGCTGCGCAACGTGTGCTGCATGCGCAGCGCGGCGCGCACGGCGCGCTCGGCGTCGTCCTCGTGGGCGACCGGCGCACCGAACAAGGCGAGCAGCGCGTCGCCCATGACCTTGTCGATGCGTCCGCCGAAGGCGGTGATGTCCTGGGCCAGGCGCTCGAAGCACCGGTCGACGAGGTTCTTGACCTGCTCGGGGTCGCGCGTCTCGGACAGGTGCGTGAACCCGACCAGGTCGGCGAAGAGCACCGTCACGACCCGCCGCTCGTCGCCACGCGCCACGAGCGCATGCCCGCAGGCCGAGCAGAAGCGGGCGTCGACGTCGTTGCGCCCGCCACACGAGGTGCACCTCACGATCGACCAGCATACGAAGCCGGCACGCCATGCCCCGTCGCCGAAAACAGGATCAGGGCGACCGGTGGGGGTCGCCCTGAACCTGTGGGTGGGGTGGGATGAGGTTGTCCGAACCGAACGGCACCGCCGTGGTTCGTTGCGAAGTGAACCGTACGGGTGCTGGATCAAGGATCACCGCAGGAGTCGGTCAAGATCTGGTCAAGCCGTGGCAACGCCGGGACCGCCCCTACACTCGGGGCCTGTGACGACGCCAGAGACTCCCCTGCCGGCCCCACCCCCTCCGGGTCCCTCCGCCGGCACGGCTGCGGCGCGTGCCATCCACGCCACCAAGGTCTACGGCTCGGGCGACATGGCGGTGACCGCCGTGCGCGACGTCTCGGTCGAGTTCGGCCGGGCGCAGTTCACCGCCATCATGGGCCCGTCGGGCTCGGGCAAGTCGACGCTGATGCACTGCATGGCCGGCCTCGACTCGCTGACCGCCGGTCAGGTGATGATCGGCGACGTGGACCTCACCCGTCTCGGCGAGCGCGACCTCACCCGACTGCGCCGCGACAAGGTCGGCTTCATCTTCCAGGCGTTCAACCTGGTGCCGACGCTGACCGCCGAGGAGAACATCACCTTGCCGATGGACCTGGCCGGCCGTGCCCCCGACGACGCGTGGGTGCAGACCGTGGTGGGCACCGTCGGCCTCGCCGACCGCCTCGACCACCGCCCGTCGGAGCTCTCCGGCGGCCAGCAGCAGCGCGTGGCCGTCGCCCGGGCGCTGGCCAGCCGACCGGAGATCATCTTCGCCGACGAGCCCACCGGCAACCTCGACTCGCGCACGAGCGCCGAGATCCTCGGCTTCATGCGTCGCGCCGTCGACGAGTACGCGCAGACCATCGTCATGGTGACGCACGATCCGATCGCCGCCGGGTACGCCGACCGGGTGGTGTTCCTCGCCGACGGCAGCATCGTCGACGAGATCGCGGGCCCCACGGCGGACTCGGTCCTCGACCGCATGCGTCGTTTCGGGGAGTGAGCCCGACCTGACGGGCGGCGCACTGCGATGCTGAAGGTCGCCCTGCGTGGGCTGCGAGCGCACGCACGACGGCTCGTGCTCACCACCGTCGTCGTGCTGATGGGCGTGGCGTTCGTCGCCGGCGGCCAGGTGATCACCGACACCGTCCGCACGAGCTTCGACGAGGCGTTCACCGACGCCTACGCCGGCACGGACGCCGTCATCCGCAGCGCCGACGTCGCCGCCAACGCCTTCCAGCAACAGCGCGCCCCCGTCGGGGACGACCTGTTGGCGACCGTGCGCGCCGTCCCGGGCGTCCGCGCCGCCGTGCCCGTCGTGCAGCGGCCGATCAAGGTGGTCGACCCCACGGGCGAGGTGGCCTGCTTCACCTCGGTGGGGGCGCCGATCATCGGGTTGAACTGGGTGGACGACCAGACGCTGAGCCGATGGCGCATCGTCGAGGGACGGGCACCGAGTGGTCCCGACGAGCTCGTCATGGACCCGAAGCTGGCCGCCGACAAGGGCTTCAGCGTCGGTGATCAGGTCACGGTGCCGCTCGCCTCGGGCACCCAGGTGTTCGAGCTGGTCGGCATCGCGTCGTTCGCCACCACCGGGAACTTCTCGGGAGCCTCGGGGGTCCTGTTCGACACCGCCACGGCGCAGACCGAGCTGGTCGCACCGGCGTCGAGCGACTGGATCGCCGTGGCTGCCGAGCCCGGCGTCGACCAGGAGACGCTGCGGGCCCAGCTACGGGCGGCGGTCCCGGCCGATGCGGAGTTGCAGGTGCTGACCGGCGAGGCGTTCTCCGAAGAGGCGCGCTCGGCCTTCGAGCAGTTCTTCGACCTGATCAACCGCGTGTTGACGATCTTCGGGATCGTGGCGCTGTTCGTCGCCACGTTCGTCATCTACAACACGTTCTCGCTCCTGATCACCCAGCGCGCCCGCGAGCTGGCGTTGCTACGTGCGGTCGGCGCCTCCCGCCGCCAGGTCGTCGGCTCGATGGTGATCGAGGCCTTCGTGGTAGGACTGGTGGCAGCGCTCGCCGGCATCCTGGCCGGCATCGCCCTCGGGTGGGGCGTCACCACGTTGCTGGGCAACATCGGGTTCGTCCGGCCGGAGACGCCGCTGCAGATCAGGCTGCCGGCGTTCGCTCCGGCGCTGATCGTCGGAATCGGGGTGACCTTGGTGGCGGCGCTGTTCCCGGCATGGCGCGGCTCGCGCATCGCACCCGTGGCGGCGATGCGCGACGTCGCCCATGACGCCGTGCGCGCCGGGCGCATCCGGACCGCCATCGGCACGGCGGTCGCCGCGCTCGGCATCGGGCTGCTGGTGTGGGGGCTCGCCGGCGATCTGGACGATCCGCTGACGATCGTCGGCATCGGGATGGGCCTCACGTTCGTGGGCGTGGCCGTGCTGGCACCGGTGTTCGCCGGGCCGCTGACCTCTGTGCTCGCCGCCCCGATCGGACGGTGGCGCGGGGTCGCCGGTCGCCTGGCGCGCACCAACGCCGCGCGCAACCCGCGCCGCTCGGCAGCCACGGTCTCGGCCGTGATGATCGGCGTGGCGCTCGTGAGCTTCATCGCCGTCATCGGCGAGTCGCTGCGGGTGTCGCGCACGGAGGTCATCGACCAGACGGTGCGGGCCGACTACGTCATCGATGCCCGGTGCGCCGGGCTCTCCGGCGTGAGCCCCGAGCTGGCGGGTGAGGTCGGCGCCCTCGACGACGTCCGCACGGCACTCGGCTTCCGCATCGGCCTCGGCCGCCTCGATGCCCGCAACCAGGTCATCATCGGGACCGACCCGGTGGCGCTGCCCGACGTGCTCGCCCTCGAGGTCGTCGACGGTGACCTCGCCTCGCTGCAGGACGGCGCGGTCGCCGTGCCCAGCGAGCTCGCCGCCGAGCAGGGGTTGCAGGTCGGCACACCCGTCGTCGTGGACTTCGTCGGGGTCGGACCGCGCGACACCACCGTCGGCGCCGTGGTCGACAGTGCGTTCTTCCGGGGCAACGGCATCCTCATCGACCAGGCGCAGTTCGACGAGGTGTTCCCGGTCACCCAGCAGACCGACCTGCAGGTCTACGTCCGGTTGGCCGACGGCGCCGACCGCGCCGGCGCCGCCACGGCCATCGACGAGGTGGTGGACCGGTTCCCGCCCGCCAGCCTCCAGGATCTGGCCGCCTTCACCGAGGCCCAGACCGCACCCATCGATCGGGTGGTGTTCTTCATCTGGGCCTTGCTGCTGCTGGCCGTCGTGATCTCGATCATCGGCGTGCTGAACACCCTGCTGCTGTCGGTGTACGAACGCACCCGCGAGCTCGGGCTGCTCCGGGCTGCCGGCATGAGCCGTCGCCAGGTCCGCGCCTCGATCCGCTGGGAGACCGTGGTGATCACCCTGATCGGCACGGTGGTGGGCATCACGATCGGCCTGTCCTTCGGGTGGACGCTGGTGCGGGCCGGCGCCGACGAGGGGTTCTCGGCGTTCGGCGTCCCGTGGCTGCAGGTGGTGATCATCCTCGGCGTGGCCTGGGTGGCAGGTCTGCTGGCGTCGCTGTGGCCGGCCCGACGGGCGGCGCGACTCGACGTGCTGGCCGCCATCGCCCACGACTGAGACAATCGCCCGATGAGCGCCAGTGACGGCCCCACCTCCGACGGCACCGTGCGCGCCGAGCACCTCGGACCGCCGCGGGTGCGGTCGGGCCGCCAGGAGCTGGCCGCCGCGCCCCTGCCCGAAGCCGAGGCCTTGGCGCTGACCGTCACCGTCGTCGTCGCCGTCCCCGACGACGACCGGCGGGCTCGGCTGGTGGCAGCGCTCGACGGGCTCCACGACGTGGCCGTGGTGGGTGCCGAGGGCAGCGACGAGCTGGCGATCAACGCCGCGCTGGCCCTGGCCCCCACCGTCACCCTCGTCGATGTCGACCCGGCACCGGGGTTCGACGGTCGGACCGTGTCGCTGGTGCTCGCCGACAAGCTCGCCACCTCGGCGGTGGTGGCCGTGACGAGCCACGACGACGACGCGCTCTACGACGCCCTGCGCCACGGAGCACGCTCGATGGTGCGGCCCGACGCCGACCCCGACGTCCTCGCCGCGGTGGTGCGGGGCGTGTCGCGCGGCGAGGCCGACCTCGGTCCGGGCGCGGCGGCGTGGGTGCTGCGCGAGGTGGATCGGCTCGCCGGCGACCCCTCGATCGACGAGGCAGCCCGGCCGGACGCGCTGAGCGACCTGGAGCAGGACGTGCTGCTGCGGCGCGCCGGCGGCGTCGATTGGGAGGCGATCGCCGCCGTGCACCAGCTCACCCGGCGTTTGGTGGCCACCGCGGCCGGCACGGCGCTGGCCAAGGTCCAGCGGACCCAGCGTCTGGCGCGCGAGCTCGACCTCGTGCGGCGCGCCCGCACCTGAACCGGCTGGACCGCACGCGCACGGCGTCGCCGGTCGGGCGGCCGGCATCCGGCGTCACCCCTCGAGGGGCGCCATGTCCTCCATGGCCCAGAACGCCCGCATCGAAGTGATGCGCCCGTCCTCGTCGTAGGCCTGGACCTCGACCACGTCGACGAACATCCGCAGCTCGCCGAGGGTCGAGATGATCCGAGCGGTGAAGGCGATCTCGGCACCGGCGGGCTTGACGGTCTCGCCCAGCACGAGCTCGACGCCGTCGGCCAGCGAGTGGGCGAAGTCCCAGAAGGCGCCGATGGCGTCCCGCCCGACCCGCACCTCGGAGCCGACCGGGTCCTCGAGGGTCGCACCGTCGGCGAAGAGGTCCAGCCAGCCCTCCCGGTCGCCGGCGTTGAAGCGCTCCAGGTAGCGCAGCACACCATCTCGCATCACCTGCGCGTCCGGCATCGTCCCCTCCTGTGCGCCGTCCGTCCCTCGGCAGCGCTCGCGGGACGATACCGGAGACCTGCCGATCCGACGGTACCGTGGCCCGTCGTTCAGCCACCCGGAGGAAGCATGCCTGCGCCCCGCGTCCGATTCGCCGCCGCGCTGACCGCCGCCGCCGCCCTCGTCGGGGCCGCCGGCTGCGGTACCGACACCGGTCCGCAACTCGAACGCGGGGTGGAGGATCCCGCTCCGGCAATCGACGACAACGCACCGGTCGCCCGCGACGGGTCCCTGGACGAGGTGGAGGTCAAGCTCGTCCCCGTCGCCACCCTGCCGTACCCGGTGGCCCTGACCACCCGCCCCGGCAGCGACGACCTGTGGGTCGCTCAGCAGGCGGGGGCCGTCCGACAGCTCGTGGCCCAAGGCGACGGCACGTTCCAGGTGCCGGACGGCTTCGTCCTCGATGCCCGGGCCGACGTCGACGCCGGAGGCGAGCGCGGGTTGCTCGGGTTGGCGTTCTCGGCCGACGGCGAGGAGCTGTACGTGTACTACACGGCCAAAGGGACCGGGACCCTGACCGTCGCCGAGTACGCCATGGACGGCGACGTCGCCGACCCGGCCTCCAAGCGCATCGTGATCGAGATGGCGCACCCCCGTCCCAACCACAACGGCGGCCAGCTGCAGCTGGGGCCCGACGGCATGCTCTACCTCGGACCGGGCGACGGTGGCGGTGGCGGCGACCCCGACCGCAACGGGCAGAACACCGAGACGCTGCTCGGCAAGCTGTTGCGCATCGACCCGACGGCGCCCGCCGACGGCAAGGCCTACGGCATCCCGGCCGGGAACCCGTTCGCCGACGGTGGCGGGGCCCCCGAGGTGTGGTCGTACGGGCTGCGCAACCCGTGGCGGTTCAGCTTCGACGCCGACACGGGCGACCTGTGGATCGGCGACGTCGGGCAGAACCTGATCGAGGAGATCGACTTCGCTCCGGCGACGCCTGAGGGGGCGGGCCGCGGCCTGAACTTCGGGTGGAACCTGATGGAGGGCTCGTCCCCGTTCGAGGACGGCTCGGCGCCCGACGATCACACGCCCCCGATCTTCGACTACGGGCGCGACGGCGGCCGGTGCACCGTCGTGGGCGGCTACGTGTACCGCGGTGCTGCCATCGACGGGCTGCAGGGCGCCTACGTGTGGGGGGACTTCTGCACGTCCGACGTGCGCGTCCTGCTCCAAG
The DNA here is from genome assembly GCA_964648005.1 of uncultured Iamiaceae bacterium. GTDB lineage: Bacteria > Actinomycetota > Acidimicrobiia > Acidimicrobiales > Acidimicrobilacustridaceae > JAGQTE01. Next base: position 7,531 of record CAZYKR010000015.1, read on the forward strand.
AGGACGGTCGGGTCGTCGACGAGCGCAGCCTCGGCGTCTCGGTCACGGCCAACACGCTGGCCAGCTTCGGTCAGGGCCCCGACGGCGAGCTCTACGTGCTGAGCCTCGACGACACGATCTACGCGCTGGTGCCCGCCTGATCGGCGCGCGGCGCCGCGTCGCTGTGCGGGATCGGCGTGTGCGGCAACACCTCGGGCCGCAGGATCAGGCGCGGGCCGCGGTCCCAGGTGAGGTAGTTCCACGCCCAGTTGATGAACACCGAGACGCGGTTGCGCACGCCGACGAGATACACCAGATGCAACAGCAGCCAGGCCAACCACGCCGGCATGCCGCGCAGGCGCACCCCGATCGGGAGGTCGGCCACCGCCGCCCGCCGTCCGATGGTGGCCATGGTTCCCTTGTCGAGGTAGTGGAAGTCGCCCCGGGGTCGGCGCTCGATGGTGCGCAGCACCTGCTCGGCGGCGTGGCGGCCGCCCTGGATCGCCACCTGCGCCAGCTGCGGGAGCCGCCCGCCGGAACCGTCATCGATGTCCGCGATGTCGCCGACGCAGTACACATCCGGGTACCCGGGCACCGACAGGTCGCGGTGGACCACGATGCGCCCGCCGCGCCCGCGCGCCACGGGGAGGGCCTGTGCCAGGGCGCCCGCCTGGACGCCGGCTGCCCACACCAGGCACCGGGTGTGCAGCACCTCGCCCCCGGCGAGCACGACGTGGTCGACGGCGACCGACTCGACCGCCGTCCCGGTGCGCACCTCGACGCCACGCCGTTCCAGCGCAGCGCGGGCGTAGGCACCCGAGTGCTCGTCGAAGGCGGCGAGCAGCCGCTCGCCCTGCTCGACGAGGACGATGCGCGACCGGTGGACGTCGAGATCGTGGAAGTCGTCGGCGAAGACCTTCTCGACCAGCTCGGCGAGCGCGCCCGCCACCTCGACGCCGGTCGGGCCGCCGCCCACGACCACGAAGGTCAGTACCCCTTCGGCCACGAGGCCGGGCTCGGCCGACGCCGCCTCGAAGAGGCTGATCACGTGGTTGCGCAGGCGCACCGCCTCCTCAAGCGTGTAGAGGGGGAAGGCCAGCTCGTCGGCGCCGGGGATGCCGAAGGTGTTGCACCTCGACCCGGCGGCGACGATCAGGTGGTCGTAGGGCACCGCGGGGAGGTCCGCCAGCTCGACCCGCCGGCGATCCAGGTCGATGCCGGTCACCTGGGCCTTGCGGAAGAACACGCGGCGCTGGCGCCGGAACAACCCGCGCACGGCGTAGCCGACGTCGGCGGTGTTCAGCCCGGCGGTGGCCACCTGGTACAGCAGCGGCTGGAACGTGTGGTAGTTGTGCCGGTCGATCACCGTGACGTCGACCGCTTCGTCCTCGAGCCGCTTGGCGGCGGCGAGGCCGCCGAAGCCGGCACCGATCACCACGACATGGGGACGTACAGCCACCTCCGGATCATGCCCCATCGGCGCGGCCGGCGCGGCCGTCGATCTGGACCACCAGCCCGCGGTACCCGTCGGTGCACCCGGCCTGCAGCAGCGCCGGCGCCAGCGGCGACGTGCGCGCCGGGTCGCCATCGATGGTGCGCAGCTCCATCGAGCGCCGTCGCCCGTCGCGCACGATGCCGACGAGGGCGTCGGCCAGGGCCCGATCGACGACGTCGGGGGCCACGCCGTCGAACACCGGGGCGTCGGCGGTCGGGAAGCGCCACAGCCCCGCGCCCGACCGGTCGAGCCAGGCCAGCGCCATCCCGCGCCAGAGCACGACGAGCGCGCCGGCCGCACGGGCGGGACGGCCGGCGGTCGGCGGCCAGGGCAACACGGCGCCGTACGGCTGCGCCGGGTCGGTGGCGGCCAGCACCAACGGCGGATCGGCGGCGGCCACGGGGGCCCGCACCCGGTCGACGGCGCCGGGGAGCGCGAACTGGGCGCCGCCGAGGCCGGCGACGAAGTAGCCCCGCCGCACGTGACCGCGCTCCTCGAGGGCGCCGAGGACCGGGTAGAGCGCGGCGAACCCCCCGGGCACCCCTTCCGAGCGCACCGTCTCGCGGGTGACGAGGCCGTGGCGTTCGAGCAGCTGCGCCGCCATGGCGTGGGCCTGCTCCGTCGGGGTGGCGGGCGGGGTCAGCAGCGGCGCCACCAGCGACCAGCGCCCCGAGCCGGCAGGCGGGCCGACGGCGCGCAACGCACCCACGCGCGGCCGCCGTCGGCCGGCAGCGCCACGACCCGACGACCGTCGTCCCGGGGTGGGCAGCAGCGCCCGGACGGGTCCGAGCGAGTCGTTGGTCACCACGCCGGACCACACCAGCGCCCAGATGGCGTCGAGCACGCTGTCGTCGTCGTGCGGGCAACCGGCCTCGGCGGCGGCGGCCACCAGGTCGGGCCAGAAGAGGGCACCGTGATCGGCCATGGCGGTCCGCAAGGCGTCGCGCAGCGCTGCGTGCTCGTCGGCGGTCGGCCCCGGGTCGACGGTGGGGTCGTCGGCCGCGTCGGGGTCGAGCGCCGCAGGCCGCTCGCCGTCCCCACCCGGTGGTGCCGGCGCGTCGATCCAGGGGGTCAGCAGCGTCGGTGCCTGGTCGCGGAAGCACAGGCGGATCCGGCCGTCACGGCGGCCCAACGGCCCCGCGCCCGCCCACACCACCTCGCCGGCGGCGCAGAGCGCGTCGAGATCGGCCGGCCGATAGTCGGGCACGCGCGCCGGCAACACGTCGCGCTCGAGCACCGACGCAGGGATGGCCACCCCGGCGAGCACGCCGAGGGCGTCGGCGACACCGTCAGCGCCGCGCCGCCGACCACCGACGCCCTGCCAGCCGGGTGCGAACCGGGCCAACGCGGACGCGTCGACGGGCTCGATCTCGCGTCGCAGGGCCGCCAGGCTGCGCCGCCGCACCTGGCGCAACACCTCGGCGTCGCACCATTCACGCTGCACACCGCCGGGCCGGAACTCGCCGTGCACGACGCGGCCGCGCCCCTCGAGCGCGCGCAGCGCCACGGTCACGGGGTCGATGCCGATGCCGTAGCGACGCGCCACCTCGGCCGCCACGAAGGGTCCGTGCGTGCGGGCGTAGCGCGAGACGAGGTCCTCGAGCGGCGCCGCCACCGGATCGGTGTACGCGGCGGGCAGCCCCGGCGGCAACGCCGTGCCGAGCGCGTCGCGCACGCGCGCCGCGTCCTCCGCCGCGATCCACCGGGCCTCGCCGGCGATCTGCGCCTCGAAGGCGCGGCGCTCGGTGGCGAGCTGCGCCAGCCATCCCGCCACCACGTCGGCGCCGTCGGCGACGCCGTCGAGGCGACATCGGGCCGCCACCTCGGCCACCGTGAGCGGACCGAGGCCGCGCAGCAGGTCGTGCACGGCGTGGTGGTCACGGGCGCGACGCGCCTCGCTCGTGCGTTGGAGGTCCGCCTCGAGGGCGTCGAGCACCTCGGGGTCCAGCAGCTCGCGGAGCTCCTCGGCGCCGAGCAGGTCCGCCAGCAGCTCGCGATCGAGCGACAGGGCCATGGCCCGTCGCTCGGCCAGCGGTGCGTCGTAGGCGTACATGTACACGCCGACCCAGGCGAACAGCAGCGACTCGGCCATGGGCGACGCGCTGGACGAGTCGACCGCCACCATCCGGATGCGGCGCTGCGCCAACCCCTCGAGCACCTCGATCAGCGCCGGCACGTCGAAGAGGTCGTCGACGCACTCGCGCGTCGCCTCCAACAGGATTGGGAAGTCGGCGAACCGGCCGGCGACGCCGAGCAGGTCGGCGGCGCGCTGGCGCTGTTGCCACAACGGCGTGCGGCGATCGGGGCGACGGCGGGGCAGCAGCAGGGCGCGCGCCGCCGCCTCACGGAACACGGTGGCGAACAGCGGCGCGGTGTGCAGGTAGCCGACCACGCGGTCGCGCACCTCGTCGGGTGCCAGCGCCAAGGCGTCCGGTGCCACCTCGTCGACGGCATCGGGCAGGCGCAGCACGATGCCGTCGTCGCTCCACATGATCTCGGGGTCGACGCCCCACACCTCGGCCAGGCTGGACCGCAAGGCGATGGCCCAGGGCGCGTGCACCCGCGCCCCGAACGGGGTGAGCACGCACACCCGCCAGTCGCCGATCTCGTCGCGGAACCGCTCGACGACGACGGTGCGATCGTCGGGGACGACGCCGGTGGCGGCGGCCTGGTCGTCGAGGAAGGCCAACAGGTTGCGCGCCGCCAGGTCGTCGAGGCCGTGCCGCTCGACGAGCCGGGCGTAGGCGGCGTCGGGGGCGGTGGCGCGCAGCTCGCGGGTGAACGCCCCGACGGCGCGCCCCAGCTCGATGGGGCGGCCGGGGCCGTCGCCGTGCCAGAACGGCATCTTGCCGGGCTGCCCGGGCGCCGGTGTGACCACGACCCGGTCGAAGGTGATCTCCTCGATGCGCCACGTCGAGGCGCCCAGCAGGAACGTCTCGCCGGGGCGGCTCTCGTAGACCATCTCCTCGTCCAGCTCGCCGACCCGGGTGCCGTCCGGCAGGAACACGCCATACAGGCCGCGGTCGGGGATCGTGCCGGGGTTGGTGACGGCCAGGCGTTGCGCGCCGGGCCGAGCGCTGACCGTGTCGGTCGTGCGGTCCCACACGACGCGCGGTCGCAGCTCGCCGAACTCGTCGGACGGGTACCGCCCGGCCAGCATCTCCAGCACGTTGGCGAGCGCCTCGTCGCTGAGCCCGGCGAACGGCGCGGCACCCCGCACCAGGGTCGCCAGGTCGGTGACCGTGCGCGGTTCGAGGGCGACCGCCGCCACGATCTGCTGCGCCAGCACGTCGAGCGGGTTGCGGGGCACGCGCGTGTGCTCGATCAACCCGTCGTGCATGCGTTGCACCACCACCGCCGCCTCGAGGAGGTCGGCACGGTGCTTGGGGAACAGCACCCCGCGGCTGGGCTCGCCGACCTGGTGACCGGCACGGCCGACGCGCTGGAGCCCCGAGGCGACCGAACCCGGGGACTCGACCTGGATGACGAGGTCGACGGCGCCCATATCGATGCCGAGCTCGAGCGAGCTGGTGGCGACGAGCCCGCGCAGGTCGCCCCGTTTGAGCTCGTCCTCGATGGCGAGGCGCTGCGTGCGCGACAGCGAGCCGTGATGCGCCTTGACCAGGGGCCGCTCCACCGCCGGTGGGGCACCCTCGGCCTCGTCACCGCGGGCATCCCCACCGGCGTCGAGCTCGTTGAGGCGGGTGGCGAGACGTTCCGCCAACCGGCGGGCGTTGACGAACACGATCGTCGAATGGTGCTGGCGGATCAGCTCGAGGATCTGCGGATGGATGGCGGGCCAGATCGACGAGCGGCCGGTGGGGTTGGCGTCGCTGTCGCCCGGTGACGCCATGTCCTCGACCGGCACCCGCACCTGCACCTCGAGCGGCTTGCGCACGCCGGCGTCGACGATGGTGACCGGGCGCGGCGACGCGGGCGCCTGGTGACCTCCCAGGAAGCGGGCGATCTCGTCGAGCGGGCGCTGCGTCGCCGACAGGCCGATGCGTTGGAGGGGGCCGTCGGTGCGCTCCTCGAGGCGCTCCAGCGACAGCGCCAGGTGGGCGCCGCGCTTGGTCGGTGCCAGGGCGTGGATCTCGTCGACGATCACGGCCTCGACCCCTGCGAGGGTGTCGCGGGCCGCCGAGGTGAGCATCAGGTACAGCGACTCGGGCGTGGTGATGAGCAGGTCGGGCGGGTTGCGGATGAGCTTGCGGCGCTCGTCGGCCGGCGTGTCGCCCGTGCGGATGCCCACCGTGGGCAGGGTGACCTCGACGCCGAGCCGCTCGGCGGCGTGGGCGATGCCGAGCAGCGGGGCCCGCAGGTTCTTCTCGACGTCGACCGCCAGCGCCCGCAGCGGCGACAGGTACACCAGGCGCGTGCGCCGGGTGCGGTCGGTCACGGGGGGCGACGTCATGAGCCGGTCGATGCCGGCGAGGAAGGCCGCCAGCGTCTTGCCCGAACCGGTCGGCGCCAGCACCAGCGTGCTCTCGCCGGCGGCGATCGGCGCCCACCCCTGGGCCTGCGGTGGCGTCGGCGCGGCGAAGCTCGACCGGAACCACGCCTGCACGGGCGCGGAGAAGCCGTCGAGCGGGTCGCGCCCGGTGGCGACGTCGGCGGCGGGCGTCGGAGCCATCCCCTCACGCTACCCACCGCCGCTGACAGCGCTTCCGTGCACCGGCCCGGTCACGCGGCGACGGCGCCCCGATACACTTGCCCCGTGGCTGTCGACTACCACCCGGCGTTCGAGGAGTACTGCGAAGCGATCTTCGAGCTGCGCGAAGACGACGTCGACGTCATCCAGGCTCGCATCGCGGAACGGCTCGACATCTCCCGCCCGGCGGTGTCGGAGATGATCCGGCGGATGGAGGGCGAGGGTCTCGTCAGCATCGACGGCACCATCTCGCTCACGACCAAGGGCACGACGCTGGCCGAGTCGGTGGTCCGCCGCCACCGCTTGGCCGAGCGGTTCCTCACCGACGTGCTCGGCCTGTCGTGGTCGGAGGCGCACGTCGAGGCGGGGGTCTGGGAGCACGTCATCTCCGACAACGTCGAGGCCGCCATGGTCAAGCTGCTGGGCGAGCCGACGACCTGCCCGCACGGCAATCCGATCCCCGGCACGGCCTACGTGGCGCCGACGACGGTCCCGCTGAGCGAGGTGGCCGTCGGCGACGGCTTCACCGTGGCCCGCATCCCCGAGGAGCTGGAGTTCGCACCGGGCATGCTCGAATGGCTCGAGCGGTCCTCGTTGCAGCCCGGCATCGCCGGTGTGGTCACCGAGTCGTCCCCCGACGGGACCACGACGGTCGAGATCGAGGGCCGCCACGTCGGCATCGGGGTCTTCGCCAGCGGCCGCATCCTGGTCACGGCCAGCTGAGCCGGCCGCAGCGGCGCCGCCCGGCCCTCAGCTGCCGACGGCGATGACGGTCGCCATGCCCTCGGCGAAGTGGCTCTCGATCGTCCCGTCGGCCTCGGTCTCCACCAGGTTGCACAGCAGCACGTAGGACCCCGGCGCCAAGTCGAACACGCCGTTGCAGTCCTCGCCGGCCGGGAACGCCTCGATCTCGCCGAGCACGCGATCGGTGCCGTAGGCCTCCTCGTCGAACGCCCCGTCGGCGTCGGTCGGCAGCGCCGCCACGTCGTCACCGACGACGACCACCACCTCGTGGGGCTCGTCGCCGACGTTGGTGGCGACGATGTTGACCTTGCCGGCGACCGCCGGGCCTTGCGGCGACACGTAGAAGTCGCCCAGCGTGACGTCGAGCTGGCTGTCCGCCACCGAGGAGTCACCGACCGGCTGGCAGGTCGGCTCCACGCCCGATGCCGACCCCGACCCGCTGCCGCTCGCCGCGCCGCTGCCGCTCGCCGCACCGTCGATCTCGCGCACGGCGGCGCCGTCGTCGGTGCCGCAGGCAGCCGCCGCCACCGCCAGCGCCGCCATCGCGCTCCACGCCCACATGCGCGCCCGCTTCTCGCTGCCCATCACGTGTCCTTCACCCGTCTCCTTGCACGGACGACCGCTCGGTCGCCGTCGTCTGACGACCTCTCGGCCGCCGTTGTACGACCATGCCACGGCCGTCCCCAGCGCGCCCGTTCGGATCGGCCGCCCACCATCCCACAGCGAGGGCGGCAGCCAGGAGCACCGCCCACGCCACCTGGAACCCGGTCGGCGCCGGGACGGCGCGGCCGTCGGGCAGCAGTGCCCGCCACTGCGCCGACAGCGGCGCCGCCGTGGCGGCGAAGTCGATGATCAGCTGCCGCCGTCGCGTCAACACCTCGCCGAGGAGCCACGCCCAGGTCACCATCCCGAACGCCGCCGCCACCCAGAACGCGGCGCGCACCCGCGCCTCGGCGCGGGGCCGCTCGGTGGCGAGCACCTCAGCCGCCCAGGCCATCGTCAGCACGAGCGTCGGCAGCACGGCGACGACCTGGCGGCCGGGCCACCACCAGCCGTGCATCGTCAACGCCACGAAGGTGGCGGTCAGCCATCCGGCGGCCATCGGCACGACGAGGGCGGCCCAGCCGGGTGGGCGCCGCCGCAGCAGCGCTCCCACCGCCGGCACGGCGAACAGGAGCACCGGAGCCCACGCCACCAGGCCGAAGTCGCGATCGACCAGCAGGCCGATGACCCGCACGCTGCGACCGAGGTAGTCGGGGGTGACCCCGACCACGGTGAGCTCCCCGCCGACGAAGTGATCGCCGGCGGCGTACGCCGTCCACCCGCCGTAGACGGCATGGTGCACCAGGGCGAACGCCGCCGCACCGCAGGCGCCGGCGGCCACCAGGACCGCGGACGCCACCCGGGCGTCGGCGCGCCACAGCCGGACGAGGGCCAACCCCCCGAGCGCCACGGCCACGGGCAGGTACTTCACCGACAGCCACGGCAGCGCCGTCAGCGCGACGAGCAGCACCGCCATCGGTGCCGGCCGCGCCGGCGCCGCACCGGTCACCGCACCGATCACCGACACCACCGCCAGCGCCGCCAGCAGCTCCGGGTACAGCTGGGTGCCGTACACCACCAGCGGAGGCACCACGCTGGTGCACGTCACGACGACGGCGGCTCGCCGCGGTCGCACCCCGAAGCGACGCACCGCCACCCAGGTGGTGACCATCGCCAGCGCCGCCGCCACCAGCGCCCCGAAGGCTTTGGCCGCGACCCAGGCGCCGGCATCGCCCGCCACCCCCAGGCCGATGCGCACCGGCACCGCCAGCACCAGCGGGTACAGCGGATCGTGCGGGCTGAGACGGGTCCGGCCACCGTCGAGCGGGGCCGTCTGCTGCGGCAGCGGCGCTTCGTGGAAGGCCGACCACCGATGGTCGTTGAGCTCGTCGCGGATGTTGAGGTCGCCGTCCTCGGCCAGGCTGATGGCGCTGAGCAGGTACTGCGGCTCGTCGGCGGTCACGCGGGCGTCGTGCTCGGCCCGCGCCCCGATGCCCACCGACACGACGACGCCGACGACAGCCCCGACGAGGAGCAGGACCCGGCGCAGCGACGGACCCGGCGTCGCTCCGCTCACCGCCGGCGACCGGGACGGATGACCAGCACCCACGTCAGCGGGCCCGAAAGGGCGAGCAACACCAGCGACGCCACGCCGAGCTGCGCCAGCTGGTGCGAGTCGCTCGCCGCCCAGATGCGGGTGGCCAGCGTCTCGAATCCGGGGGGCGCCAGGAGCAGCGTGGCGGGGAGCTCTTTCATGGCCGACAGCAGCACCAACCCCAGACCCGCTCCCAGCCCTCGAGCCATCAGCGGGAGGTCGATCGTGCGCAGTCGGCGGGACCGGGACGCCCCCAACACGGCGCCGGCGTCGTCGAAGCGCGTCGGGACGCTGCCCACCGCCACCTGCGCCGCCCGCAGCCCTTGGGCGCCGAAGTGCACGGTGTACGCGAACACCAGCAGCGGGATCGTCTGGTACAGCCATGCCAGCGCGTCCGTCTTGAGGGTCCAGAACACCAGCGCCAGGGCCACCACCAATCCGGGCAGGGCGAAGGCCCCGACGACCACCGTGTTGGCGGTGCCGCCGGCGCGGCTGCGGTAGCGGACCGTGAGGTAGGCGATCGGCAGGACCAAGGCCATGGTGGCCAGCGCGGCGGCGACGCTCACGCCCACGGTGCTCGCCGCCGGCGCCAGCAGGCCGCCCGGCGCCAGCACGGTGGCCGAGGGCGAGCCCACGCCGAGCACCCCGCGCACCACCCACAGCACCAGCACGAGCACCGGCGCCGCCAAGGCCGCGGCGAACCACCCCCACACCAGCACGGCGGCGGGCCAGCGCCACCGACCCAGCGGCACCTGCATGGCGTGGCGCACCTGGACGCCGCTCACCGCCACCCGCCGCCGGGCCAGCGCCCGCTCGGCGGCGACGACCACCAGCGCCACGGCGCCGAGCAACGATGCCAGCGGCAGCCACAGCTCGGGCACGAGCTTGGCCTGGAAGATCTCGTTCGTCAGGGTGGGCGCCCCCATGATCGACACCGCCCCGAAGTCGCTGATGGTGTACAGGAACACGAGCAGCGTGCCGGCGGCGACGGCGGTGCGGGCCTGGGGCAACACGACCGAGGTGAAGACCTGGCGTGGGCCGCGCCCGAGCAGGCGGGCGCTCTCCTCGAGCGACGGGGGCAGCTCCGCCAGGCGCGCCGCCACCGGCAGGTACACGTAGGGGTAGGAGAACGCGCTCAGCACGAACCACGCACCCCAGAAGCCGCCGATCTCCGGCGGGGTGACGCCGAGGGGGGACGCGAGGTCGGCGACCAGGCCGCCCGGAGCGAACCCGGCGACGAGCGCCGCGGCGCCGACGTAGGACGGCACGACCAGCGGCAGGGGGCCGAGCACGCGAGCGGCGCGTCGCCCCGGCAGATCCGTGCGCGTCGTGCACCACGCCAGACCCACCCCGATGACGGCGGCGCTCACCGCCACGGCCGCGCCGAGCCCGAGGCTCCACAACAGCGGCGTCAGGGCGTCGTCGGTCAGGGTCTCGAGCACGGTGGCGCCACCGAGGCCGACGGTGCGCACCACCAGGAACCCCATCGGCGCCGCGAACAGCACGGCGATCGCCACGCCGAGGGCTGCCAGCCGTCGTGGCGCTCGGGGCAGGCGCGGTCGCACCACGCCCGCAGCAGCGGTGCTGCGGACCCCTCCCGTCGCCGCCGGCGGCGCCGCCACGGCGGTCATCGCGTCAGGCCGGCGTCCCGGATCATCGTGACCGTCGACGCGAACTCGCTGCCGAGCTCGTCGAAGTCGACGCGCAGCACCTGCTCGGCGGCGAGCTCGGGCACGGTCGCGGCGGGCGGCACGCCGGCGACGACCGGGTACTCGAACGTCTCGTCGGCGAAGTAGCGCTGGGTCTCGTCGCTGAGCAGGAAGTCGACGAGCCGCTCGGCCTGAGGCGTGTGCTGCGCTCCGGCGAGGATCGACGCCGTGGAGACGATCTCGACCGACCCGACGTCGTCGTCGAAGATGTGGTTGGCGGCCGGGGCGTCGGGGTCGTCCTCGAGGGCGCGCAACAGGTAGTAGTGGTTGGCCAACCCCATCGGGACCTCGCCACGGATCACGGCGTCGACGACGGCGTTGTTGTTGGCGTACGTCTTCGCCTCGTTGGCGGCCATGCCCTCGAGCCACGTGGTGGTGGCGTCGTCGCCCTCGCTGATGCGCATCGCCGACACGAAGTCCTGGAACGACCCGTTGGTCGGGGCCATGCCGACCTTGCCCCGGTAGGCGGCGCCGGTGAGCTCCTCCACGGTGGCCGGGAGGTCGTCGGGCGACACGAGGTCCGTGTTGTACACCAGCACCCGCACGCGTCCGGAGAGCCCCACCCAGTTGCCGTCGCCGGCGCGGTCCTCGGCGGCGACCCGGTCGAGCGTCGCCTGCGGCAGCTGCCGCAGCAGTCCCTTGTCGTCGAGGTAGGCGGTGGCACCGGGGCTCTGGGAGATGAACACGTCGGCCGGCGAGCGCTCGCCCTCCTGCTCGATCGTGAGGGCCAGATCTGCCGAGTCCCCCTGCTTGAAGTCGACACTGATGCCGGTCTCGACGGCGAAACGATCGAGCACGGGCTTGATCAGGTCGGTCGACCGGCCCGAGTACACAACGACCGTGTTGTCACCGCCCGAGGAGCACGCCGCCAGGATGCCGGCGCACAGCACCATCACCACGCCGGACACCGCCAGCTTCCCGGATCGGCGCCGCCGGGCTGGGCATCGACGCGCCGGGTTGATCGCCGCCGAGGGCGCCGTCGTCATGGTGGCCATGCTCAGCAGGCTAGCCATCCCCGCTTCCGTGTGTAAAGCTGCCCTAACATGAAGCGGAGGAGTCGCCACGCATCGATCGCCGTCGGCGTGATCGGGCTCGTGATCGCCGTCGTGGCCATCGCCCGGAGCATCGACGGCGAGCTGCTCGGCCAAGCCGTGGCGGCGATGGCCGATGCGCCGGCGCTCGTGGTCGCTGCCTTCGCCGCCTTCGGCACCGCCTTCGTGGTGCGCGCCGCGCTGTGGAGCCGGCTCGTGCCCGGGCTCGGCTTCGGCCAGGCGTTGGCCGGGCTGCACCTCAGCCTGGGCGCCAACCACGTGCTGCCGCTGCGCCTGGGCGAGCCGTTCCGGGTCGTGAGCGTCAGCCGGCGCACCGACGTGCCGCTCGATGTGGCGACGGCATCGACCGTGGCCCTGCGCGCCGCCGACTTCGTCGCCGTCGGCGTCATCGTCGCCGTGCTCGGCTCGGCCATCGCCTGGGAGCTCGTCGGGGCATGGGGCCTGGCCGCGCTCGCGGCCATCGCCGCCGTCGGCGCCGGCGCCGTGTGGTGGTTGGTCCGCCTGCGCCGGCACCGCCACGACCTGCGCCTCCCCGGTCCGCTGATCGCCATCGGCGCGTTGGCCGCCTGGTGCCTGGAGGCGGTGGTCGTCTGGGTGAGCGCATCGTTCGCCGGCATCGACCTCGGCTTCGGCGAGGCGCTCGTCATCACCACGATCGCCGTCGCCGCCCAGCTCGTCGCCATCGCACCGTCCGGGCTCGGCACCTACGAGGCGGCATCGGTGGCGGCCTACACCGCCTTCGGCTTCGATCCTGCCGCCGGCCTGGTGGCGGCCCTCACGGCGCACGGCATCAAGACCGTGTATTCGTTGGGCGCCGGCGCCGTCGCCGTCGTGCACCCGAGCCCCGGGTTCTTCGGCCGCCTGCGGCTCCCCAAACGCAGCAGCGACGAGGTGCCGGTGCCGAGCGCCCCACGCGCCGAGGTGGGCCCGGCCCCGGTGGTGCTGTTCCTGCCGGCCCACGACGAGGAGGCAGCCGTCGCCGGAGTCGTGCGCCGGGCCCCGACCCACGTGGCGGGCCATCCGGTTCGTGTGCTCGTCGTGGACGACGGTTCGACCGACGCCACCGCAGCGCGAGCGGCCGCAGCCGGCGCCGCCGTCGTGTCGCACCCGACCAACCTCGGCCTCGGTGCCGCCGTGCGCACCGGGCTGGCCTGGGCCAGCGACCAGGGCGCTGCGGCCGTGGCGTTCTGTGACGCCGACGGGGAGTACGCCCCTGAGGAGCTCGAGCACCTCGTCGGCCCGGTGCTCGCCGGCGAGGCCGACTACGTCGTGGGCTCGCGCTTCGCCGGGACGATCCACCACATGCGCCCGCACCGACGCGTCGGCAACCTGGTCTTGACGGGTCTCCTGCGCTGGGTCGCCCGCACGCCCATCACCGACGGGCAGTCCGGCTACCGCGCCCTGTCGCCGCACGCCGCCGCCACGGCCCGGATCGCGCACGACTTCAACTACGCCCAGGTCCTGACGCTGGACCTCCTGGCACGTGGCGCCCGCTACCACGAGGTGCCCATCACCTACTCGTTCCGCACGACCGGCCGGTCGTTCATCCGCCTGGGCCGCTACCTGCGCGAGGTGGTGCCGGCGATGGTGCGGGTCGTCAACGCCTGACGCCCAGGGGCGCGGCGCCCACAGCCTCAGTCCTCGACGACGTGGTGGTCCACGGCGCGTCGTGCCTGCGCCCAGCGGGCGGCGTCGATCCTCAGGTCGTCGTCGAGCGCCGCCGCAGCGTCGATGCCCATCGACAGTGCATGGTGCGTGTTGTCCGGCACGAGCAGGCCCTGGCGTCCGGTGCTCAGGACCCCCGGCACACCGTCCAGCCACGCCTCGACGACGGCCCGGTGCGCGGGCGTCCCGAGCCGCTCGACCGGGTAGACCGAGCCCAGGCGCACCACGTGGGCGTCGACGGCGCGCACCAACGGCAGGCCGACGCCCGCCAGTTCGTCGGCGACGCGCCCCGCCAGGACGTCGTCGGGGAGCGACCACGTGTCGTCGCCGGCTGTGCACGGCACCTCGGCGCACAGCACGGTGCGCTCGGCAGGGTCGGGGCCGTCGCGGTAGCGCTTCGGTTCGGACAGCCTGCTGACGATCGTCTCGGGGCCGGGGAGGTAGTGGGCGTCGAAGGTCGTGTACTGCGCCCGATCGAGCACCAGATACACCAGCGCCATGGCCCGAACCTCGAGGGCGTCGGCGGCGTCGCGCACCGCGGGCGACGCCCCGGGCACGAGCCGCGCCAGCACCGGCAAGGGGATGGTCGACACGACCGTACGGGCGTGCCACGCCGTGCCGTTCGCCTCGACGCGGACGCTGCCACCGCCGTTGGTCGACGGTGGGTCGGGCACGACCGCCCGCGCCGGCGTGCCGAGCTCGATCGAGACGCCGGCACGCACGGCGTCCTCGGCGAGGTGCTCGACCAGTTGGCCGAAGCCCAGGCGGGGATAGAGGAAGGTGGCCGGACCGCGCAGCCGCCGGGCGAGGCGTCGAGCGATGGCGCCGCTCGAGTTGGCCGTGACGCGCCGGCGCGCCAGGTCGGCGTCGAGCTCGTCGGGTCCGACGCCCCACAGCTTGCGGGCGTACGGCCCGTAGAACCGCTCCAGCGCCTGGGGGCCGAGCCCGACGCGCACGGCGCCGGCGAACGACGGCGAGGCTCGGAGTTCCTGCGCCGCCGCGGCCCGGCGTCGCTGGGGCGCGGTCAGCGCATCGCGCACGAACGGCGCGGCGACGTTCGGCGGCAGGGTGCGGAGCAGGTCCAGCGGGTCGGGTGGGAACGCCACCAGGCGTCCCGCCACCGCCATGCGCCCCCGGCGCGGCCGCTCCTGGAGATCGGCGCCGAGAAGGGCATCCACGAGGGCGCGCTCGCGCGGCGCCATGGCGGGGTGAAGCCGGTGGCTGCCCAGGTCGACCCGCTGCCCGCCGACCTCGATCGACGCCGCCATCCCCCCCACCGCCGGGCCCGCCTCCAGGACCGTGACGGCCACGCCGCGCCGGGCCAGCTCCCGCGCCGCGGCCAGCCCCGTCGGGCCCGCCCCGAGCACGACGACGTCGGCGTGCGCGTCGGTGACGGGCTCAGTGATCACGGATGCAGGTCGCCGGCACGGGGAAAGGCGCGCACGCGGTCGGCGACGACCCGCAGCCCCACCGTCGACCCACGTGGCATGGGGGCCGTCCCCGCGACCCGGACGCGCAGCTCCAGCCCGGCGGCGGCGACCACGTACATGGTGTCGTGGCCGTGGTACTCCACGAGCTCGATCACCCCGGGGGTCGGACCCGCCGGGTCGAAGCGGAGCTGCTCGGGCCGCACGAGCACGTCGACCGGTCCGCCGTCGCCGAGGGTGTCCCGACCGTCGACGTCGACGTCGCGGTCGAGGTCGACGGCGAGCGTGCCCAGCGCGGTGGTCGCAGAACCGGACGCCGGGTCGAACCGGCCCGCCACGACGTTCGTCTCGCCGACGAACCCCGCCACCCACGGCGTGGCAGGACGTTCGTAGATCGTCGTCGGCGCGGCGTGCTGGACGATGCGGCCCGCCGAGAGCACGGCGACCTCGTCGCCGAGGACGAACGCCTCCTCCTGGTCGTGGGTGACGACGATCGTCGTGATGCCGAGGCGCACCAACAGGGCGTGCACCTCGGTACGCACCTGGGCCCGCAACGCCGCGTCGAGGTTCGAGAACGGCTCGTCGAGCAGGAGCACGGCCGGTTCGGGTGCCAGGGCGCGCGCCAGGGCGACCCGCTGCTGCTGACCGCCGGACAGCGTGCCCGGGAGCCGATCGCCGAGGCCGGCGAGCCCGACCATCGCCAGCGCGTCGTCGACACGGCGATCGGTGTCGGCGCGCTGGTCGCCACCGAGGCCGTAGGCGACGTTGCGCGCCACGCTCAGGTGGGGGAACAGCGCCCAGTCCTGGAACACCATGCCGACCTGGCGGCGCTCGGGCGGCACGGCGACGCCGTCGCCGGTCAGCACCCGATCGCCGACCCGCACCTGGCCGGCGTCGACCACCACCCGCACGCCGTCCACGGTGAGGCTGGTCCTCCACCAGTCCGGCGATGGCGCGCAGGAGGGTCGTCTTGCCGCACCCGCGGGGCCCCAGCAGCGCCACCATGGCACCGGCCTCGACCCGCAGGCTCACGTCGTCGAGCACCCGGACCCCGTCGAACGACGTGGTCACTCCGGTGACCTCGACGGCGACCGGGGCGCGCTCAGCGGGCATCGAGGACGTCCGGCAGCGGTCGCGCGTGCACGACCGCCAGACGCTTGGTGGCGCGCGTCAACGCCACGTACAACGCCCGAGCGCCCTGCACCTCCTCCTCGAGGATGGCGGCAGGCTCCACCACCACCGAGCCGTCGAGCTCGAGGCCTTTCACCAGCGACACCGGCACGAGCGTGATGGGGCTCTCGAGGCCGTGGCGGGTCGCCCGGCCGTAGTCGACCCCGGCGGCGTCGAGCGCCTCGGCGAGCGCGTTCACCATCGAGTCGGGGCTGATCACCGCCACACTGCCGATGCCGAGCTCGTCGAGCTCGTAGACGGCCGTGCGCACGACCACCTCGGCGAGGGCGTCGGCGGCGGCAGCGATCCACGTCGGCTCGGCGCCGTCCTCGCGCACCGAGGCCGGCGGGTCGAGCTGGGGCGCCGCCTCGCGCAGCACACGCGCCGCCACGTCCATGATCGGCGCCGGGAGCCGGTAGCCGATGGAGAGCTCCTCCCGGCGCGGCGGGCGCCGGTCGGGCAGGTGCTCGAGGATCTCGTCCCAGGTGGCGTGCGCCCACTGGCCGGTCGACTGGGCGATGTCGCCCACGATGGTCATCGAGCCGTTGAGCGAACGTCGGTTGAGCATCCGCAGCTGCATCGGCGACAGGTCCTGGGCCTCGTCGACGACGATGTGGCCATAGGTGCGCACCTCGTCGTCGGGGATACCCGTCTCGGCCAGGATCCGCTGGCGCTGCCGCTTCGAGCGGGGCTTGGGGCCGAGCAGGGCCCGCGCCTCGTCGAGGAGCGGCGCGTCGTCGTTCGTCCAGACGACGCCGTCGAGATCGTCGCTGCGCTTGCGGTGCAGCGACGACCACTCGTCGTCCGTGAGGATGCCCTTGGCGGCCAGCCGCAACAGGGCTTTGGAGCCGAAGAAGTCGTGGAGGAACTGCGCCGGCGTGAGCACCGGCCACATCCACTCGAGCGCCATCCGGACCTCGAGGGTGTGGCGCAGGCGCTCGCGCACCTCCGCCGGGTCGAGCTCGCCGTGGCCACGGCGGGCGAGTGCCTCGAACAGCTGCTGCTCGACGAAGCGCCGCCCGGCGTTGTGCTTGCGGTAGCGCCGCCGGGCCTCGTCGACGATGCGGCGCGACTCCTCGACCGGCAGGCGCAGATGCTGGATGCCGTAGCCGACGACGAGCGGCTCGCGCAGCGGTCGCTGGCGCTGACGCACGGCGCGCTGGAGCAACGTGGCCATGCGCAGGTCACCCTTGATGCGCGCCGCCATGCCCTTGTCGTAGCCGGCCACCCGCACCGGGTCGGCGACGAGGTCGGCAAGCACGACCAGCTCGACCCCGGCCTCGCCCAGCGACGGGAGCACCTGATCGATGTAGTTGAGGAACAGCCGGTTCGGACCGACGACCAGCACCCCTTGGCCTTCGAGCGGGAACCGATAGGTGTAGAGGAGGTAGGCGGCGCGGTGCAGCGCCACGACGGTCTTTCCCGTCCCCGGACCGCCCTGGACCACGAGCACGCCGGGTAGCTCGGCACGGATGATCTCGTCCTGCTCGCCCTGGATGGTGGCGACGATGTCACCGAGCTTGCCGGTGCGGGCCGTCTCGAGTGCCGTGATCAGCGCGCCATGGCCCTTGAGGGTGGGACGGCCGTCGTCGTCGTCGATGCCGAGCGCCGCCAGGGCGTCACCGAAGAGCTCGTCTTCGATGCTGAGCAAGTTGCGGCCCCGCGTGGCGAAGTGCCGTCGGCGGGCCAGCCCCATCGGTTGGCGCCCGGTGGCACGGTAGAACGCCTCGGCGACCGGGGCCCGCCAGTCGACGATGACGGGCTCCTGCTCGTCGTCGGCGACGGCGATGCGGCCGATGTAGAAGGTGCCGCTGTCGTCGCGGTTGGCGACCTCGCCGGGCGCCTCACCGTCGGCGAAGTCGATGCGGCCGAAGCACAACGCCGCATCGCCGAGCTGCAGCTGCGAGAGCCGACTCACCATCGTGTCGTAGATGACCTCGCGCTCGAACCGGGCCTGGTTCGTGCCGCCGCGACCGACCTCGACGAGGTTGCGCATCTTCGAGGCCGCGGCGCGGGTCTCTTCGAGGAAGGCGTACGCGCGGTCGATGTAGTGCTGCTCGTCCGCGAGGTCAGGGTGGGCTGCGCTCATGCTGTGCGAGGGTCGTCCCGGGCCGGACACGACTCCGGGGAGTCGCCCATCTTACCGTGCCCGGCATTCGGCGGCCCGGGCGGGGGGGTGCGGGGTGGGCGGGGTGGCTGGTGGCTGGCATCTGGGAGGATGCTGGGCATGAGCGACCCCGGACCCGATGCGTCGGCCTTCGGCGACCTGATCACTACGACGGTGCGTGTCGCCACCTGGAACCTGTGGTGGATGTTCGGTCCATGGCAGGAGCGCGCGCCGCGGATCGAGCGGGTCCTGGCCGAGCTCGACGCCGACGTGGTGTGCCTGCAGGAGGTCTGGGTGGACCTGTCGACGGGCGAGAGCTCGGCTTCGAAGCTGGCCGAGGCGCTGGGCTACCACGTGGCGGTGGCCAACGCCGCCGAGTTCGAGGGGATCGCGTTCGCCAACGCCGTGCTCTCGCGCTGGCCGATCCGGTCGTCGGCGTGGGAGGCACTGCCGAGTCCGGCCGAGTTCGAGGAGCATCGCGTCGTGCTGCGCGCCGACGTCGACGGACCTCGCGGCCCGATGCAGGTCTTCACGACGCACCTGCACTGGCGGATGGACCACAGCCACATCCGCCAGGACCAGGTGCGGGCGATCGGGGCCTTCGTGGCGGGGTCGCCGGACCGGACCTTCCCGGCGGTGCTGTGCGGGGACTTCAACGCCGAACCCGACAGCGACGAGGTGCGGATGCTCGTGGGCAAGTCGGCGACGGCGTGGCCGGGGCTGGTGTTCTTCGATGGGTGGGCGATGGCGACGGCCGATCAGGACACCGGCGCGCCGGCACCCGGCAACACGTGGTCCAACCGCAATCCTTGGGCGGCGGGCGACCTCGAACCCGGCCGACGCATCGACTACGTCTTCTCCGGCTGGCCGAAGGCGGGCGGGGCGGGGCACCCGGTGACGGCGCGGCTGTTCGGCACCGAGCCGGTCGAGGGTGTGTGGCCGAGTGACCACTTCGGCCTGCTGGTCGAACTGCGGTACTGATCGGCCCAGCCGCGACACGGGCGTCGTCGGGATGCGTCCACCACCGCCCCGGATCGGTCTGCTCGCCGGGATCGGGGTCGATCGACGAGGCATCGGACTCCGGGAGTGCAGGCACATCGAAGCGGTGGTCGAGGGTGGGAGCGTCGAGAGGCGCCGGAGGTGGTGGGCGCCGCCGGGCCATTGGTGATGGCGGCGACGGTCTGGTCGGGTCGGGACCGATGCCGTACGTGGCGCGCCGGACACGGTGCGCCCGACCGAGGCGGACCTCGTACCCCATGGCGTCGGCAAGGCACTTCACCGGATGTCGGGCGCGGATGACGAAGCCGTGGGTGTGGAGGTGGGCGTGGAGCTCGGTGAGGGTGAGGGTGCCGGCGCGGGCGAGGAGGGTCAAGCAGGCCTGGCGAAGCTGGCGGCCGTGTACGGAACGGGCCGCGGTGTGCGCCGGTGGGATGAGTGGTCGGTCGAGGGGCGGCGGCCGACGGACGTGGTGTGGGCCGAGACGGGGCCAGAGCTGGTCGCGGGTGGCGTCGAGGACGTCGAGGGTGTCGAGCCGGAGCTGCGTGAGCTCGGCGAGGCGCCCGTCGACCTCGGCGAGGAGGTCGAGGTGATGGTGGCGGATCTGCTGCAGCTCGATTCGGGAGGCGCGATCGAGGTCGCCGATGAAGCGAAGTGGGATCAGGTCGATGCCACGTGGATACGGGAGCGCAGGGGGTGGTGGCGGGGGTTCGGTGCGGGCGAAATCGGCCATGGCACGGTCCTCGGGCGGTGGTTGGTGACGCTGAGGCGGCGGGCCGCGAGGACCGGTGGGGGTCGGAGGGGTCCGGCCCGGGAGGTCGGGTCCAAGGGTTGCACGGAACCGACGCTCCACCAACCGAGTTCGAGCGGAGGGTCGCTGGCGGCCTGGGCGCGGAATCGGCACCGAATCCACGCCGACGTCGCCGACAGGGTGCAGGCGGGGTGGATTCGGCGGCGGCCGGTTGCGCGAGGGGTGGTGGTGGGCTGCGGGCGGGGTGGTAGTCGTCTGACAGACGGGCGGGCAGGCGGACGGACGGACGGGTCAGCTCACCCGCCCTCGTCCTCCCCGATCTCCCGCAACGCGTCGCGCAGCGCAACCCGCAACCGCCGGGCCGCCACAGCGTCCAGGTGCGCCACCAGGCCCTCCCCCGCCCGGCCCACCTCCTCGACCGTCAGCACCACCCGCGGCTCCACATCCTCATAGTCATCGCTGATCGCCACGGCCCACGACACCCGCCCTACCGGTTCCCCATCGTCACCGATCGGGACCGCATCCTCCTTCGCCGGCAGGTCGTCGATCGATCGTCGCATCCCCCCAGCATGGCTCAGCGCCACGTCGCCGCCTACCGTGACCCCACCATGCCAGCCGCATCGACCACCCCCAGCGCCTTCCTCGCTGCCTGCCGCAGCGAGCCGCACGATCACGTCCCCATCTGGTTCATGCGCCAGGCCGGCCGCTCGCTTCCCGAATACCGCTCCGTACGCGGCCCCGGCTCCATCCTCGACGCCATCGCCCAACCCGACCTCGCCGCCGAGATCACCCTCCAACCCGTTCGCCGCTACGGCGTCGACGCCGCCATCTTGTACTCCGACATCGTCGTGCCCGCGGCCGCCATCGGCTTCGGGGTCGACGTCGCCCCCGGCACCGGACCCGTCGTCGACCAGCCCTTCCGTTCCGCCGCCGACCTCGATCGCCTCCGACCGCTCGAGCCCGACACCGATACCCCCTACGTGCTCGAGACCGTCGACCTCCTCGTGCGCGAGCTCACCGTCCCGTTGATCGGCTTCGCCGGGGCGCCCTTCACCGTCGCCTCGTACCTGATCGAAGGTGCGCCGTCACGCACCTACGGCCGCACGAAGGCGCTCATGCTCGAGGACGAACCGCTGTGGCACCGGCTCCTCGACCGCCTGGCCGACATCGCCATCGCCTCCATCACCTCGCAGGTCGCCCACGGCGCTCGCGCCGCCCAGCTCTTCGACTCCTGGGCCGGCGCCCTCGCTCCACCCGACTACGTCCACTACGTCCTGCCCCACAGCACCAAGGTGCTGGACGCGGTCCGCACGCTCGGTGTCCCCACCATCCACTTCGGCGTCGGCACGGGCGAGATCCTGGCCGCGATGGCCGACGCTGGCTCCGACGTCGTCGGCGTCGACTGGCGCGTCCCCCTCGACGTCGCCCGCACTCGTGTGCACCCGGGCCAGGCGCTGCAGGGCAACCTCGACCCTGCCCGATGCCTCGCCAGCTGGGAGGTGGTGGCGGACGGTGTGCGCGACGTCCTCGCTCGCAACGGCGGTCACCCCGGGCACGTGTTCAACCTCGGCCACGGCGTGCTCCCCGAGACCGACCCGGGCATCCTCGAACAGGTCGTGGCGCTCGTGCACGCCGAGGGCGTCGTCCAACCGGCACCGCCAACGGACGGAGCGACGCCGACGGACTAATGGGAGTCGACCAGGTCCTGTAGGACTTGGTTTCGAGCCGCTGGTCGG
>CAZYKR010000016.1:0-17595 GCA_964648005.1 uncultured Iamiaceae bacterium
GGCCCGGTGCCGAGCGCCACGGGCGCCCCGGCGTCGCCGCCCTCGGCCACCGACGGCTCGAGGGGGATGGCGCCGAGCAGCGGCACGCCGGCGCTCGTGGCAAGCGCCTCGCCACCGCCGGTGCCGAACAGCGGATAGGTCTCGCCGTGGTCGCAGACGAAGGCACTCATGTTCTCGACGACGCCCACGACCCGCAGGTGGCTCTTGCGGGCCATGGTGACGGCGCGCTCGGCGACCTTCTGCGCGGCGCGAGCCGGTGTCGTCACCACGAGCAACTCCGTGCGCGGGAGCAGGCGGGCGAGGCCCATCTGGACGTCGCCGGTGCCGGGTGGCAGGTCGATGAGCAGGTAGTCGAGATCACCCCAGTCGACGTCCTCGAGGAAGTGCTGCACGGCGCGGTTGAGCATGAGACCGCGCCACATGAGGGCATCGGTCTCGTCGTCGACGAGGAACCCCATCGACACGACGCGCAGCGTGCCGTCGCCGACCTTGCGCTCGTTGGGGGTGATGTGCGTCTGCCCGTCGGCGCCCTTCGCCGCGTCGAGCCGCCCCTCGATGCCCGCCATGCGCGGCACCGAGAACCCCCAGATGTCGGCATCGAGCACCCCGACCGTCAGACCACGCTGGGCGAGCGCGGCAGCCAGGTTCACCGTGACCGAGGACTTGCCGACGCCGCCCTTGCCCGAAGCGACGGCGAGCACCTTTGTGGTGGGCGGGACCCGGGTGTCGGGAGCGCGCTCCTGTGCGCGGGCGCGAGCGCGCGCCATGGTGGCGGCCTTCTCCTCGCCCGTGAGCTCGGTCCACGTGAACGTCACCCGCTCGACGCCGGGCAGCGACTCGACCCGGGCACGGGCGTCGCGCTGGATCTGTGCACGCAGTTGGCATCCGGCGGTGGTAAGGGCGATGGTCACGTCGACGTGGTCGCCGTCGACGACGACGTCCTTGGCCATGCCGAGCTCCACGATGTCGGCGCCGAGCTCCGGGTCGATGACCCCGCGGAGCAGCTCGCGCACGTCGTCAGCTGAGACGGCCGGGGTGCCGACGGCGTCGTCCTTGGCAGAAGAGCTCACGGCACTGATTCTACCGGGGCTGGCCGTGTAAACTGGATCCGTGACCGGCGACCCGATGACGGCTGGCCCATCGGGCGAGGGCAGCACGACCTCCGTGCTCCCACCGCTTGAGGTGCTCAAGGCACTCGGCGACGATTCGCGGCGGCGCATCTACGAGCTGCTCGCCGCTGCGGCCGCCCCGCTGTCGACGGCGGAGGTCGCCGGCCTGGCGGGGTTGCACCCGAACACGGTGCGCCCACACCTGGAACGGTTGCGTGAGGCAGGCCTGGTCGAGGTGGTCATCGCCTCGACGGGCTCGGTCGGGCGGCCACAGCACCGCTACCGGACCTGCGGCGCCTTCGCCTCCACCGACGCAGCGCAGGCAATGCTGTGCCGATCGCTGCTGACCGTTGCCGCCGATGCCGGCATCGACGGCGATGACATGGTCGACCTGGGCCGCGAGCAGGGGCGTCGCGACGGCGCCGCTGCCCACGGCGACGCCTTGGCGGCACTCGAAGCGCAACAGCAGCGCCTCGGCTTCGCGCCGACGGTCACCGGTCGGCCGGCGGCATCGACCATGACGTTCGGACACTGCCCCTTCCGCGAGCTCGCCGAGGAGCGGCCCGACCTGGTGTGCGCCTTGCACAGCGGCTTGGTCGCCGGGCTCGTCGACGAGGTCGGTGACTGCGCCGTGCGCGCCTTCCATCCGCTCGTCGAGCGCGAGCCGTGCCGTGTGGACCTGGTGGCGAGATGACCGGTCCGCCCGTTCCCCCGCTACCCTTTCCGACCGCGATCACCCCAAGGAGACCCTGATGATCACGCTCACCGACACCGCATCGTCCAAGGTCAAGGAGCTCATCACCGCCGAGGGTGACGAGGCGCTGATGTTGCGCGTCGCCGTCCGGCCCGGCGGGTGTTCGGGCTTCTCGTACGAGATGTTCTTCGACACCGAGAAGGCCGCCGATGACGTGACGCAGGAGCACGCCGGCGTGCGCGTCGTGGTCGACCCGGCGAGCGCCCAGTACCTCAGCGGCGCCACGCTCGACTACAAGGACGGCCTCTCGGGCGCCGGGTTCTCGATCAACAACCCGAACGCCGAGCGCACCTGCGGCTGCGGCAACAGCTTCTGCTGAGCTCGCCGCGGCCTCGGCCGCACCGCTGATCGCACGTTCGCTGCCGCCCCTGACGGGCGGCAGCGGCGCGTCAGCCGCTCCGGGCCGACGGTCTCAGGCCGAGGCGGTGTCCAGCGCTTGGCGGATCTCGGACGCGTCGAAGACGTTGTCGAGCCGCTCGGTCACGGTGCCGTCGGCGGTGGCGACGTACAGCGCCGGTTCGTAGGTGAGCCCGAACGACTCCACGGCGTCGACGAGGCTCACCGGGCCTGACGTCGGCGCGGTCTTGTAGATCTCGCAGTGGATGAACTGGGTGCCGGCGTGGTTCTTCTGCTCCGCCATGAACAGGTCGAGCGTCGGTCCGCACACACCGATCTGGCAGAACGCCGGGGTCGAGAACAGCAAGGCGATGGGTGCGTCGTCCGCGAGCGCCATGGTGAGGGACGTGTCGTGCAGCGGGCACGGTTCGGGCTGCCGCGTGCAGATCGGGTCGGTGCCGAGCGGGTCGTCGAACGTGGGCGTGGCGACGTCGCGCAGCTGCTGGCCGGGCAACACCAGATCGGTCGGGCTGGTGGCGCTGACCATGAAGGTCTGCTCGACCTCCTTGCCGTCGATGACGGTGCGGGCCGTGTGGGCGCCGGTGGTCGTGGGTGTGAACCGGACGGGGTAATAGCCGATGGGGATGCCCTCGTTGTGGCGGGGGACGACGATCGGGTCGCCGATCGGCCCACCCGTGGTGACCACCGTGAAGGTCAGCTCGTTCGGGCCGTCCTTGGTGGCGACGCCATCGGCGTCGCCGACGGCGAAGGGCAGACGCGTGGGGGTGTTCACCACCGCCAGCGCGTTCGGATCGAACACGGCGATGAGGGACGGACCCGTCGCCTTGGAGGCCGACGAGCCGGGTGTCGACCCGCTCGTGCCGGTCGAGGTCTCCGACGAGGACGAGCAGGCGCCGAGGAGTCCAGCCCCTGCCACACCGGCGGCGCCGAGGAGCACGGCGCGGCGGCTCAGCGCCGGGGCCGAGGAGGTGCGCACGTCGGACGATCGGTTCGGCTGGCGCCGGCGTGGGGACATCGCGCTGCTCCTCGGGTTCGGTCGCGGCCGCCTCCGAACCTATCCTCCACCACGGTCCGGACCGCATCGGGCGAGCCGATGCAGACCGACTGTTCCCCCATGACCGACGACCCGAACGCTCCGACCCCCGACACAGCCTCGTTGGCCTTCTCGCTCGACGGCGTCGGCGTGACGGTGCCCGACGACGGACGCAGCCTGCTCGACGTGCTGCGCGACGACCTCGGTGTGCGTAGCGCCAAGGACGGCTGCAGCCCGCAGGGTCAGTGCGGGTGCTGCACGGTGCTCGTCGACGGGCAGCCGCGGGTGGCGTGCGTGACGCCGGCGCGTCGCGTGGCGGGCCGGGAGGTGACCACGCTCGACGGTCTCGACGTCGACCGACGCGATCGGTGGGCGTCTGCCCTCTGCGCCGTCGGGGGCAGCCAGTGCGGGTTCTGCACGCCGGGCATCGTCGTGCGGCTCGAGGCGCACCGGGCCAGGACCGGAGGCCTCGACCGGTCCGCGATCGACAAGGCCCTGGCCGCGCACCTGTGCCGCTGCACCGGGTGGCAGACGATCGTCGAAGCGGCAGTCGACGTGTCAGGCGCCGCCGACAGTCCGGCGGGCGGGGGCATGCGCGGCCGCGACCTCGATGCCGCGGCGCGCCGGGCCACGCTCGAGGGGGGCGCGCCCCAGCGGGTCGGACCCGACGTGGCGCTGGGCGCGGGCGGGTTCGCTGCCGACACCGCTCCGGACGACGCCTTGGTGGCGGTGCCCGACGGTGCCGGCGGCTGGGTCGTGGCCGAGTCTCTGGCGGCGGCGCGCTGGGCGGCCGGCAAGGTGCAGGGTCGGCGCACCACCGTGCGGCCGGCGCCTCCTCTCGACGTCCCGCCGGGGGAGTGGTTGCGCACGCTGCGGACGTCGTGGGTCGACCCCGCGTACCTCGAGACCGACACGTCGTGGTGCGTGCCGGGCGGTACGCCGGCCTCGCCGCTGTCGAACGGCGGCGCGTTCGGGGGCAAGGTCGACTCGCCGCTGCCGGAGGTGGCGCGCCGACTGGCGGACGAGCACGGCCGGGCCGTGCGGGTCGTGTGGTCGCGCGAAGACACCGTCCGCAACGGACCCAAGCGCCCACCGATCGCCGCCGGGGTGCGCGCCGACGGGACGGGCGTGGTGCGCGTCGCCCGAACGCCGGGCATCGCCGAGCGGATCGCCGCCGTGGCGCCGGGGCTCGAGGTGGTCGAGGTCGACGTCGCCGGACCACCGACGTCGGCGGCCATCCGTGGTGCGGGCTGGGTCGAGGCGGCCGTGCTGCTCGACGCCTGTGCCGACGACGGCGCCGAACACGTCGCCGACATCCGGTCGCCCGAGGGGGCGCGGGCGACGGCGCGCTGGCGCACCGATGGCGTCGTGGAGGTGCACCTGTGGTGCGGCGAGGTCCTCGACGCCGTCGTCGCCCGCTCCTATGCCATCGGCGCTGCGCATCTCGGCATCTCGTGGGTGCGCAGCGAGGGGCTGGCGGTCGACGCCGACGGCGAGGTCGGCGACCTGACCGTGCGGTCGTTCGGGGTGCTGCGCGCCGCCGACACCCCCCAGATCGAGGTCGTGATCGAGCCTGCCGACCGTGCGGCGGTGCCCGGATCGGATGCCGTGCTCGCGGCGGTGGCCGCCGCCACCTGGCGCCGCGACGGCTTCGGCGGGGTGTGGCCGACGCACTGATCGGCGTGTCGATCCCGCCGGCGGTCTACCGTCGTGCCGAGTCACCGAGGAGCCACCCATGACCACCCCCATCGGGCCCTATACGCCGATCGTGCGTGCCGGCGACCTGCTCATCTGCTCCGGCCAGGTGGGGTTGGTCGACGGCGCCGTCGTGCCGGGCGGTGTGGCCGCCGAGACGCGCCAGGCGATCGCCAACATCGAAGCGCTGCTCGTGGCCGAGGGGGCGGCGCTCACCGATGTGGTGAAGACGACGGTCTTCCTGCGCCACATGCGCGACTACCCGATCATGAACGAGGTATACGTCGAGTGCTTCGGCGACCATCGTCCGGCTCGCTCGACGGTGGCGGTGGTGGAGCTTCCCGCGGTGGCGCTCGTCGAGGTCGAGGCCTGGGCGCACGTCGGCCGGTGAGGCCGGCCTTCGCCGCAAGGCTTGAGTGCGTGCGGCCGTGTCGGCCAGACTGACGCCATGCCCGAGTGGTTCGGACCGGCCGTCATCATCGTCGTCCTCGTCGTCGCCATCCCCGTCGGCGTGCTGATCAGCGGCGCCGTGGCCGCGGGCATCCTGGGGTTCTTCACCCAGAAGGCGGCGGCTGACGCCTACGCCGACACCGAGTACGTCGAGCTCGGTAACCAGGGCTGAGGGTTTCCGACGCGTCGCGGGCGGAGCCTCGCATCGCGCGGTGCCGGCGGCTCGCTCAGATGCCCCAGCGGCTCTGACCGAAGCGGTAGCCGACCGAGCGCACGGTCTGGATCAGACCGGCGTGCTCCTCACCGAGCTTGGCGCGCAGGCGTCGGATGTGGACGTCGACCGTACGGGCGCCGCCGTAGTAGTCGTACCCCCACACCCGTGACAGCAGCGTCTCTCGGGTGAAGACCTTCCCCGGGTGCGACGCGAGGAACTTCAGCAGCTCGTACTCCATGTAGGTGAGGTCGAGCGGTTCGCCGCCGATGGCCGCCTGGTAGGTCTCGAGGTTGAGCATGAGATCGCCGTACTCGACCAGCTCGGGACGGGTGCCCTGGCCGGTCCGCCAGAAGAGGTGCTTGAGCCGTGCCTCGAGCTCTCGGGGGTGAAACGGCGAGAGGCAGAAGTCGTCGAAGAGGTCCTCGCGCAGCTCGAGGTCGGCCAGCTGCGCCCCGGTGACGAGCAGCAGCAGCGGTTCGAGGGGCAGGTCGCCTTTTCGCAGGCTGCGGCAGAGGGCGAAGGCGCCGTCGGGGTCGGCGTCGGCGCTGATCACCGCACCGGCCCATCCG
The DNA here is from genome assembly GCA_964648005.1 of uncultured Iamiaceae bacterium. Lineage (GTDB taxonomy): Bacteria > Actinomycetota > Acidimicrobiia > Acidimicrobiales > Acidimicrobilacustridaceae > JAGQTE01. Next base: position 6,182 of record CAZYKR010000016.1, read on the forward strand.
TCCTCCGGGGCGTCGGCGAGGGCAGCCTCTTCGGACGCGACCGCCTTCCACGGATACCCGGCCAAGTCGAGCACCTGCGCCAGCTCGGGTGGCGGCGGGTCGGGGTAGAGGAGCAGCGGTTCCATGGTCGGGTCCGGTCGATCGCCTCAGACGTTCGGAAGGTAGCGCTCGATCTCGAACGGGGTCACACGGGTCTTGTAGTCCATCCACTCTGACTGCTTGTTGCGCAGGAACCACTCGAAGATGTGCTCGCCGAGCGCCTCGGCGACCAGGTCCGAGCGCTTCATCACCTCGAGGGCGTCGAACAGGGACTGGGGGAGGGACTCGATGCCCTCGGCGGCCCGCTCCTCCTGGGTCATGGCGAAGACGTTGGCCTCTGCCTCGGGCGGCAGCTCGTAGCCCTCTTCGATGCCCCGCATGCCGGCGGCGAGGATCACCGAGAACGCCAGGTACGGGTTGCAGGCGGGGTCGGGCGAACGGAACTCGATGCGGGTGGACGACTGCTTCCCGGCCTTGATGAGCGGCACCCGCACCAGCGCTGACTGGTTGTTGCGCGCCCAGGTCAGGTACGTCGGTGCCTCGTAGCCCACGATCAGGCGCTTGTACGAGTTGACGAGCTGGTTCGTGACCGCAGTGATCTCAGGCGCGTGGCGGAGCAGGCCGGCGATGAACTGGTAGGCGACCTTGGACAGACCGTACGGATCGCCGGCCTCGTAGAAGGCGTTCTCGTCGCCCTCGAACAGGGAGAGGTGCGTGTGCATGCCCGACCCCTGCACGCCGCTGAGCGGCTTGGGCATGAACGTGGCGTACACGCCGGCTTCCATCGCGATCTCCCGCACGACGAGGCGGAACGTCATGACGTTGTCGGCCATCGACAGGGCGTCGGAGTAGCGCAGGTCGATCTCGTGCTGGGACGGCGCGTCCTCGTGGAACGAGTACTCGACGGGGATGCCCATCGATTCGAGCATGTGGATGGTGCGCTTGCGCAGATCGCTGGCGACGTCGGCGGTGGTGAGGTCGAAGTACGAGCCCGAGTCGAGGGGCTCGGGCTCGCCGTTGGCCGGGTTGCCCGAGGCGAAGTAGAAGAACTCCATCTCGGGAGCGGCCATGAACGTGAAGCCCCGCTCGCGCACCCGGTCGAGGTTGCGCTTGAGCACCTGGCGGGGGTCGCCCTCGAACGGGCTGCCGTCGTGGTTGACGATGTCGCAGAACATGCGGGCCGACATGTCGTCGGCGCGGTCCCAGGGCAGCAACTCGAAGGTGGCGGGGTCGGGCTTGGCGAGGACGTCGGCCTCTTGGACCCGGCTGAAGCCGTTGATGGCCGAGCCGTCGAAGTGCATGCCCTCCTCGAAGGCGCTCTCGAGCTCGGCCGGGGAGATGGCAACCGACTTGAGCTGTCCGAGCACGTCGGTGAACCACAGGCGGATCAGGCGGACCCCGCGCTCCTCGACGGTGCGCAGCACGTATTCCCGCTGGCGTTCCATAGGGCGCCATGATGACCCATCCGCCCCCTCGTTTGCGACGTGAGAAGCCGTGTTTGCAGGCCAGTTCACACTCCGTTCACATAGGTGCAACGGGTCAGAAATCGGGTGCTGAAAGCCTCATCGCCGGTCGGAGCGGCACCGGTGTGCCCGGAGCACCGCCGACCGTTTGAGAAGAAGGCACCGACGTGCAAGTGTCGGGACCCGTTGGACCGCGGCCTGGCCGCACATGAACCGAGGAGCCTCCGTGGCCTACCGAGCTGAATACATCTGGATCGACGGCACCGAGCCGACGCCCCTGCTCCGCTCCAAGACGAAGATCATCAAGGACGGCGTCGAGCCTGGCATCTGGGGCTTCGACGGCTCCAGCACCAACCAGGCGCCGGGCGACCAGTCGGACTGCGTGCTGAACCCGGTGTTCGTCTGCCCCGACCCGATCCGCGGCGGCGACGACGTGCTGGTCTTGAACGAGGTGCTCACCGTCGACATGGAGCCGCACCCGACGAACACCCGCGCCGGTTGCGCCGCCGCCGAGGAGAAGTACGGCAACCAGGAGCCGTGGTTCGGCATCGAGCAGGAGTACACCTTCCTCAAGGACGGCCACCCGCTCGGTTGGCCCCAGGGTGGCTACCCCGGTCCGCAGGGCCCGTACTACTGCGGCGTCGGCGCCGACGAGATCTACGGCCGTGACATCGTCGAGGCCCACACCAAGGCGTGCATCGACGCTGGGCTCGAGATCTCGGGCACCAACGCCGAGGTGATGATGGGGCAGTGGGAGTTCCAGATCGGCCCGGCCGGTCCGACCGCCTGCAGTGATCACCTCTACATCGCCCGTTGGCTGCTGTACCGCGTCGCCGAGGACTTCGACGTCGCCGTCACCATCGACCCCAAGCCCATGCCGGGCGACTGGAACGGCGCCGGTGCGCACACCAACTTCTCGACGAACGCCATGCGCGAGGGCTACGACGCCGTCATCACGGCGTGTGAGGCGCTGGGCAAGAACGCCCAGGAGCACATCACGCAGTACGGGCCCGGCGTCGAGCGTCGCCTGACCGGTCTGCACGAGACCGCCCCCTGGACCGAGTTCAGCTACGGCGTGTCGAACCGCGGTGCGTCGGTGCGCATCCCGTGGCAGGTCGAGAAGGACGGCAAGGGCTACATCGAGGATCGTCGCCCGAACGCCAACATGGATCCCTACACGGTGACCCGCCTGATCGTGGAGACCTGCTGCGGCGCACTCGCCGAGTAAGCAGACCTCTGGGTCGACCTGCGACGGGGAGCGGTCCTGCATGGGCCGCTCCCCGTGCGCGTTTCGGTAGTGTCCGCGCCGGCGCGGGTTCGAGCCGTTCGGGCGTGCCGGGCGTCGAGGAGGCATCGTGGAGGAGCGCACCCCAGCAGAGGTGGTCGAGCTGGCAGCCGAGGAGGGCGTCGAGATCGTCGACGTGCGCTTCTGCGATCTGCCGGGGCTGATGCAGCACTTCTCGGTGCCGGTGTCCGAGCTCACCGAGGACGTGTTCGAGGAGGGGTTCGGCTTCGACGGCAGCTCGATCCGGGGGTTCCAGGAGATCCAGGAGTCGGACATGATCCTGCTCCCAGATCCCAACACCGCCTACATCGACCCCTTCCGCAAGCACAAGACGCTCAACCTGCACATGTGGGTGCACGACCCGATCACCGGTGAGCCGTACTCGCGCGACCCGCGATACGTCGCCCGCAAGGCGGAGGAGCACCTGCGCTCGACCGGCATCGCCGACACCTGCTTCGTCGGGCCCGAGGCGGAGTTCTTCATCTTCGACGACGTGCGCTTCGCCCAGGATGCGCACTCGGCGTTCTACGCCGTCGACTCGGTCGAGGCGTCCTGGAACACGGCGCGCGACGAGCAGCCGAACCTTGGGTACAAGCCCCGCTACAAGGAGGGCTACTTCCCGGTCCCACCGATGGACCACCACCAGGACCTGCGCTCGGAGATGACGCTGATCCTGCAGTCGCTCGGCATCCCGGTCGAAGTGCAGCATCACGAGGTCGGCACCGCCGGCCAGGCCGAGATCGACATCCGGTTCGACTCGCTGCTGCGCCAGGCCGATCAGCTGATGACCTTCAAGTATGTGATCAAGCAGACGGCGTGGCAGCACAACAAGACGGTGACGTTCATGCCCAAGCCGGTGTTCCAGGACAACGGGTCGGGCATGCACACCCACTTGTCGCTGTGGAAGGCAGGCGAGCCGCTGTTCTACGACGAGTCGGGCTACGCCGGGTTGTCGGACCTGGCTCGGTGGTTCATCGGGGGTCTGCTGGCGCACGCTCCGGCGGTGCTGGCGTTCACCAACCCGACGACGAACTCGTACAAGCGGCTGGTGCCCGGGTACGAGGCGCCGGTGAACCTCGTGTACAGCCAGCGCAACCGTTCGGCGGCTGTGCGCATCCCGCTGTACTCGCAGTCGCCCAAGGCCAAGCGCATCGAGTTCCGTTGCCCGGACCCGTCGGCCAACCCGTACCTGGCTTTCTCGGCGCTGCTGATGGCGGGTCTCGACGGGATCGCCGATCGCATCGAGCCGCCGACGCCCGTCGACAAGGACCTCTACGACCTGCCACCCGAAGAGCTCGCTGCGGTGCCGCAGGTGCCGGCGTCGCTCGAGGACGTGCTCGATGCGCTCGAGGCGGACAACGACTTCCTCAAGGCCGGCGGTGTCTTCACGGACGACCTCATCGATACGTGGATCACCTACAAGCGCCGCAACGAGGTCGACCAGCTTCGCCTGCGCCCCCACCCCTGGGAGTTCCACCTCTACTACGACATCTAACCGGCGGGGTTTCCTGGCCTGCGGTTCAGGTCAGAAAGTACTGTTGACCTGCTCTATTAGGTGACCGCAGCTGACCGGTGTTGACCCCAGTTCGCCGGTGAGGTGTGCCATAGGTGTGCCATGGCGCCCGCCAACGCTGACGTGGCCTGCATCCGCCGGGCTGTCGTGCGCTGTGCCCGGCCTACTGCGAAGGTTGCCAGAGCGTGAACTTCCCGCAGATCTCGTCGACCGCGGTGGACGGGCCAAAGAGCATCGCACCGAGGTAGTCCAAGTCTGTCTCGGTCGCGGCCTCGATCATCGCGTTGAGCTCGTCGTCGTGTCCGGTATCAAGCATGGCCCTTGGATAGTCAACCATCGTGACGTCGGAGCTATCGCGTGCCGCAGTGATGGCCTGATAGAGCTTCGTCGGCCGTGCTGCCTTGACGATGAATGAGTAGCGAGCGATCCCTGGATGGGCGATGCCAGACTTGTCGACGAGGGTCGGTCGCCCCATGAGGTCGCCGCGAGGGACGAGTGCGCCCAGCGCAATGCCCAAGTGCCCGACTACGTTCAGGGCGACGTGTGCAGGCTCTTTGCTTGAGACGATGGCGACGATCTTGTGACTCTTCAGGTCGTAGCTCAATGGGCGTCCTTTCGGTAGGTCACCTCACACGTCCCTGGAGCGCGTGGGCGCGCCGGGGAACCGCGGGCAATGGGTTGATGAGCGGCTGGTCTTCTAGGCGGCGGCGCGAAAGGTGCCGAGCGCCTCGTCCAGCAGGACGGCCATGCCTCGTTCTCCGAGGTCGATCCCGCGCTTGATCGACGACTCGGCCAGCTGGCCGAGGTGCGACGCCGCCTCGTACAGCTGTGCGAGGTGCTCGGCGTCGACCTCGACGTGCAACTCGAAGAACTTCGTGGTCACGCTCGGGTGGTAGCTGTGCAGGGCGACGTCCACGGCACCGTACGTGATGGAGGTCATCCCCTCGTTCACGAGCATGTAACCGATGGCGACGCCGACGTCGGGCTGAGTGCTCACCCAATCGGCGAGCTCGAGCGCGAGGTTGATGCCGGCACGCTCGTCGTAGCCGTCGAAGTCGTCCTGGCCAAGGCCGATCTTGCTCAGGAGGTGCAGGTAGTGGAGGAAGTGCGCCTGCTCTGGATCTCCACTCCCGTACTCGTCGTAGAGGTTCTCCTCCAGGATGCGGCGCACGTTCGGGTTCAGTTCGTGCCCGAGCATGTTCTCGAGGATCGTCGGAAACGAACGGCTCTCCCGCCCTGCGCAATAGATCCAGCGATAGACCTGCTCGGCGGTGAGCATGTTCGAGTGCGCTGCGAGGATGAAGGGGTGACGCTTGATGCGATCGAGGGCTGAGGCGTTGTAGCTCTCGATTTCCTTGATGAACGAGTCCGGGTGCTCCATCTGTTCGGCTCCTTGGGCGTTGGCCTGGCTTAGCCGTCATCCTCCTCCGTCAAGGGGCTGAACGGGAAGGGTGCTGAAAGCGCGAAGACTCAGTCAGCCGTCAGCCCGGCCTTCAGCTCGTCGAGAAGTCCTCGGTGCGTCTCCAGACGATCTTCGCGGCTTGGCCCACTAGCCGCCGGTACGACCAGAGCTGACGGAGGCTCAGTCGGGTCGATGACATTCGATATTGCAGACGTGATCCATGGAGGCACGCCGTCCACCTCGAGGTACCTCGGGACGTGCTTGCGAAGTTGGTCCTGCAGTGCACGTGCGGTCATGCCGAGGTCGACAGCGAGGTCGCCCGCTTCGCCGAGCCGGACCATAGCGACGCGGGCCGCTGCGGGAAGTTGCGCCACCGTGCTGACTCCACCGCTCGTACAGGTCATCACCCCAAGGAGGACGGGTGGGGTCCGATCGGGTCGCGTAGTCATGTAGGACAGCACCTCGTTGTGAAGGTCCTGCTTCTCCAAGAACCACTGCACGAGTCCTCCGCCATGGCCAAAGCAGAAGCCGTTGTAGGTGAAGTGGCTGTCGGTGATCTGGCAGGAGATGTACCCCGCCTTGTGGACCCCCGCAACCTCGAGCAAGTCTCGGCTCACGACGACGCGATCGTTGCGCGAAGTCGAGTTGTAGTACGCGGCCCAATACCCGCGGAGCTGTTCAAGGAGGAGCGTCGGCTGTCGGTCACGCGACCTGAAGTCCACTGAAGGGCAGGGCAACGGGTCGGCAGTATCGTCGGCCTCTGGAAGCAGGGCGTTGGAAAATCCTTCGAGATTCTGGGACCAGCTTGCTCGCTCGATTCCGATCTCATCCCGGAAGACATCCACGACCTTGCAGATGTGCTCGGCCGACGGCGTGGAGGCGCCGCGCTTCCACTTTGCCCAGGTGTCGGCGGAGACACCAACCTCGCCCATCAGGAACTTGTTGGTGAAGTTCGCCGCCTTAGCGCGTCGGCATGCGAGCTCGAGCTTGCCCCCGAAGTCTTTGCGTATCGCTGCGTCGTCTGTCATGGTCCGGCCCGCCTCGCGAGACGTCAGCGTAGTTGTTGCCGTCTGGTGCGATTCCTGTCGCGCAAAGTCCCGAGCGCCGCATCGACGAGGTTCCGCGTTCGCTCGTCGCTTGTCGGCATGAGATGGGTGTATGTGCGAAGGGTGAAGCCGGGGTCGGCGTGGCCGAGGTACTCGCTGACGGCCTTGATCGACTCGCCGCCGTCGAGGAGCACCGAGGCGAAGAAGTGGCGGAGCGCGTGCATCCCGTTCTCGCGGCTGTCTGCGACGCCGGCCTCCTTCAGCGCGGGCTTCCAGACGTAAGGGTTGAAGTAGGTGCGGGCCAGCGCCGTGCGCTCCCTAGTGGTGAGGATGAGCCGGATGGGCTCCCCCTCGCCGGCGAGCGTCACCGGAACCGCCGGCCAAGCGGCGAGGTGGGCCCCAAGCTCATCGCGCACGCTGGCGGGCAGGGGAACGTGGCGCACCTTGCGTCCCTTGGGGAGGGCGAACTCGAGCCGGCCGTCGGAGTAGAGCTTGATCTGGCGGCGAACGGTGACCATTCCTCGCAGGAAGTCGACGTCATCGGGCGACAGGCCGAAGATCTCGCCCTGGCGTAGCCCGAGGCCGGCGCCGAGCGTCACGGCGATGCCGTAGCGGTCGGGCATGGCGTCGTGCACTCCGTGCACCGCGTCGGCCTCCCACGGGATGACCCGCTTCGTGTCGGCTTTGGGCTTCGACACCGACCGCGCGTTGCACGGGTTCTTGGCGAGCAGCTCGTCGTCGACGGCGGCGCTCAGGATCGTCGACACGTTCGTGAGGATCACCCCTCGCGTGCGCGGGGCGAGATGGTCGAGGCTACGCATCCACGCCTGGATCGTGCTCGGCTTGATCGCCCGCAGCTCCTTGGCGCCGAGGGTCGGGTAGATGTGCTTGCGGAGGCGGAGGGCGACGGCGTCGCGGGTCGACTCCTCGAACGTCTGGGATCGCAGCCACTCGTCGGCGTAGTCCTTGAACCAGGCCTTGCCCGCGTCGGGAGCGATGTAGGTGCCCCGCGCCTTGTCGGTCTCGATCGCGTTAGCGAACCGCCGCGCGTCGTCGAGCTTGGTGAAGGTCTTTCTTCTGGAGGCGGTGGTCGGGGTCGCGGTAACGGACGTCGTACCGCATGCCGGAGGACACGGCTCGCTTGTGGATGCTGGCCATGGGTCACCCTTTCGGGTCGAGGGGAGGGTCATCCTACGGTCGGGGTGCGACACGGGTTTCAGCGTTCGAGCTCGATGCCGATGGCCGGGACCGAGATGGCAGGCGGAGCGGGGCTTGGGACCTGCTCGGGCTCTGGCGTTGGGAGTCCCAAGGCTGGCTGGTGACCGAGCCCGACAGCGCCACGGGCTCGGTCGATGGCGTCGGCGACGGCGGGCCATTCCCGTCGGGCGGTGGGCGTCGAGGCGTCGGGGTGGACCGCCCGGTGGACGGCGAGCTCGCCGATGGCGGTATCCCACACGGTGCGTTCGGGCCCGGGTGCTGGCCGGGCGCCGAGCAGTTGCAGCGTGGCCGGGTCGGGGTGGAGGCACGCCTGGGTCTGGATGAGTTGGCGTTGTCGCTGCCAGGCGCGGTCGGCGATCGATCCGGGTCCGGTGACTCGGGCCGTGCGCCGAAGGTCCGACGGGTGGGAGCTCTCGGCGAGGCGCGCGACGGCGACGGCGTCCGGGTCGATGACGGTGGCGGGTCGTTCGTCGGGGCTGGTGACGAGCCGCGCGGCGACAGCGTCGCGGGCGTGACGGGTCTCGGGTTCGAGGCGCGGGAGGTGCGGGTCGTCGTGGACGGTGGGGGTGAGCTGGTCGCAGCGCACGGCATAGAGGCGGACGTCGTCCTTGCCGCGGGACAGGCCGACGTAGACGCCTTGATGGCTGGATCGGTCGGTGGCGAGGTGCCGGCCGGCCGAGTAGGTCTCGCCTTGCGCGGCGTGGGAGGTGAGGGCGTAGGCGTGGGTGAGTCCGCCGACCACGCCGCGACGGACCTCGGCTTCTAGGAACTCACGGGGAACGAAGATCGGCTGGGCCCGGCCAGTGTCGAGCCACACGCCTTCGTGTCCCGTCGTCATATCGAGCTCTGTGATACGGCCTCGGGTGCCGTTGCGCAGGTAGCCGTTGGGGTCACCACTGGGGGTGAGGTGCCGCGCCTGTCGCCGAGCGATCACCTCATCGCCGGCCTGGAAGGTCTGGCCGGCGATGTCGAGAAGGGGGCCGTGGAGGGTGCCGTCGGCGGCGAGCATGGCCCGGGCACGAGCGTTGAGCTGTGCGCGTTCGTGGTGGTGCTCGGCGATCATCGCCGAGCCCGGCCGCTCAGGATCTTGGTGGTTGTGTTGGCGGTCGACGTACCAGTCGGCGACGAGCATGTCGAGCAACTCGTCGGCCGACTCGGCGGTGGTGATGCGCTGGTCGTGGTCGAGGCGTTCGATGGCGGCGCGGAGGTGGCCGTGGCGGTAGTCGTCGAGTGCGAGGCGCACCTCGTCGAGTCCTTCGCCGGTCTGACGGCGGTTCACGGTGAGTTCGGGTGTCCGCTCCGGGTGGTTGGCGACGAGGTGAGCGAACATGCCACCGGCGGTCACCGCCCCGTGTTGAGCTGGGTCACCGATGAGCCGGATGACGGCGCCGGCGCGTTCGGCGAGGCGGCACAGGTCGCGTAGATCCCGGGTGCCGACGGTGGAGGCTTCGTCGATGAGCAGCACCGACCGCGCCCCGAGCGTCGATCGCTGGGTCGGGGTGTTGCGGGCGAGGAGAGAGGCGACGGTAGAGGTCTCGATCCCGACGGCTTGGCCGAGCACGTCGGCGGCGACGCCCGCGACTGCGGCGCCGACGACGTGGTAGCCGTCGGCTTCCCAGGCTCGGGCGGCGACCTCGAGCGCGTAGGTCTTGCCTGAGCCCGCCGGGCCAAGCACACATTGGATCTGGTCCCCGGAGCTGCAGATCGCGGTGACCATCGCGGCTTGGTCGTCGCCCAGGTTCGGCCGCACCGCGATCGAATCGGCGAGGCGGCCGGGGTCAACGACGCCTCGGTCCGCGCGGATGCCGGCGGCGAAGGTGTTGTCGATCTCGATCTCGGCTTCGATGAGCTCGGTGGTCGTGTAGGCGGTGCCGCTGGCAGCGGGAGCGGCGTGACCATCGCGCCGGAGGATGACGGCGCCGGGTCGGGACCAGCCACCGTCGAGGGCAACCAGTTCAGAGCGGCAGCAGAACTCGTCGGCCAGGTCGGTGATCTCGGTGGCGTCGAGGCGATCGCCGGCCCATTCGGCGAGGGCCTGGATGACGTCACGGCGATCGAACACGGGCGACAGGTGAGTGAGTCCGTCAGGGCCGAGCATCTGCGCGAACTGGCGGCGCAGCCGCGACTCGGACGGCCGCGCGGGTGCGTGGTCGCGAAAGATCGCTTCGAGGCGGTCGGGGGTGTAACCACGAGTGAGCAGCTCGTCGCGCCAGCCCTCGATCAGGTCATCCGCGTCGACGGCGGTCTTGGGAACCCGCGATGCCAACGCCGCGGCCTGGCGGCCGTTGGCGGTGTGCAGGCCGGCCGCGTCGGCGATCTCGTTGATCTCGCTGGCTCGCTTCGAGAACGCGTCGATGGTGTCGCGGTCGAACCCGACGATGTCGGCGAGACCGTTGACCGGCTGTTCCCACGCGACCCCGAAGCGCTCTGCGAGCTCGTGGCGGAGCTGCGCGCCGGCGAGGTACCCGGCGGTCTTGGCGTGGGCGAACAGGCCTCGCCCGTCCAACGCCCGGGGGACACCGTCCGGTCCGACTGTCGCGTTCAACACGACGCAGTGCCAATGCAGCTGCGGGTCCAACGCCCGCGACGTCGCATGCAGGTAGCCGGCGGCGAGCAGGCCGTCGCCGGCGACGAGGTCGCCGCCGATCTTCACGGTGCACCCGTTGGCCTCGAGATACGCGATCCCTGAGCGCACCGAAGTCTCGACGGCGTCCATGATCTCGGTCCGGCTGTCCGGGTCGACCATCGTCCACAGCAAGCTCACCGACTTCGGGCACGAGAACGTCACGTCGTAGCCCAACACCACCGCCGACTCGGACCGGCTGCCGGCCAGGCGGTGCAGCTCGTCCACGGTGACCTGCCACGCGTTCCGCGGCCCGGTCTTGGCGGCATCCAACCACGCCCCGGACAGGTCGGTGCCGGTGTCCCGCGCGGCAGTGGTGCGCGCCGCGAGAACTTTCAGATAGGCGCGGGACACGCCTAGGAACTTCGCGGCCACCTTCAGGCCGACGAGCTCGTCGCCCGCCAGTCCGTCGAGCACGTGCGGGTCGCCGGCACGGTTCCCGCGACTGCGGGCGGTCGAGGCGTTGCCGCCTATGAGGCGGGCACCATTGTGCGGGTCGGTGCCCAACAGCAGCTCGACGAACTCCTCGCGGTCGACCTCCCCGGCGTAGCGGGTGGCACCGAACCCCGAGCCGACCCACTGGACGGTGCCCTCGGCCGAATCGCTGTAGTAGCCCGTCACCGTGTCCGGCTTTCCCGGACCGGGCGTCGCCCGATCCGCTGTGACCCGCTCGGGCACCTCGGGCTCGGGTGGTTTGCGGTCCTCCATCGGCCGGCCACGATCGGGCTTCTTGCCGTGCAGGTAGTCCGCGATCTTCCCGGCTGCGCCCGACGGGCTCTTGCCCTTCGGCGCGTAATCCTCGACCTCGGGCAGCCGGACCGGCAG
>CAZYKR010000016.1:17605-19917 GCA_964648005.1 uncultured Iamiaceae bacterium
CATCGAACCGTCCTTTCCGCGCGAAGGCCTTCTCTCCAGTACTGCACGCGCTCCGCGGCTTCGGTGACGCGGTTCTTCGTCACAGCGACCTCTCGCCAGCGGCGGCAGCACTCGATCGCAACGCGCGAGGACGTCCTCGCGAGGGTCGGGAGGACCGCTCGAGGACCAGGTCCACGAGCGCACTGCCAGCAACGAGGACGTCCTCGGCGCCGATCCGACCAGGGATCCCCCGCACCTCCTTGACTGCCGAACCTGGCGCAGCGGAGGCGGGGGCAAGGTGGAGCGCCCGGAGCGCAGCGAGGACGAACGACCTTGCGGCCGCCGAGCAGTGCCAGACAATCGCTGCCAGGAGGACGACACGCTCGACCCTCCGCCGCCCTGACGCCGACGGACCGAGCAGTCGCGGCCGAAGGCCGCCGGGAAGTCCTTGGGACTTCCCGAGGACCTGTTGGGACCTTGCCCGAAGGGCAAGGTCCAACTGTGTCTCCCGCCCTTTCACGCGGCCGCAGGCGGCGCACCGCCGCAGGACGAGCCCGGCCAAGCGCGCGAGCAGGAACAGGCGCGCACGGCCGACGAGGAAGGACGGGGGACGGCGGAAACGGGCGCGGCCGGCAGGGCACAAGGCACGACACGCGGGACGGGCGGACGCCGCGCGGCCGGCACGACGCGCGGCACGGCGGCCACCGGGACGAGCGGCGGCCACCCACGAGCGGAGAACGCCCATCGGCCAGCGCCACAGGACGGTGCACTCACCTGGCGGGCTCCTGGCGGCATGCCTCGACCAGGTCATCGAGGTCGTCGAGATCGATCAGCACGCGGTTCGCCGGCTTCGTGTAGGCGACCCGGCGCTCGTAGACCAGCCGACGGAGCAGGCGCTCGGTCACCCACTCGTAGCCGGGCTCCTCGGGGACCCGCTTCAACGGGACATACCGACGCGACGCCATCACCCCAGTACTGCGTCAGCGGCAGGCGAAAGGTGACGGTGGATATCGAGGCAGCCGCCGTCGGCGGTGCGGACATGGCCGCGACTGGATTACCGACGGTCGAGGTTCCCGAGGCACTTCCCAACGCTGTGACCAGCGCTTGGGATGTCCCAAACGCCCGATTTGGGAAGTCGTGGCACTGTCATCGGCCCTAGAGGACCGCCAGCGATCGTCGTCGGCGGCCCTGTCTGGTTGGTCCTTCAGGAGACGACGGCGGCCGCAGTCACAAGGTCCGCATACAGTTGGGCCGTGAGCGCCCTGAACGCCGAGACCAGCCAAGATGTCGAGCCAGCCGCCGCGATCCGGCTCGTGCTGGGCGTGTCCCGGCTCGGCGAGGCCGACCTGGCGGGCTGGTGGTCGAGTCAAGGGCTGAACCCGGCAGTGCGGTTCGCCCTCGCCGGCTTCCGTAGGACGAGTTCGATCGTGGGAGCTGAGCTGGCGCTGTTGTCCGCCACCCGTCGCCATCAACAGGTCCTCCCACGGCCCAACGCCGTCCACCTGTTCTCCCCACTCCTGCCGTTCGCTCGATGGGCTCACGCGCACCTGGCGGAGCTGAAGAGCGTGGGTGAGAGCGAACTCATCGACGAACTGCGGTCGTGGACGACGCCGGAGGACGCGACCGGGCGGATCGCTGATTGGATCGCCGTGGCTGGCCCCAGCCCGCAGCAGCGGTCAGTTGTCTCGTCGGGCGACCTCGCGTCGGGCCCAGCCCGGCTCGACCTGCTCGTCCAGCTCGCCACGGGCTACATCGGCCAAACCGGCCAGCTCGACATCCCCTACGTGGATCTGTCCGCATGACCGGCGCTCGCTTCACGTCCAATCTGCAGAAGGGCGGAGCCCTGCTCGACGCGGCGGCGCTCCTCGTCGCGTCATGGGATGACGATCGATCGGTTGACGAGAACATCAACGCTGCGATCGACGCGAACGTCTTCGGTAGCGCCTCGGCGGTACGCCGCAAGGACCTCATGGATCGGATCCTCAAGCCGCGCTTCGTTGATCCCGGCCCTCATGTGATTCGCGCGCTCCGGGTGCTCGTCGACACCGACCGCCACGCGTTCAGCGATGCTTGCTACTTCGAGACGAGTCGAGCTGAGCCGCTGCTCGCCGCCTTTGTCGAGGAGGCGTTGTCCTCTTGGTACGAGGGCGGCCGCTCGGCGGTGACGGTTGAGGATGCGGTTGGGTGGCTGATCGAACAGGAGGCGCGAGGTGTGACCCCTGCGTGGTCGGATGCCGTGCGCACCCGGGTGGCCCGTGCCCTTCTTGCCACCCTGCGCGATTTCGGGGTGCTCACCGGTGTGCGCTCAGGGACGCGAAAGGAGATCGGGCAGC
>CAZYKR010000016.1:19927-28743 GCA_964648005.1 uncultured Iamiaceae bacterium
TCGGCCGACAGCAACAACATGATGGTGCTGCTCAAGGTCGGCCTGATCCTGTTCTTCATCGCGATCGGCGCCTTCCTGATCAAGCCGCACAACTGGAACGACCCGTCGATCGGCGGCTTCGCCTACGTTTGCTGGCGGCTCCAAGAGCTTGGCGTTACTGCGGCGAGCATGGAGGTGGCGCCGGCGTGGAAGCGCTGGCTATTGACGCCGAGCGACGTAGCGGCCTTGATGGCCGATCTTGCGCAGCATGGGGTGATCGGGCTCAATCGCGCCGGTTCAGTCGTGCGCATCGAATGGCGTGCAGCGTCGCTGACGGAGGCGGTCCATGCCGCCGCGTAACGCCGGGCTCGACCCGGCGCTCCTCGACATCGCGCAGAGCATCGTTGACTACCACGACCACGACGGCGGCTCGACTGTGCCGTGCTGGGTGTACGTCTATGACCCGCAGGAGGAGTTCCCGGTCCGGAACGAAGTGGTCAAGATGGCGACCTGGCTTCGCGCGGGCGGCCGCGACGTCGAATCGGTGTCGGTCTCATTGGCCGACGCGTTCTGGGAAGCCATCGACGAGTCGGGAATGTTCGACGAGCTGGTGGCTCAGGAGCGTGAGGCCGATGGCGACGTCGCTGCTCAGGCTCAGGTTCACCGGTCCGTTGGGCAGCTGCTTCGCCTTCCACCGTCCCTTACGGAGCGCGTGGCTCGCCGACTTCCGCCGCCCACCGGCCGTTGGGCGGCGGTGCTGTATCGCGCTGGGGCGCTCTACCCCGGATACCGCACATCAGCGTTGCTCGACGATCTCAAGCTGAGGACGGGCGTCCGCATCCCACTGGTGCTTCTCTATCCCGGCACGATCGAAGGCGACTACGGGTTGCGGTTCATGGGGAAGACGGAGCCCGCGTACGGCTACCGGGCCATGATCGTTGCGCGTGGTGAGCGAAAGGGGAGCTCGTGACGAGCGTCGGTGAGCTGTTCCGTCAGGACATCGGGCGGACGATCGAGGAAGTCGTCAAGGTCGATGTTGCGGACGAGGCGGTGGTCGCGTCGGAGATCCACGAGTACGTCGTCACCGACCGCATCCGCGACGAGTTCGAGGAGGTTGTGCGGGAGTACGTCGATTGTTTCGACGATCGATCGGATCGCACCAACGTGTGGGTCTCGGGCTTCTTCGGCTCGGGCAAGTCCAGTTTCGCCAAGGTTCTCGGCTACTTGTTGGAGAACCGCACCGTCCAGGGACGGCCGGTGGTCGATCGGTTCTTCGAGCGCGTCGAGTCGCCGCAACTCCGTGCCCTGCTCTCGCGGGCGCTCGACCCGAAGAACCAGGGCACCGCGATCACGGCGCTGCTTGACCTGTCGAGCGCGCACGACGTCGAGGCAGAGGAGCACGTGGTTCTTCCCGTGTACCGGGCCGTGCTCCAACGACTCGGGTACGCGCGTGAACCCAGCCTGGCCGCGTTGGAGTTCGACCTCGAAACGGACGGGCGACTCGAGGCATTCATCGAGACCTTCGAAGCGGTCCACGGCAAGCCGTGGGATCTGGTCCGCCACACCACGCTGGCGCCGAACATGGCATCGAGGGTTCTCCATGAGCTCGATCCGGCCACGTTTCCGGCCGCGGATTCGTGGGCGAAGGCGTTCATCCCGCCAACTGTCGACGCCAACTGGTTCGCGCAGCGTGCCGTGCAGCTCGTTGAACGGCGAGGAGGAGGCGCCCGCCGGCTCGTGATGGTCGTCGACGAGACCGGCCAGTACGTCGCGAGATCGCGGACGAGGATGCTTGCCCTCCAGGGGCTTGCCGAAGCCGTGCAGAAGCAGCAGGGCCGGCTGTTTTTGGTGGCGACGAGCCAGGAGCGCCTTGAAGAGGTCCTCGACTCGTTGGAGGGCAAGGTCGTCGAGGTCGCGCGGGTGAAGGATCGGTTCCCGATCCGAGTGGATCTCACCGCGTCAGACATTCGCGAAGTCGTGAGCCTGCGGGTGCTCGACAAGTCCGACGCGGGCCGCCGCGAGCTCGAAGCTCTCGTGTCGCCGGTGAAGGAGCGGCTCGCCGCCAACCTCCGTCTGAACTCCGATCGCCGGTCCGACGAGTTCGCCACCGACGAGTTCGTGCGCCTGTACCCGCTCCTCCCGTACCAGGTCCAGCTCCTCATCGACGCAGTGACTCAACGCCGGAGCCAGCTGCGAGCCGGCGCGCCGTTGGGTGGGTCGAATCGCACCATCATCCAGCACGCCCAGCAGCTCCTCGCGAATCCCCGAGTCGGCCTCGCCAACGAGGAAGTCGGCGCGCTCGTGACGCTCGACCGCTCGTATGACCTGCTGATCGACGTCATCGACACTGGACTCCGACACCAGATCGATCAGGTCGTCGAGGAGTTCGGCGCCGCCACGATCGAGGCGCAGGTGATGAAGGTCGTTGCTCTGGTTCATGGCGTGCGTTCCTTGCCTCTCGATGCGCAGAACCTTGCGGTGCTCCTTCATCCGTCAGCAGAGGCCGAGTCGCGCCGTGCAGAGATCGAGGACGCGACGAAGCGACTCGTGGTGGCCGGGTGGCTCCGTGAGACCGACAACGGTTTCCAGCTTCAGTCAGACGAGCAACGCAAGTGGGACGAGAAGCGTCAGATGCGTGTCAGCCTGGGAGACGAGACACGGGAGCGGCGTCGGATCTTCAAGGACGAGCTCAGCGCGCGGCTCGCTGTTACGAAGGGTCGCTCGTTCAAGATCGGGCTTGTCCTCGATGGTGAGCAGGTGACCGACGGCGATGTCATCGTCGAACTCGTGGCCCTCGAGCCCGAACAGGAGCCAGCAGAACTTGTCCCGGCTACACGAGAGCGGTCGGCGGCAAACCGCGTCGTCTGGTGGTATCGCCAGGGAGGCGACGCCTTGACTGCGCTGAAGGAAGTGTTTCGCAGCCGCAAGATGGTCGAGCGAAACTCGACCGCTTCGATGTCGGACACGACTCGGGAGCTCGTGGCCGAGGAGCGCGGGCGTCAGCGCCGTGCGGAAGGGCAGTTCCTCGAGCGGGTGCGCGGCGATCTCGACCAGGGGGGCGTGATCTTCCATGGCGTCGAGGACGCCGCGCCCGCGGGAACGTTGGTCGAAGCGGTGCAGGCCGCGGTACGGGATCGCCTCGACAGCATCTATCCACACCTGGCCACGTTCGCCGCCAAGATCGACCCCAAGACTGCGTTGGAGGTGGCGCGCACCGACGACCTGTCGTTGCTCCCGTCGGCGTTGGGCGACGACGGCATCCGGTTGTTCACGATGACACCGCGCGGCCCCGAGCTGGTGACCGATCATGGGCCAATCCGGTTGGTCGTCGACGAGGTCCACCGCCGAGACGACTACGGCCAACCGGCCACCGGGCAGTACCTCGAGCGCCACTTCGGTGCCGCCCCATACGGGGCCTCGCCCGAGGTTCTCCAGGCCACGGTTGCGGCCGCCTTGCGCGCCGGCCTTGTCGAGATCGCTCACCAGGGCCAGCGCATCACCGCGGTCAGCGACCGTCGCCTCGACACCGTGTTCCGAGGCGTGCAGCCGTTCCGCTCCGCATTGGTCCGCCCGCCGAACGACACCGGGCCTGATCTTGCCGTTCGGTCGCGGCTTGCCGAACGGCTCACCGAGCTCACCGGTTCCACGTGCCCCGTCGCGCTCGACGAGCTCGCCGCACGGGCTCGTGCCGCATTCGGCCCCCAACGCCAGCCCGTCGCCGAGGCGGTCAGCTTTCTCAACGGCGCCGGCATCACCGTGCCGAGCGCAGTGGAAGCGGCCCGGCGTGTGCTTGCCGCGTGCGACGAAGACGATGCCTATCTGGTTGCCGAGCTGGCCAAGCAGTGGGACGACTTGCAGGCAGGTATCGCCGTCGCCCGGCCCATCACCGACCTCATCGCAGACGACCCGACCTTGTTCCACCGGGCACGTGAAGCGGCGTCGATTCCTGACGCCGAATTGCCAGCTGAAGATCGCGCGGCACGCCACGAGTTGGCTGACCTCCTGGCGGCCGGCGATCTGATCGAGCAGCTGCCGAAGGTCCGCGCTCTCGTGGGCACCGTGACCGCGGCGAAGGACCAACATCTGATTGAGTCCCAAGGTGACGCCGCGACCGTGCTGGAAAAGCTGCGCGCCGATCTTGCGGCCGAGGCGGAAGGGCTCGACGACGAGGTGGTCGAGTCAGCCCTCAACGCGCGACTCGCCCAACTCGACCCGTCTGGAGCGACGACCGTTGAGCAGGTTCTCGCCCGCCGTGCCCGGTTCTCCGAGGCGGTGGACCTCGTGCGGGCGGATCTCGACGCGGTCCGCTCGGCCGGCCGCATCGTCCGCCTGAACGTCGCTTCGATCCTGCATGAGTCGGGGCACGGTCCGATCCGCGCGGTCGAGGAGCTCGATGAGGCTCTCGACGCCGTGCGTGCGCGGGCGCTCGAAGCGCTCGCAGAGGACAAAGAGGTGCGACTCACGTGACCCGGCGGCGGGACCAGCTCAGTGAGTCCGAACGCAACGCCCTGAACAAGGTTGTGGGCAAGCTCCGGTCGTCGTTGACGGATGAGCTCCGGCGCGCCCTCGAGGGGACCTACGGCATCCGGGGTTCGGGTGAGCCCGAGGACGAGAGCCGGCTCACGCTCACCCCCGAGCAATCCGAGTCGAGGCAGGAGCTGATCGGGCTCTGGCGCGCGCTCGGCGGCCGAACCGATCTCTTGGTGCGCGAGGCCGCGTTCACCCACACCAATAGGCTCATCGCCATCCGTGTTGCCGAGGCGCTCGGCCTGATCCCCGAGTCGATAGTGCAGGGTCGGCGGTCGTCGGGCTTCCGGCAACTCCTGGAGGTCGCCCCGCTGCTCGGCAGCGACGACGACGCCGGCTACTGGACGTACCTGCAGATCTGCGGCGACGAGCTGGCTCACGACATCCCGCGGTTGTTCGACCCGCGCAACCCGCTGCTTGCCCTGCGCCCTCCGCCGGCCGCGGTTGACCCGCTGATCGCGCTCATTCGTGACGATGTGCTCGCCGAGCCGCACGACCAAGGGTCGGCTTGGGCGGCACCTGACACGCTGGGGTGGACCTATCAGTTCTTCAACAGCGACGAAGAGCGCTCCGAGATGCGACGGGATCACCCCCAGCCGCAGGACTCCCGTGAGCTCGCGGTGCGCAACCAGTTCTTCACGCCCCACTACGTCGTGAAGTTCCTGACAGAGAACTCCTTGGGGCGTCGCCTGGTCGAGGGCGGCTTCGTGGAGCTAGCAGAAGAGCTCGAGTTGCTCGTCGGTGAGATCGAGCCAGCGTCGCACCTCCTCGATCTCGAAGAGGTGCGAGTCCTCGACCCCGCTTGTGGTTCCGGGCATTTCCTACTCGGGGCCTACGACATCTTGGAGCGCGCTTGGGAGCTGAGGGGGGTCGACGCTAGCCAAGCGGCGCCGGCCATCGTCCGGTGTCTCTGGGGCGTCGACATCGATGCGCGCGCGGCGCAGGTCGCGTCGGCCGCGATCATCTTCCGGGCTCGGCGCCATCGTCCTGATGGCCTGCTCCCGGTACCGAACGTCGTGTGTGCGCGCGCGGTGCCGGGTGGGCCGGCCGGTCGGGCAGAGCTGCTCGCGTCGGTCCCGGCGGCGCGACGTGACTTCCTCGCCGAGGTCATCGAGCTTCTCGACCGGGCCCCTGAACTCGGCAGCCTGCTGAAGATCGAGGAGGTGCTGACCGGCGAGTCCGCTCGCCGGATGAGCTACGGCGGCGGTCGCGGCGGCAAGCAAGCTCGTCAGCAGGCGAGCAAGGCGCAGGGATCTCTCGTCGATTACGGCATCGAGCTGGGCGAGCTCGACGTTGATGCGATCGTCGGTGAAGCGCTCGACGCCGCACAGAAGGCGGCGGACCGGGTGACGTCAAGCGCCGAAGAGCGCGTGCTCGCCGCTGACGGCGGCGACGCACTCCGGCTCATCGAGGTCCTCGCTCAGCGGTACGACGCGGTGCTGATGAACCCGCCGTTCGGAGAACCGATCCCGGACACGAAGCCGTACCTCAAGGCCGCGTATCCATGGATCCCCACGCGCGACTACAACCTGTTCGCCGCGTTCGTCGGGCGTGGGCTGGAGCTATGCAAGCCTGAGGGCTACCTCGGTGCCATCACCTCGCGGGCGGGGATGTTCCTCACCACCTTCGAACGGTGGCGCGATGAGGTGCTGCTCGGAAACGACCTGACCGTTCTCGCCGACCTTGGCCTCGGAGTCATGCACGACGCGATGGTCGAGGCCGCGGCCTATGTGGTGCGGCCTGGCCGCGCTCGCCACGAACACCCCGCCACATTCATCCGACTCCTCCGTGAACCACCAGCGGCGCGAGCGGCTGCACTAGCTGATGCATGTCGAAATGGCGGGGACGGGGCAGGCGATGATCGCGTGTTTCGTGTGGCTCCATCTGCGTTCGATGCGGTACCAGGTTCGCCGATGGCGTACTGGATGAGCCCGGATATCCGACGCTTGTTCACGGAATACCCACCGCTAGAAGGGAACGGTGGCGAGGTGCGGGTCGGGCTGCAGACCGGCGACGATTTCCGGTTCGTTCGAGCCTTCTGGGAAGTCGACCCTTCTCGCATCGCTCGCTCTCGTGAAGAGACGTTCGATGGTAAGCGGTGGGCTCCATTCGCAAAGGGCGGCGAGTACTCTCCGTTCTGGGCGGACATCCATCTCGTCGTTGACTACGAGCGCGACGGGGAGCGCTTGCGTGAGTTCCCCGGCGCTGTCGTTCGCAACCCCCAGCAATACTTCAGCGCTGGCTTGACTTGGCCTCGCAGGACGAACTCAGGGTTTGGGCTGCGAGTGCTGCCCGCCGGCGGCGTGTTCGCTGACAAAGGACCCGCGGTAATCGGCGAGCGGAGCTCTCTGCTCGGTGTGCTCGGTTGGCTGTCGTCTCGATTCGTCACCGGGCTCCTTGAGCTGAGCGTGTCAACCGCCGATCAGACATCGTCCGGGGGGCAGTCGCGCAGCTATGAAGTCGGTCTCGTGCAGAAGCTTCCGTGGCCCGGTCCTGAGGCAGCGGCTCCCGAGGCAGTGGCCCTTATTGTGGCCGCAGCGGCCGCCCCAGATGACTTGGACGAGACCACAAGGAGGTTCGCGTACCTTCCCATTCGAGCGAGTGACGGGACAAGTGCCTTCGCGTCGCAGCGGTCGACGCTCCGCTCGCACATGGAGGTCCTGCGATTGTCGGAGCGAGTCGAGGAGGCTGCTGCCAAGGCGCTTGACCTTGGTGCCGATTCGCTTGCGTTCTTCGATGATGAGCTTGGCCCCCACCCGATGGCGTATCCGGTGAGGAACGACGTCGACGAGGAGATCGCACGGCTCTACGTGCAGCCAATCGACCGGACCATCCGTGAGCTGATCGAGCGAGGCGGTGGATCGCGGGCGGTTGCCAACCTCACGTACATCACCGATCGCCGACTTGAGGTGATCGCTCATGGCCTCAAGGTGTCACCGTCCTCCATCGTTGACGTGGTGGAGCAATGGAACTTGGAGCCCCCCGGCGAGAAGGATGCATTCGCTCGAAGTACGGCGTCCTACCTCATCGGTAGCTCCTTCGGCAGGTGGGATGTGCGAATCGGGCGGGATCCGTCGCTGGCGCCTCCGGTCGATGAGGACCCGTTCGCCCCATTTCCAGTCTGCCCGCCAGGCATGCTTGTCGGTCCGGACGGCTATCCGGCGACCAATCTGCCGGACGGCTACCCGATTCCGCTCACCGATCATCGAGTGGTCGTCGACGAGCCCGGGCATCCGGCGGACCTGGTGGGGCTCGTCGAGCGGGCTGCTGCCGCACTCGTGGATGATCCCGCCGCGCTGATGGAGGAGACATGCGAGATGCTCGGCGTTCCCGACCTTCGCATGTACCTGCGCAAGCGGTTCTTCAAGGATCACCTGTCTCGTTACACGAAGAGTCGCAGGAAGGCGCCGCTCTACTGGCCCCTCACCGTCCCATCTCGTTCGTGGACGGTGTGGCTGTACGCCCCGATGCTCAGCCGCGAGGCGATCTATGCCGCGGCGGCGCACGCGGAGCGGCGATATCAGGCGAGCGAGGCAGAGATCCGACGGTTGGAGTCGGCACAGCTCCAGGCATCGACACCGGGTGCGAGCCAGGATGCGTCGGCGGCGCGCGCCATCACCAAAGCGCTCGACTCCGAGCGCAGCCTGAGCGAGGAGCTGCGTGGGTTGCACCGCACGCTTGCGCGCATCGCGTCCACAGGGTGGATCCCGGATCTCGACGACGGCTTCGTAGTGTGCGCCGCCCCGTTCGCTGACGCCCTGCTCGATTGGTCCAAAGACCCGGCCGACATCCGCCGCCAACTCCGCGCCGGCAAGCTCGACTGGGCGACGGCCCATACGTGGCGGGAGGCGCTGTGAGCTCGCTCAGCGCACCGCGCCGTGAGCTGGCCGCGAAGCTGGCCGAGCGGTGTCGGCGCCACCACCTCGTGGTGTGGGACGACCCCGCGCAGGAGTACGAATCGATCGCCGAGTCGGTCGTGCCCGAAGGCTGGAACGTCGAGCGGTACGACGGCTCGTGGTGGGACCTGCGACGCCGCGTCGAGGGCGCCTTCTCCGGTGGCGAGCCGCCGAAGCTGGTGGTGTACGTGCCCGCCGCCCCACCCACAGCCGATCCGCTTGAAGAGATCCGCCGAGCCGCCGGTCCCAAGTTCAAGCCGGCGCTCAAGAAGATCGTCGAGGGCGCCCTCTCGGGCGAGTTGAGCGCGACGAGGCTCGCTGACCTGGGGGCTCGTTGCCCAACGCTCATCGCCGTGGAGGACGCGCTCGATGGTGGGAGCGATCTTGACCCCGTGCTCGCCGCCGAGCTCGGGG